>JAFGNM010000045.1 GCA_016927015.1 Candidatus Bathyarchaeota archaeon | reverse complement strand
TTTTGGAGAACCATGGCATCGTTACCGTTGGCTCAAGCTTGGAGGCGGCGTGCAGTTTGAATGAGATGGTTGAGGAGGCTGCGAAGATTCAACTTACAGTTATGACGTTGTCTGGTGGAAGAGTCGGTAGTTTGGCGGAGTTGAAGGAAAAGTTCAAAATGCAGGGTGCTGTTAAATAGCAGAAAACAGTGTGGAAGAAGGGTGTTTATGACAGCAGAAACGCCGAAGGAATTTTTCGAAAAGGTTTTACCTAGCAAATTTAAGCCTGAAAAAGCGGAAGGGGTGGATGTTGTGGTCCAAGTGAACGTTGCGGGTTCTAACGGCGGCGCGTGGATGGTTACGATAAAGGAACAGAAGCTGGAAGTTAAAGAGGGGACGCATCCGTCGCCTACCTTGTCGTTAAGCATGGCGGAGGCGGATTACATGGACTTGGTTAACGGCAGGTTGAGCGCGGAGAAGGCGTTTTTCGCTGGGAAGCTCCAGTTTAAAGGTAACATAGTGGTTGCGTTGAAGTTAAGGGAAACTGGCTTCCTGTAAAGCCTATCTTGTAGAGGCATGAGCGAGAAATATTGCAAGGTTACTGCTTGGGTGGCTGTTTAATTTCCAGTTTCTCCGCTGCTTCTTCTGGTAAATCAGCTTCGCCTATTTTGAATGTTTGAGGCTCCTCGATTTTCAGGATTGCTTGCAGAGCTTTTGAGTCAAGTTTTTGGATGAGCGTTAGCAGGTCTTTTTTGGCTATTTCGAAATGCGCGTTGAATGCAGGTTTGTTTTCGTGCAGCACATGGGCGAGTGCGCATAGTTCCGCGGTTTTCAGGTACCATTCGACTTTTTGGGTGCGGCGGTTTATGTCGAAGGTTACTGGTCCAGCACGGCAGGTTTCAGGCTTAACTGGGTGCACCAGGCACTTTTTTGTTTCTTTGTTGTAGAAGATGCAGAAGCCCATTGCGTCCACTGCTGGGTAAGAATAATCTTCGTGCGTGAACGGGTTTGTTATTGGAAGTTTTTGCTTTTGCAGGTAACTGGCGATTATTTTTTTGCGTTCGCTTGTCAGCGGCGGTTTTGCGTCTTGGCAACAGCTGTGCGTGCACAGGCAGCAAACGTCGAAGGAGCAGGTTTTGTTTACAGCTTCGTCAAACATGGAGAGGTTTCCTTCATTTGCCGTTTAGAAGTAGGGTTGATTATTGGCGAGGCAGTTAATAAGCGTTGAATAGACGTTGACTATCGCTTCTTTAAGTTCGGTTTTCTGGGCTTTCTTCAGGACTCTTTCGCGGATGAGGTCGGATAGGTTGCCGTTTTCGATTCTTTTCCGTATTATCCAAAGGTATTTTTTCTCGTCCTCTTCAGCATTTTCTGTAGCCACGCGGAATAGGTACTGGCACACTTGGCGTGCTGTTGCGCCTTTTGGATGCACAACTTTGGCGTTTAACCCTTCAGCAATCACGGAGTTGAAGTCTTTGACTAGAAGTTGATGCGGCAAAGGCTCTGCGTGCTCAGCCATTAACCCGCGAAGGACGGCTCTGACGAAGCAGCTTAGGGCTACGTCGGATTTAATGCATTCTTGTTCGTCCATCACGCGCACTTCGAGTGCTGAGCGGTCGAACCTGAAGATTATGCCTCTGGAGTTTACCCATTCTTTGAATAGGATTGTCTTTTCTGCGCCTGCTTTAGCCAAGTCCTGTGAGTACCTGACGATTATGTCTTTGTGGTATTGGGTGAAGGAGGAGACGGGTTCGGGGATTATGTCGCCTGTTATTGATGGGACTTCCTGCTGGTTCAGCTTGTAAAAGAAGAGGCGATTATCCACGTTGGGGCTTATTGTGCCTTCGCATAGGGGGGAGGCGGCGGCGATGGCGGGTAAATAAGCGCATATCCCAGCAAGCAGGTTGTGCAGTAAAATGCCTGTGGTTTCTCGTGCGTAGGGGAGGTTTAGGTGGAAGCTTTGGATGTTGAGCCACCCATGCTGTGTGAGATTGAAGATTTTGCTGTATTCTTGGTAGATTTTTTTGTGGCGGTGAGACCACACGCCTGTCTCGTTTAGCCTAAGCAACGGGTGCATGCCTGTTCCGAGAAGGCGGGCGTGATATTTTTTGTCGAGAAAGCCGAGAAGGGTTGACACGGCGTTTTGCATGGTTTCTTCGAAAAGCACAGGTGACTTGAAGGGTGCGTTTGCTTTTATTTCCATGACGTGGACTTGGAGTTCTTTGCCGAAGGTGAAGTCGGGCAGTTCAACAAAGTTCACGGTTCGCCCGTGGAAGTCTTTTATGACTTTGTCTACTATGGGCAAAGGTTGCAGTGTCTCGTTGACGAGGGAAAACTCGTGTTCTGGACCTATGACTTCTAGCGGCTTGTACATGGCTGCTCATCTCTTCTTTGGCGGTTTATTCTGGATGCGTGTATAGTCTGCGGTCGATTTTAAACGTAACTGAGGTTTTCAAGGACTGCCACTTGCTGGCGAAGGCGATTTGGCGTGAATTTTGCAAAAATTATAAGTGTGTAAACTGATGCAACGTTTATGAAAGTGGAGCCTTTGCGGGTTAGCGTTGAATCCTCTGCCAACCGGCGCTTGAAACTGACAAGCGCGGTTGTGTTAATTCTCGCGGTTTTAGTTATTACTGCTTCTGTTCCTTTACTACAAGCTGTTTCTGAGGCGCCTACGGTAGAGTGGAGTAAAATCTACAGGGAGGTGCAGGCTAATTCGGTTATTCAGACTACAGACGGCGGATACACCATAGTTGGTGTTTCAGCGCCAAAGGTTGTGACTGAACAAAGCTCGTGGTTTTCAAAGTATAGTCTCGATTACTCTAACCAAACAGCCGTGCTTGTCAAAACTAATTCGGCAGGTGAGCTGGAGTGGGAAAAGTCGTATGGAACTGAAGTTTTCGGATACAGCA
>JAFGNM010000044.1 GCA_016927015.1 Candidatus Bathyarchaeota archaeon | reverse complement strand
CCTCCTTTTTAAAACATGTCAAGTTTGATGAATAAGGGTTTCGGAAACGCGCCTTCCAAAATCGCGGCACTTATCAAGCATGTTTTCGTCGGGCACATATTTCGCCAGCAAAGGCGGTTCGACCACTTGCATTTCAAACTTGTTTTTCATAATCTCCAGAAGCAATTTTGGCGCTTCGCCGCTCCAGCCGTAAGAACCGAAGGCTCCGCCTACCTTATCTTTCAGGATTATACCCTTAGCCGCTGCTTCCTCAAACAGCTTCTTCATGTCTATCGGCATATCGTGATGGTACGTCGGCGCACCCATAAGTACGGCATCAAAATTGGCTAGTTCTTCAGCGTCAACATGATAGTTTAACTCCACATCAGGGTTGCCCGCGTTTTTTGCGCCTTCAGCCACGGCTTTAGCCATTTTCTCCGTGTTTCCGCTTCGGCTATAATAGAGAACAAGAATTTTCGACATAAAATCACCGTTAGCTAGAACTTGGAACCCAAATCATATGAACCTTTTGCAAACTAGACAGCCGTGAAGTTCAACGCGAAACTCTTCAGTTTTCGGTAACATAAATCTAACTATTCTATATTCTTGTGTGCAATATTCTTAAATTCGAAACATAGGTTAAGTGTGCAAAAAATAACTTTGATTAGGAAAGGAGAAGACCCTTAATGGGAATACTGAAAATAAGGAAAACACGCGCGTTCATCTCTATTCTAGCATGTACAATACTGTTACTGCAAGCAACTGCTTTCGTTTCGCTCAGCCAAGCCGTTATTACAGTTCCTTCAGAGCCAGAAGTTAAACTTGACGTTGAGGCAGACGTTGGATCAACGCACTTCAGAGGCGAAATCGCAGACTTTTACGTCCTAGTTTCGCTGTCGGGCGTTCCAACAGACGCGTCTGTCAATGCTAGTTTATACTTCGACGGAGCATTATACGCCGATCTAACCAGTTTAGTTCAGCACGTTGATACAGGGCTTTACAGAATACCTTACACAATCTCATGTGAAGCTGCGGCAGGCACGTACGCTTTGGTTGTTGACGCACACTATTTAACGGTTCAAGGCACGACACTGAAATCCTTCTTGCTAAGCCAGACCCTAACAGGATGGAACGCTTGGCTGACGGAGATAAATAACAACGTAGCAATCATCAAAACTGATATTGGCATAATTCAGGTGTCCTTGGAGAACATAGACGCAAACATAACCAACATTAACGAAAACATAGTTACAATCGAAACCAACATAGGCATTGTAGAAACAAACGTGAATAACATTCTGCTGAACGTCACGAACATACAGGGAAACGCCACCGAGATAAGTACCATGCTGGGTGACCTAGAAGGATCAATACTGACAATCAACGAAGGCATTATGACAATCAATACTACCATAGGCACAGTTCAAACAAGCATAAGCTCGCTGAATGCCACCTTAACGGAAATTCAAGGCTCAATAGCAACAATCGAGACTAACGTTGGTCAAATGCAGGTCAGCTTAAACCAGATAAACGCCCAACTTGTTTCGCTAAGCGGAAACATGGCAACCATCAAAACCGACATCGGCACAGTAGAAACAAGCATCAACAACATTCAAGCGAAGGTAACGGCTATTCAAGGAGACACCGCGACCATAAGCACAACGCTGGGCGACCTGACTGGAACGATAACTGACATTCAAGGCGACATTGCCACAATCAAGACAGACATCGGCGAAATCAAAGTCACCTTAGATGCAATGAACACCGACGCCCAAGGAGGCATAGACGCCACTTCTGTCGGAATAGTTCTTGCGGTGATTGTTATAATCGCGGCTGTCACGGTGGGAGCGCTCGTACTGAGAAAACGCAAAAGCGTCACCTAAATCGAAAAGCTTCGCAGACGACGTTTCCAGTAAAGCGCGTATACACTTCACTTTTTATTTTTCCATTTTTCTTTTTTTATCTATGCGGGTAGCAAATCGCAACTGTAAAAGCGGTTGTCCCTCAGCGTAATCTCTCCCTTTTTGAAAGCGACCTTCTCGCGAAATGGTGGTCCAGCGTAAACGAATGAGTGGAACTCGCCGTTTTCGCCGCATGGATCCGCGTTAGCGGGCAGGTCCGACAAGAACGTTTCATCGTATTCGCGTCCCGCAAAATCTTTTCCAAGAACATGCGAGTCAACTGACGTGATTATCGCCTTGAACCCGAGGTTAATGAATTTGCGCGCAAGCTGCTTCGTTTCCTTTTTCCATAACGGAAAAAATCCATTCATCCCAGCTTTCGCCAAGAGATGCTCGCGGTATTTTCTCACGTCTTCTAGAAAAATGTCTCCAAAAACCACAGAAAAAACGCCGTTATCTCTATGCCTCTTAAGCATTTCCAGCAGTTTGTCCTCGTATTCCGCGTTAGAAGCGCCTTTCAGGATAAACATTTCCTCAAGGGGGATACGCAGAGCTTTCGTTTGTTGCTCAAGCAAAACACGCCGTACACCATGGATGCTGATTCTGTCATGGTCTTTCGCAACTGTCGTCAACAGTTCAAGTACTTCGTAACTGCCAGAATTCAGAACCTCGTAAAGCGCAAGAGCGCTGTCTTTGCCTCCGCTCCACGCAACAATCACTTTTTCTCTCATAAAATCATCAACTTCTTGAGCGTTCACGATTGTAACCTAGTTTAAATATTTCACAAATGCCACTTATACCTAATGGTAAACACGATGAAAATACTCCTCGTCAATCCACCGCAGACATTTTATCCCGGCTCAGACCCGCCGGCAGGCAACCTTCCCCTAGGTCTGATGTACATAGCGGCGGTTCTTGATAAAGCAGGATACAAAGTGGAAATTTTAGACGCTTTCATGACGGGTTCTTCATTCAGGAAAATCGGAGACACAATAATCGTTGGCATGCCTTATGAAAGAGTAAAAGAGGAAATCCGGAGGAGAAAACCAGACATCGTCGGCATAGCTAACCCTTTCACATGCCAAGTTGAGCACGCGATTAAAGTTAGCAGCATCACAAAAGAGGTGGACCCGAGCATTTTAACGGTTGCAGGGGGTCCGCATGTCCCTGCAGTACCAGTGGAGTTCATGGAAGAAGCAGAGAACATTGACATCGCGGTGATTGGGGAAGGCGAGTATGCGATGCTTGACATCGTCAAGGTCGCCGAGGGAACCAAGAAGATAAGCGATGTAAAGGGAATTGTCTACCGCGAGAACGGGACGATAACGCAGAATGCGCCGAGACCGTTCATTAAAAACTTGGATGAACTTCCTTTTCCCGCGTACCATTTGGTGGACATGGAGCAGTACCTTAGCAGCAATAAGATAGGTTACCGCAGCTTCAAGGACCGGTCGGTATCCATGATAACCAGCAGGGGCTGCCCTTTTAACTGCTGCTTCTGTTCGGTTCACCTGCACATGGGGAAAACGTTCAGGGCGCACTCAGTGAACTACGTTATAAGCCACATAGAGCACGTGGTAAACAAGTACAAAGTCAAAACCATATTCTTTGAAGATGACAACCTAACATTTGACCTGAAAAGGTTCGAGGCTATTTGCGACCAGATAATTGAGAAACGCATCAAGTTTAATTGGGAAACACCGAACGGCATAAGAGCAGACTACTTGACGCGTGGACTTTTGGAGAAAATGAAGAAGTCAGGGTGCCAAAGCGTGTTCTTTGGCATAGAATCCGGCGACCAATACGTCTTAGACAACATCATCGATAAAAGCCTTAACTTGAAGACAGTAGTGGAAGTTGCCAAAATGTGCAAGGAAATCGGAATAAGCACAGCAGCGTTTTACATCATTGGTTTTTCAGGCGAAAAGAAGGAGCATATGCTAAGAACGGTTGAGTTTGCGCTCAGGCTTAAGAAGGAATACGACGTTGGAATGCTACTTCACGTTGCAACCCCGTCGCTGGGAACCAGACTGTACAAAGAATGCAAAGAAAAAGGGTACATTCAAGGGGATTTGACTTCCCGAGCCTTCGCCGAGGTAAGACAAACACGGGGGATGCCGTTAATAAGCACCGAAGATTTCATGGCGAGCGAAGTAAAGGAAATAGCTGCAATGGCTGTCCAGAGATACAAGAGGCTGTCCATGATTAACTACTTCAAGAATCCATGGAAAACACTGAAGACGGCGTTGAGCCAGCCAAAAATCGTCTTGAAATTCATCCAAAACCTGCAGTCTGCATAGTTGGCTATCGTTACTTTGGCACGGTTATCGGAAAACGTATTAAGCCGAGCAGCGAAAAACAAACAGGGGGTCTTGACTTATGAGTAAAGCGTTAATTGTTTATGGCACCAGGTATGGAGCAACAGCCAGCACCTCAGAAGATATTGCAGAAACACTCAGCAAAGAAGGACTAGATGTTAAAGTAGTCAACCTCAAAAAAGACAAAGTGAAAGACATAAACGAGTACGAGCTTGTCATAGTCGGCAGCGGCATCCAAATACACAAATGGACTAAAGAACCCGAAAAGTTCCTTAAAAAATTCCAGAAAGAACTAGCAAAACAGAAAGTTGCACTGTTCGTCTGCTGCGGTAGCACAGAACCATTAGATGATAAAACAGACAAAGCTAAGTCAATCAAAAACGCTAGAACAAAGTATCTGGAAGAAAAAGCCGCCAAATACAATCTGCAACCAGTGGCTTTGGGCTTGTTTGGAGGTGTTTACAACTTCAACAATGTGCCTTGGCTGTTTGGAAAATTCATGCAGTCAATCAAGCCACAACTAGAAGCAGCGGGGGTACCGCAAACAGAACCTGGACTCTATGACACAAGAGACTTGAACGCCATACGCAACTGGGCAAAAGAAGTCGCTCAAACGGTTCAATCTTGAAGGCGGACAGTAATCCGAGTAGTGGCGGGCCCGAGGGGATTTGAACCCCTGGTCTTCGGCTTTCTTCCGCATAGCGACCGGAGGCCGACGCCTTAATCCGTGCTGGGCTACGGGCCCCATTCCAAAACAAAATGTTCCGCCAGATTTAAAACTAATCGCTGTTTATTCTTGGATTAGCTCTTCGTTTATCCACCAAGCCTTTTTCTTTCCAGATTTCTCTCCCGCATAATACTCTATTATGGATTTGCCGAACTGTTTCTTCGAGCTTCTCTGAATCTTCCGCAGCCTGTTCAGCACCAACCACCTGTTAGTCTTAGTGTACTCCGCCAGTTCCGGCGTGGTCGCGCCCTTGTAATGCAAAAGGTAATCCACTATCGTATGGTCTGTTTCGTCAATGCAGAACGTGTGCGGGTTAATCCGTCCATGCTGGTACGTGAGCAACTCCAGGTCCGCGAGGTACTTCCTAACTTCACCGACACTTTGCTCGATTTTGCTCATCCTCTCTTCAAGCTCAAGAAGCTTGTCCGCCTTAGGCGTTTTCTGAAGCTTTTCCATTATGGCTTCCCGTATGAAATTGCTTCTGTCGCCTTCTGGAATGCGCAAAACCATCTCTTTGTAAACTTCTTCAGGAAGCTTCAACGAAACTACTCGAACCGCGCTCACACCATCACACTCCAGCACTTGACTATACAACTCTTGTTATTTCATATTTTCTCCACGCCTTTTCCCCGAAACATCTGAAAAACTTAAATTCGCTGCACACCCAGCTTTAAACGGGGTTGTGTGTTGTCAAAAAAAGCCACGATCTCAATAATAAAGTGTGACGTCGGCTCTTTAGCTGGACACTACATCGTTCCCAAACCTCTCTTTGGCATCGCAGAGAAAAACCTGAAAAAAGCAGCAGAAAAAGGCGTTATAAACAACTTTTACGTTTTCAACGCTGGCGACGACCTTGAACTGCTTATGGCACATGAAAAAGGAGAGCAAAACGAGGAAATTCACAAGCTCGCTTGGGAAACATTCAAAGAATGCGCAAACAAAGCTTCGCAGCTGAAGCTCTACGCTGCAGGTCAAGACCTTTTGAAATCCGCGTTCAGCGGAAACGTCCGAGGCATGGGTCCGGGCGTTGCAGAAATGGAGATAGAAGAACGAGCCTCTGATCCAATAGTAGTTTTCGCGGCTGACAAAACCTCTGCTGGCTCATTTAACTATCCGCTTTTCCGCATATTCGCTGACCCAATGAACACCGCTGGCCTCGTTATCGACCCAAACATGCTTTGCGGCTTCAAATTCGAAGTAGTAGACACGAAAGAAAACAAGGCGATAGTCCTCAAGTGCCCTGAAGAAATGTACGAGCTGCTAGCGCTTATAGGAACTGTTGGGCGTTACGCCGTCTCTCGCGTCTGGAGAGCAAGCGACGACTTGATTTGCGCTGCAAGCAGTGTAAGTAAGCTCTCGTTGATAGCTGGAAAATACGTGGGGAAAGACGACCCAGTTATGATTGCCCGAGCGCAACATGGACTGCCTGCAGTGGGCGAAGTCTTGGCGCCTTTCATGCACAGCTACTTCGTGCAGGGGTGGATGCGTGGAAGCCATTGGGGTCCCATGATGCCCGTAGGATTGAAAGCGTCAAAATGCACTGTCTTCGACGGTCCACCAAGAATTGTTGCCATAGGCTTTCAAGTGGCAAACGGCAAAATCTCAAGCGACGACGAAGGAAACCCAATGATCGCTGACTTGTTCGATGACCCTGCCTTTGCTTTGGCTAGGCGTGAAGCCATGCAAAATGCCTGCGCGTTACGGAACATGGGTGAGTTTGAGCCAGCGCGTTTAAGCTCTGAAGAGATGGAGTACACGACTATACAGCAGGTTCTGGGAAAGCTTGGAAAACGCTTCAAACCCATAAATTAGTAACTGAGTCACTCAGACGAAACCGCGTGCCCAGCCACGTTAGCTAGTGCCATGCACCGATTGTTAACGATATCCTGCAGTTTTGTGCGTAGCACCTCTCCAACAATCTTCTTTTCTTTTAGCAACGCTGCTTTTTTTGCGAGTTCCACATCGCCGATTCCTGCAAACCAAGATTCAAAATCGCCTCGGCTCATGTGAAAATCTATGGAGTCTGAGTTAACTTTCGGAATCTTGTCACAGAAATCTTGGAGACCACGTGCTTGTAGGTTTAACGGTTTTCCTAAGCCTGCGTAAAATTGAAATGAATTCTCCTGCGGTATGCCCGCTAGTATTGTTTTGGCGTTTTCGCTGTTGATTTCTGGTATGCCGAGGGCTTTTTTGCCTTTTTCGGTAAGGGTGTAAAGTCCTTTTTCAGGTGAAGTGGTGTATCCCATGCGAGTAAGCCCGATGACATGCATCATGACGGAAGGAAATTCCTTTCCAGCTTCTTTCGCGATATGTGTTGCTCTTTCAGGTTTGTCAAGCAGCAACATGGCTGCCAGTATCTCATATTTAGCAGGTGATAAACTCATGGCCACAATGCACCAGTTGGGTATATGTGCACGCAAGCTAATCAACGTTTCTCAACGGTTTACTGAACTGAAATAAGCAAAGCTTTAGTACGCAGCTTTCTTATGCTACACTGGAAAATGGTGAGCACCAAGAATGAAGATTGCTGTGCTTGTTTATGAGTACCCACCTAAAATTGTCGGCGGCTTGGGAACCTACGCGGCTGAAATAACACGCAAATTTGTCCTCATGGATAACGACGTAACTGTTTTCACGATGAATGATGATGGCGGTACTTTGCCAAGGAGAGAGATTTGGCGCGGCATAGAAATTCACCGTCCATTACACATTGATGTTTCCGACTCGCTGCCCGACGTGATAGCGGACGACATCAAAAAGTGGGGCAGAGGCCTACATTTATTCGGCAAACTTCTTGTTTACAATTACCTGACTGCGTCCAAGCTCATTAATGAGCTAATCAGAAAAGAAGGCGTGAAATACGACGTTGTGGTTGCTCATGACTGGCTTTCCATAATGGGCGGAGTCACCGTCAAAAAAGAAAGCGGGTTGCCTCTAGCCTTTCATGTTCACTCAACCGAGAAGGGCAGAACATTGGGAAATGGCTCAAGTGTGGTAAGCAACATCGAGTTGCGCGGAGCCAAAATGGCCGACATGATTGTCACAGTGTCGTACGCCATGAAGGATGAGTTAATACAGCTCGGTTTCCCCCGGGACAAAATTCACGTCAGCTATAATGGAGTTGACCCGCAAAAATATGATCCTGAAAGCGTTTCTGCGGAAAAAGTGCGGAAAATCAGGGAATTGTACGGCATTAAAGATGACGAGTTGATGATCCTCTTTCTGGGAAGGCTTGTGGGCGTCAAAGGTGTCGACAAGCTAATCATGGCGATGCCCCATGTTTTGTCCAAGCTGCCTAACTCAAAGTTGGTTATAGTAGGCGTAGGCGACCTGCAAGAGTATCTGACAAATTTGACCAGAACCATGAGACTAGAAGAATACGTCAAATTCCGCTTCGACTTCATTCCCGAAGAAGAACGCATTTTGCACTACGCTGCCTGCGACATCGCAGTCTTCCCAAGCCACTATGAACCCTTCGGCATAGTTGCTCTTGAAGCAATGAGCATGGAAAAACCCGTGGTGGTGGGCGCTGCAGGCGTCAGCGGAATGCGGGAAATAGTGATTTGCCGCGGGGAAGAACAATGCGGCTACCACATAGACCCAAACAACCCTTCAGACATTGCGTGGGGTATAATAAACGCGCTGGAAAACTCGGGAAAACGGGAATGGCTTGGAAAGAACGGCAGAAAACGAGTCCTGAGCGAGTTCACGTGGAGTAAAATCGCTGAAAAAACAGTGGAACTGTACGAAAAGCTACTTAAACGCTGATTTGGGCGTTGCATGGTGAAGTCTTGAACGTTGATTCTGATTTAAGGTGCAAGGTCGCAAAGGAAGCGGCTACCCTGCTGTATTTTGGAGCTGAAAAAGAATATAAACAGGCCAAATTAAAGGCTGCAAAAACTCTGGGCACTCACTTTCTTCCAACAAACTTTGAGGTTGCCGTAGAACTTGACAAAATCGCTGAAGCCCATGAAGGACCAGCCAGAAAAGAACGGTTAATCCAAATGCGCCAAGAAGCCTTGAAAATAATGAAAAACCTCAAGGAATACAGCCCCATTTTAATCGGGAGCGTTTGGCGTGGAACTATCCGCCAAGGAAGCGACATCGACATAGCCGTATACCATGATGTGCCCGACGAAATCCTGAACTTTCTCAAGAAAAACGGCGCCAAAATTTCTAAAACCGAGTGGACTACGGTAACTAAAAAGGGAAAAACCGAAGAATCCTTTCACATATACGTCGAGACTTCAAGCAAACAAAAAGCGGAGATAGTTGTTCGAAGCCCAGATGAGGTAAGCCGCAGGAGAAAATGCGAGGTTTTCGGAGATGAACTCAAAGGGCTTAACATTCAAGAGTTAGAACGCGTGCTTAAAGAAAACCCAGCGCAAAAATTTATCCCTGCATAAATTTGTAAATCGCCAATTCTGCTCCAGCTGCGATTGCCGTTTTACGAGGGAAAAAGCCACTTAAGGATGCGTTTTTATATGATATCAAGAACTAGCTGCGCTAGAAGGTTGCGACAGTGGAGACCAATAAAAAGTCGTTTAAGAAAATGTTTCCGAATCTATCTGAGGAACTCGAAGGCGGAGACAGCAAGGTCCCGATAGACGCAATTAGAACAGATTCTGACGCAGCTGAAAAGTCCATGCCGGACAAGTTTCGCAACTATGACCCAAATGTTGTTGATTTCATAAGGCGCTGCGATACGAAAGAGCAGGCAGAGGAGATAATCGCGTATTTGGAGAAAAGGGGCGAATTGAGTAAGGAATACGCCGAGGAGCTTAGACAGCGGCTGAAGAGGGAAGGCGTGCGAAGTTTCGGTTCTAAGAAGGAAGAGGGCTACTATTTCAAGCAGGGCGGACTCTGCTAGGCTTTAGGGTTGCTTTGGCGGTTATTGCTTTTTCTTTTTAGATGTTAGAAGGTTTACAATTAACCCGAAGCCGAAAACACACGCGAGAATCGCAACAGCCACAACCAATGTTGTTGGTAAAGGCGTTTCTATTCGGAAGCAGATTGTTTCAGAGATTCCAGTGTTTCCAGCTGTATCATTCGCGTAAACTGTCAAGTAATGAGAGCCCATAAATAGCCCTGAAAAAACGGCGTTTCCTGCAACTGTTATGTTTTCTTGTCCATCAAGACTGTAGCCAATCCATGAAGTTGGCTCACTCACTGTGAACGTTAACGAAAGGTTTCCTATTGGATAGGACATGTTTTCGATAGATATAATCGAAATTGTGGGAGGTGTTATGTCAGGCGATGTAAACAGGTTTGGTAATTGGCTAGTTGCCCATTCGGGTAATTTGATGGTGATGCTTGAGCAGTTGAATGGAGTCATTAGCGGATAAAGGTCTTCGTAACTTTCAACGTAGGTTGTATATGGATAATCGTACATGTGCCTTTCCCCAAAGATTACGTATGGTGAATCGCCTAAGCCATCGTGATTGGCATCAGAACCTGTGTAGTTGCTCCAGTAGTTTCCTTCTTCGCCGTTATCCCAATAATCACTATGGTCAAGACCAATGACTTTTGTTTGCTGAATATTTTTTACGAAATCGTTATGATAGAAAGTGGTGTTTAGGGGCTCCAAAGAAGAATATACCCCAATCTCTACACCAACAGAGTTGTTCACCACGTAATTCGCGTAGAAGGTATTGTTGCTACCTTCAAGTTTTGTAAGACCAGCGCCGCGGTTATTTGCAATGATGTTTCCGCAGATGATATTGTTAAAGCCCCAGTCGACGGAGACTCCCATTTCACTATCAATCACTGTGTTTTTGGCAACAACATCTCCATAACACGCCCAAATGCCCGCGCCGTTTTTTATAGTGTTGCCATAAATCAGGTTATTACTACTTGTACCGCCAGAGCTTATTCCCCCTCCTAAAACGTTATTTGCGAAAAAGCGGTTGTAAGAACCAGAATCACAGCCAATGCTACTATTCACAACATTATTTTTGTAGACGTTACCATACACACCAACGCTGCATGTCACACCTGCAGTTAAGTTGTTCTTAGAAACATTTTGATACGAACCGCGCAAGTGTACACCAGTGTTTAGTATGTTTCCTGTTATTTGGGTTCTATTCCCAGTCGCAGAGATTTCACCGCCCTCGCTGTTAATAGTCAAACCTGAGAGCTTAACGTCATCAGCTTTAATGTTGATTGGATTAGCATAGCTTGTAAACGTTTGAGTGAAAATAGTTGATGTGACTAACGGGGGATGAAGGTTTACTACAGTGTTCTCAACGTCTTGACCTATAATAAAGAGTGTCTTGCTTATCTCCAGCGTCTCTTCTTCGTAAATTCCCGTCTTAACGAATATCGTGTCGCCGTCAATAGCGTTTCCAATAGCCGCGGCTATTGTTGCATAATCGTCTGGAACAATAATCGTCAGGGGATCAGCCTTACTCGGCTGAATTTTGAGTATGCATGGAGCCATTAGGCTGACAAGAAGCAGAACGAGAGCGGCTTTCTTTTTCACAGCCAGTTTGGGCGAAAGAGCCATACACAACTCACTCCTTAAACACGCTTAAGTTAGGCGTTTTTTTTGATAAAAGGATTTTTGTCAAGGTTTCTTGACTAAACAAGCCCGAAACACCCGTTTTTAGTCAAGGTTTCTTGACTAACAAGCTTAGCGTTAGTCAAGGTTTCTTGACAACCAGCATATTTGGATCCTAATAGTGGTTGATTGCAGAAAACCTATAGGGGGTAGGTCACTATTGGCGTTTTCCGCAACCATTAGCATGTTGAAACCGCGAGACGAGCATATTTGCCGCCTAATAGCCAATCAATGCACAAAACTATAGAGGGGGTCTACCCGCACCAATCTTGCCGCCTTTATAAAAGGGAGGGGGTAGCCACCGAGAGCACAACAGACTAGCTATTTTTTGAAGCATACAGCAGCGTATCCGACAACGCTGGAGTAGTCGCCAGTTACGTCTCCGCTGCTTTTGTAGCAGAGTAGTTTTGCTTCTTTTGCACCTAATCCTTTTGCAGCAGCTATCACCGCAGCTATGGGTCCGTAGCCGCAGGCGGTTACATTTTGCGTTTCGATAATTGAGTAGAACCGTTTTTCATCCATTGCTTCCACGGCTTTAAGCGCCGCCAAGTCTTTCGCAGCCGCGTTTCCTTGTGGTTCGTAATGGGTCATGTCCGATGAAGCGATAACCACTGCGTTCTTGTTGGCTAAAACTTCGACTAAAGCTTTTCCAACTTCGACCGCAGAGGATAAATCCTGCATCTGGAAGCATACTGGGACAAACTTGAACTCAGAACCATAGAGATACTGCAGAAAAGGAAGCTGAACCTCAATGGAATGTTCAAAACGGTGCGCAACGTCGTCCACGTCAACAAGGCGCGTTTCCTGCACTATCTGGTCAGCTGTCGCGCCGTCAACTTCCACATCGCCCAGCGGCGTACGCCAAACCCCCTCATTCATCAACGCCAAAGCGCTGCCGTAACCAGTGTGGTTTGGTCCCAGAATCACTGCGGTATCT
>JAFGNM010000043.1 GCA_016927015.1 Candidatus Bathyarchaeota archaeon | reverse complement strand
ATTTCGTCAACCTGTTTATATCGTGCCATAACTAAACATTCTCCAATCTATCCAAACTAATATTCAAATATTCTTTTAGTGTGAAATACTGTGCTAATCGGAACATTTTCTGATTCTCTCTAAATAGATAAGCTACATGGAAATGAAAACTGTCGCCTATTAACTTTATGGCAACTGTTTTCGGAATATTCGATGGAAACACAAGGCATATTGGATCAAAACCACGTTTCATATCCGATTAGTTTAAATTTAACCTCCGATACCTTCCGAAATACGCTGTAACTGCATCATTACTGAATAGAGAACGGCAGAGTTTTGGCAGGGATTACTTGGAAAAAGCTGCTTCTATGCGTCTCAAAGAGGTATTCGACGCCTTAGATGCGTCACCTAACGGATTAACCACTGAAGAGGCTAAAACGCGTCTAAAAAAGTACGGTTTCAACATGCTGGTTGAAAAGAAAAACCGTCGCTTCTCGTACAAGGTTCTATCTCACTTTAAAGACCTGTTTGGAGTACTGTTGCTTTTCGCAAGTGTGCTTTCAGCTGTCAGCGGACTGTGGCAGCTAAGCTTAATCATCCTTGGGGTTGTGTTGCTTAACATTTTTTTCAGCATCTTTCAAGAATCACGCGCCGAAAAAGCGATGCAAACCCTGAAGCATTGGATGCCCGAGTACGCCAAAGTAGTCCGCGATGGAGAACTTCAAAAAGTATTAGTCCGAGAAATAGTTCCTGGCGACATCATAGTTTTGGAGGCAGGTGACCGTGTTCCAGCGGATGCACGTTTGATTACAGCATTCGACTTGTGGACAAATAATGTTCCGTTAACTGGCGAATCAGAGCCGCAACCTAGAAACACGAAGCCCGCGAAGACACTTGACAAGGCGTATTTGGATTCGCCTAACCTTGTGTTCATGAGCACCAGCGTCGCCAAAGGCAGAGGAAAAGCAGTTGTTTTAACTACAGGCATGGACACGCAGTTTGGGAAGATAGCCAACTTGACTCAGACAGTACGCGAAGAGCCAAGTCCTCTTCAAAAGGAAATCGCTAACATGGCTAAGTACGATTTCATTATAGCCGTTGTTGTGGGAAGCGTTTTTTTCTTTGCCAGCCTGATCTGGCTGAACATAGATTTGTACAGCAGCACTCTTTTCATGATTGGCGTTATGGTTGCGTGCGTTCCAGAAGGATTACAAGTTACAGTTTCAAGCGCTCTGGCAATAAACGTTTCAAAAATGGTGAAACAGAACGTTCTTGTTAAACGCTTGTCAGCAGTGCAAACTTTGGGCAGCGTCACTGTCATATGCACTGACAAAACAGGCACAATCACCAAAGGCGAGATGACAGTCAAGAAACTATGGGTAAAAGACCACGTTATTGAAGTTTCAGGCATAGGCTACAGCCCTGAAGGCAATTTCACTTTGAAAGGCAAAGCGTTAGAAGCAAAGGACGCAGTTGCGGTTGAAAAGCTCCTTGAAATTGCCGCTCTCTGCAACAGTGCCAAAATTGACCCTCCTTCGGACAAAAACGCTGCTTGGAGCGTAATTGGAGACCCAACTGACGGAGCATCAATCGTTGCAGCACTTAAATACGGAATGACCGTTCAGAATCGTCTTGCTGAAAAACCCGTGGTCCACATCGTGCCTTTCGATTTTACAAGGAAAAGAATGACCACGGTTCACAAGCTCAACGGCGATGTGCTCATATACACGAAAGGTGCGCCCAGAAGCATATTGTCCGTCTGCAACAAAATCCTCGTTGACAACAAGGTTGAAGAAATCACACGCAAAAACTTGCGGTCTGCCGAAGCGAAAATTCGCGAGTTTGCCAACGAAGGTCTGCGAGTCATAGCAGTTGCGTACAGAAAGCTGCCTAAAAATGAGTATTCAAAAGATGCTGAAGTTGAGAAAGACATGGTTTTCGTGGGCTTAGCTGCCATGCGTGACCCGCCTAGGCTCGAGGTGAAGGAAGCAGTGGCGAAGGCTAAGCAGGCGGGAATAAAAACGGTGATTATCACTGGCGATTATGGTCCAACAGCGCAGGTTGTAGCCCGTGAAGTAGGTATAGTTGATGCTGAGTGCTGCAATATTGTTCGCGGGGTAGACTTGGACGCTTTGGATGATGCGGCGATTGTGGACGCGGTTGAAAGGGGCAACGTGATTTTCGCTCGGGTTTCTCCAGAACAGAAACTTCGCATTGTTAAGGTTGTAAAGAAAAGCGGCGACGTAGTGGCTGTCACTGGAGACGGCGCAAATGATGCACCATCATTGAAAGAAGCGCATATTGGTGTGGCGATGGGCGCTTCTGGGACTGATGTTGCGCGTGAAGCTGCAGACATCGTTTTGCTCGACGACAGTTTTGAGTCGATAGTTAAAGCAGTGGAGTCTGGGCGTGCGATTTACGAGAACATAAGGAAGTTTATCGTGTACGTTTTCTCGCATAACTGGGCTGAGTTGATTCCTTACATGCTTTACGCTTTGCTGGGGATACCTTTGCCTTTGCTTGTGGTTCAGGTTTTAGCCATAGACCTTGCCATAGACGTGATTCCCTCTTTGGCTCTCAGCCGTGAGCTTCCAGAAGCAGGGATTATGCAGGAGCCACCTCGAAGCCTCAAAGAGAGGCTGTTCACCGCCCAAGTTTTCTTGCGGTCTTTTTACATCGGCGTAATCATAGCCGTTGGCGCCATGGTCGGCTGCTTAAGCGCTTGGATGGCTGGCGGCTGGCATTTTGGAATGGCTTTGCCTTCTGACAGCCCAGTTTACATAAAGGGCGTTACCATGACTTTTGCGGGCATAGTCGTGGCTCAAGTGGGCAACGTTCTTGCTTGCCGAACAAGCAAAGTGTCCATTTTTAAAACGAAACTTTCAACCAACAAGTGGATTATCTTAGGTATAGTGGCGCAGCTTTCCATTTTGTCGTTCTTGATTTATGTTCCGTTTATGCAATCGTTCTTCGGGACAACGGCGCTTGGAATAGAGGACTGGACGTTTCTAGCTTCGCTTGCGTTGATAGTGGTTTTTGCTGAGGAAATCCGAAAATTCTTCTCCAGACGATGGCGTAAAAGCTCTAAGAACTGATGCGCTTCGCGAAACTATAGCCCCCCTTATATAAAGGAACTATAGTTTTTCCAAGCATAACAGACGCAACTCAGCACATTTGGAGCCTAACGGGCAATATGCAGAAACCTCTAGAGGCCTTCCGCAAGTTTTCGCACCATAATGTGAGAAGCTATCGATTACCTATGGTTCTGGGCGCTGATGTTTTTTGCTTGTCATGTGGCTCTGTTTTTCCCCAAGTTTATATATGATAATAGAATATTCAACATTGCTTTAGTCACAACGTGTTTAGAAATTGGGGAACTGCGTGATAACACAGAAAATTAAAGCGTGGTATGGGAGAATTCCATATTCACTTAAAGTCGCCATTCTCATAGCGTTGATAGCTAAACTATCAGTTTTCTCCATAGGCTACGCAGCAGCGTACACGACTGCATTTGCAAGTGGCGGCTCAACAGAACCTTTAACTTGTCATGGGCCAGTTCTCCAAATGGGACAGCCCACACTACATGTTTATTGCGCAAAACGGCTATGTTAACGAAGGTGATCCAGCTAACTTTATCGTTTTCTTTCCACTTTACCCTTTACTGGTGAGGCTAATCACTTTTGATTTTGCGTACATTAACCTGTCAGGGCTGATAATATCAAATGTATGTTCAATCCTTTTTGTCATCTACCTTTTTAAACTTGCAAAGCTTGACTACAGCGACAGCGTAGCTAAAAAAGCCGTGTTGTACCTCAGTGTTTTCCCAACAGCCTACTTTTTATCAGCCGCGTATACCGAAAGCTTGTTCCTTGCAGTAGTCATCGCCAGCCTCTACTACGCTAGAAACGCCAAGTGGCCTTTAGCCGGCTTTTTAGGCTTACTTGCCTCGCTTACAAGAATCGCTGGGCTACTGCTTTTGCCCGTTCTGGTTGTGGAATATTTCCATCAGAAAGAATGGAAAATAAAAGCGGCAAACCTAAAGCTTCTCTGGATAAGCCTTCCCGCATTCGGCTTTCTAGCGTATTTGATAATTAATTATCAGGTGACAGGTAACTTTTTCACTTTTATGGAGATTGAACGGGTGCATTGGTACCAAACTCTTGATCCGTTAGGCGGCTTCGCTGGAGCAGTAGGTTGGTTGGGCAGTAACGATTTTTCTAAGAGTCTAACACTTGGTTACGCACAAGTAATCTTCGCTGTTTTCGGGTTATTTATGGTGTTAGCTGGCTACATGGCGAAGCTGCGCCCATCTTACGTGGCTTATTTGCTTTTAACTTGGATGCTCAGTGTTTCCACAGGCTTTTGGATAAGCGTTCCCCGCTACGTATTAACAATGTTTCCCATATTCATGACACTGGCGCTTTTCTCACAAAAAAGAATAGTAACCATCGCAATAATGGCGGTTTCCTCAGCAGCACTTTGCTTCTTTACATGGTTATTCGCTACAGGCGCATGGGCATTCTAAAACCTGTTTTCCAGAAAAATGAGAGTTCAGATAGACCCTTTTCTTCACGTAATTCTTAGGGCTTTGGTTTTTGATGCTTCTTACCCGACATATAATCAATGTCAATTCTGCCCATCGTTGTTTTGGCGAGTTTTTCAGGTTTTATCTTAGCCAACTTCTCCTCTGGATTCTCGGAAAGCTGCCGCACCAGCACTTCTATGGCATGCTGCTTCTCGCTTAAATCGTCAATCAAGGACCCGGTTCCCTTGAAGTGGACACTCGTGTACGCGTAGTCGCATTCGTCAGTCACGCCGTAGTCCAGCACCGCTTGCCCCCACACCTTGCTGTTTGCTTTCAGGTACACAAGTTTTTTTCCCTCATCGGCGCAGTGAAAATACAGGCAGTTGCGCGTTTCATCGTAGCCGTGGCTTAACGAAACAAGATACGGCTCGTTACCCCTGCAGAGCGCTACGGTAACGTACTTTGTGGACTTCAAAACTTTTTTGAGCGCGTCGGAATCGGTTATTTCTCGGTCTTTCCGCCTGACGTGAAATGACATGGAACATCCATAGCCCAGAAGCCAATATTAACTTTTAGAACTCCGTCCTGACAGCTTCCTGTAAGCTTTTGCCAGACGCGATTTCGCAAAGTTCACAACGTCTGGAGTAAATATGGAAAAAGCAGCCAAAGTGAAATTGAATGGAAAGACTGACCAATACTCAAAAATATTACCCGAATCGCTTCCAGTGCTCCAAGGACCCAAAATCGTCAACGAATGACCCCAGTACTGAAATGCCGACCAAGCCGCTGTTTGCAGCAGCGCCCCACCAAGCCTCGACAAATACTTCGCCCGTCCCTGAACCGCTTTACCCTTGTAATTGTTAACGAGCGCTTCTGCGGCAACGCCGCCAGCGCCTCCGGGAAAAAACGCGTTAACAAGAATTTTCTCCAACATGTTACCTGGAATATAGTGGCCAATCCAAAACCCCGGAAAATTCAAAATCGGAATCTCAACAGTTCCCATGATGAAACGATACGCCACAGGCAACCCGTAAATAATAACGCCAGCTAGTTGCCACATCCAGAACCTCCTGCTTCTAAGCATACCAGCAACTGCCCTGCGCAATTCCATGAAACCTCAAGAAACCTTAACGCTTAAAAGTCTTACTTACAGGCAACAACGACGCAACTGCAACCCAACACCCCACCATCAGCCATCAAACTATCCAATCCACGATTATTGAGGATTCACTTTCACACTTTTAGACATTGGAAAGCTACAATGGAGTATCAAAGGACAAAAGACATTTTGCAGGTAATGAGACTGTTAGGTCACAAAAGCATCCAAAACACACTAGTTTATACTCAGATGGTTCAGTTCAAGAAAGAAGAGTATACTTCAGCAACTGCAACCACAATAGAAGACGCACAGAAATTAGTGGAAGCAGGTTTTGAATACGTGACTGAACTGAGTGGAGTGAAGTTGTTCAGAAAAAGGAAATGACAGCGCATTGTTTAATGTTTGCGTTTCTTGAAGTAGACCAGCAGAACCACGCCGATAGCAGCTAAGGAGACCACAGTTGCAATGACTATTGTTGTTGGGAAAGGTTCTGTTATACTAAACCAGATTGTTTCAGAGGTTGCGATGTTTTCAAAGAAGTCTTTTGAATATATGGTTACGTTATGTAAACCGCTTGATAGACCTGTTAGAGTGGTGTTGTCTGTGATAGTTACTGTTTCCTGTCCATCAAGGCTGTAGCCCATCCACGAGGTTTGCTTGTTAACCGTGAATTCGAGGGTGACATTCGCAGAAATGTAAGTCGTGTTTTCTGGGCTAATCAGGAGCACAGAAGGCGGAGACGCCCACTCAGGCAACTCTACAACTACGCTGTCAACATCAAAAGGAGCTATAAGAGGATAGCGGTCTGAACGATTTTCATCGATAACATAAGCCGTGTCTCCTATGCCATCCCCGTTTGCATCTTTTCCCTGATAATCATCCCAGTAGTTGCCTTCTTCGTCGTTGTCGTAATAATCGGTTTCATAATAACCCAAGGTGTTGACTTGGTAGCGGTTGTTCACGAAGTTATTGTGAAATATTGTGCTCAGCGTTCCGTTTGGGTTTACCAAGTCGCCCCCAGTGTCTATGCCCCAGCCATTGTTTGCGATGTAATTTGCAAAGAAAATGCTGCCTGCGCTTGGAATAAGACCTATCCCACAATGCGTTACTTGATTTAGGAACGCTTTGCTGTTTAATCCAGCCACCGATAAGCCAAAGCCTACATGGTCGATGGTGTTTTTGCTGACTATGTTGTTGATGCCGCCCACACTAAACGCGCTTGGAGACTGGTTTACTTGGTTATCGGTGATGAGGCAATCATCACCTACTATGGATGCCCGCCCCCAGTGACAGTTATTGGAAGAAAAAATGACGTATCGACCGCCACCATATAGGTTGCACCAAAAACTGTTTGAAGAAACCTTGCAGTAGGTGCCGTTAAAGCCGACACCACCTGTGAATAAGTTCTCTGAAATGACAGAGCATGAACCTCCCGCCACATAAATTTCGCGCGTTATGACGTTATTAGTGATTCTTGTTCTGTTGCCCTTGATGGAAATGGAACCGCCAGATGAAGTGATATTGAATCCTGAGAGAGTAAAATCGTCAGCGACAACTACAATTGGGTCCTCATAGAATGTGTAACGTTCAAAAATGTTTACCGTGACCTCAGTGTGTGGCGGGTTAAAGCTTATTTTTGTGGAGTCTGCTCCTTCACCTATCAGGGAGAGAGTCTTGTTTATCTTAAAAGGTTTCTCAGCATAGGTGCCTTTATTAACAAATACTGTGTCGCCCTCTGTGGCGTTTCCGATTGCTGCAGCTATGGTTGGGTAATCGTCTGGGACAACAATTGTACTTGGCTCAGCTTTGATAGGCTGAACGGCGATTACATTTGTTGCCATTAAGAAAACGAGAACAAGCAACAAAGCAACGCTTTTACTCATGGATATCCCTCACTGTTACAGGCTGTTTCTGCTGTAAAAGCGTTTTTGTCAAGGTTTCTTGACTAAGCAACCGAATTTAGTCAAGATTTCTTGACAAGCAAAAAACAGAGTTAATCAAGATTTCTTGACCAGAGCTAATATGTTTACCTATGTCTGTAGAGTATGAGTTAAAGTATAATACCTATGTTTATTGAATCAAGATTTCAGTAGATTTAGCGGAACTTACAGTGTAGACCTCTGCTTCCACATCTTGCCTTTTCTGAAAGAACGAGATTTCTGAAGAAGTGAACACTGCTAAAAAACGAAAAAGGAATATGAGCTATTCTTCACCGAGGAACTCGCGGTCAAAATCCATTTTCCTTTATATAGTTTATATAAGGGGGTATAGTCTTTTCCGAGCTTAAAAGAGGTTAACGCAACCCTGAAAACATCAGAAAATGTTCAGCCGTTTCATCAACCGCTTTTGCCCTTCGCCTTGCTATGTATGGTTTCTCAGCACTTAGAACAGCCTTCGCGCTCATGTCAGCCAAATCCAAACTTAACCGCTCGTACAGCAGGCATCAACGTTCTCAAAGCACTTTCTGGCTAAATCACGAGTGATGCAAGAATTCCGCCAGCCAAACCCAAGACTACAGGGAAAGGCAAACCGGGAAAAATTCCCTTCTTTTCCAGCATCACAAGGGTGAGGAAAGAACCGGCTAGGATGCCAATAAGGGAAACGAAGTAGGGAAACAACGAGTTGTAATTCAACAGTATGCTTCCAGAAAGCATGGAATAAAACACCAAGTCGCCCAAACCCATCTGAACATCCTTAAACGAGTAACTTAAACCTTGAAGCTGATCAAGCCCCGAATGCGCGATTTTACCCACAGGACCATAATAAACCGCGAACACATCATAAACCGCCAAGAAAACCAAAATCAACACCGCACTAAAAAACGGAATAGCCGCACTGAAAAACACGCCAAGCCCGCCACCCAACAGTACCACCGCAACATTGCGGGCTTTGCTGCCTAACCGGAAAATGGCCAAGTCAAAGATAACAGTCACCAGTATGGAAAGAGGCAAAACCAAAAAATCCAAGCTTGGCACATAAGCAAAGATAACCGACAAGTAAACAAGCGACAGCAGCAAAGAAGCAGTCGTCAAAGCCACTGCAATAAGCGCAAATATCAGCTTACGACTTTTCCGTTTAAGCAGAACATAAAAAACAGTAGCGCTCAAAGCGATGAGAATAACAAAGTAGAAAGCGTTGCCGAAAGGCGCTGAAGGAGTACCCTCATCAAAAGGCGTGACATTCATAGGCGGCAACGGCTGAGCTATGAGCAGATAAGCGCAGCCGAGTCCAAACAGTAAACTCACCAGTACCGGAACCAAATACACTAGTTGAGCGCTAAATTTTCCAGCCATGGTTCTTACCCTAAATTGTTGATGCTTATTTTAACGTGTAAGTAACACTTGTCACAGAATAAGCTTTGTTTTATATCTGTGTCGGAAATCGAGTTAGAAAAATGCATGACACATGAAGAACGAGAACAGTGCCGCAAACCCAAAGTGTGGCCAAGCTCATGCACAGCCTCTTTCAACGCTCTCTCCAAAAAAAGCTGCATGTTAGGCGCATCGCCGTAAAATTCAGGTTTAAGCCGCCACAAAGATATCAAAGCAGCTTTACCCGGACATGTGGCCTCTCCAAACACAAAACTCAATTCTGGAACAAAAATATCCGCGTCCACAACGCCTAAAACGCGGTTCAAGCCTGTCTTCCTAAAGGCGCAACCTTGAACTTCGCTTAGAATAACATTAGACTGATACTGCTTGCGCTTTTTATCAAAAGCTTCTTCCCGAAGAGGAATTTTTTCGTCAATCACCACGCATGCTGCATCTGGGAAAACTCTTGCCAAGTTCTCCTTAATCAGGACCATCATGGCGGCATCTGCTTTTCCAATGGGTAAAACGCCAATTCTCATCTTTGCGCTCTAAACCTCAAAGGTTTCGCCGGTCTTCGGCGCAACAGCATCCAAGCCAAGCTCGGATTCAGCCCACTTCGCGAAGTTTTTGCAGCTTTCTTCTTCGCCGTGAATAACGAAGACTTTGGGTTTTCCGCCGAGTTTTCGCAGTGAATCCTTCAGTTGGCTTGCTCCGCAGTGCGAGGAGAAATCAAAATGTTCATAGCGGGCTTTAACTTTGCTCACTTTACCGTCAATAGTGCAGACACCCTTCTCAAGAAGCTCTTTCCCAGGCGTTCCCGGAATTTGGTAGCTCACTAAGAAAATGGCGTTGCTGGCTTTTTTAGCTAGTTTAGACACGTAAAATGCGGCTGGACCGCCTTTAAGCATGCCTGCGGTAGAGATAATTGCTTTTGGCGACTTGATGGCTTTTCGCCTGTCTCTCCAGCCGTCAATCCAGTCAGTTGCGCGCATGGCGTTCGTGAACAATTTGGGGTCTCTCAGGAACTCTTTATGGTTCAAGATTATTCTGCTTGCTTCACGGGTCATGCCGTCTAAAACTACTGGGTACTCGAAACGGTGGGCGGCAAGGATGCAAGCCATTTCCTGTGACCTGCCGACTCCGAAGGCTGGGATCAAAGCGATTCCGCCTTTCTCTACAACTTCCGTGACGGATTCTACGAAGCGTTTTTCAAGTTCTGCGCGGTCGGCGTGGTCTGCGTTTGCGTAGGTGCTTTCTATGACCACGGCGTCTAAGTCTTTGTAGTCCATTTTTGCTCCTGCTAACAGTTGGCTGTCGGTGGTGTTGAAGTCGCCTGTGTAAAGCAGTTTTTTGCCTTTGGCTTCGATTAGCACTTGGGCGCTTCCGGGTGTGTGTCCCGCGTTCAAGAGTTTGAATTTCATGTCGCCTACTTTTTCTTCTACGCCGAAGTCTAGGTGTTTGTTGCTTTTCATCATGGTTTTTAGTTCTAAGTATTCGAAAGGCAGGTAGTAGCCTGAAAGGTGAATGAAGTCTTTTATCAAAAGCTGTGATAAGTCGAGGTTCAGCCTGTTTGTGTACAACGGTGTTTTTCCGTCGATGTAGAATATTGGGAGGGCACCTGAATGGTCAAGGTGGCTGTGGGTTAAAATTAAAGCGTCAACTTCTTTTGGGGGCACATGCATGGGGAAGCCTGGTTCGTGGTCGAACATTACGCCGTAGTCTAACAGCGCTTGGGTTTTTTTGGTTTTAACGGATATGCTTATTCTGCCGACTTCGCGTGCTCCGCCTAGAAATCCAACTTGCAATAAGTACCAATCCTTTCATTTTGACCTCTAAAGAGTAATCATGAAACTCGCGTGCTCTTTTAAAAATGTATTGACCTTGCCGCTGAGTGTGTTGTGACTAATCCTTTTTTTATGGCTTTGAGGATTTCGTCAACGTTTAAGCCTGCTTGGATTTCTGTGTAGACAGTGAGTGGTTCTGCGGGTGTGTGTGCGTCGCTGCCAGCTGTGCCAGGTAGCTTCATGGTTTTGGCGAGTTGGTGAGCCTGCTTGTTTGCGTGTGGTGTGGATTCGCCGTTGATGACTTCGATGGCGTCAAACTTGTAGTTTCTGGCTGCGTCTCCCATGCCGTATTCGCGGTAGGGGTGTGCGACTACTGAGACGTAGTTGTTGGTTCGGGCGAAGTCTACGACGTTTTGCACAGTCCACGGTCGCGGCGGGGTTGTTTCTGCGCCTAAAACTAGTATGTCTCCTTCTGGGGTGCTGATTTCTACTCCTGGGATTATTAGGATGTCTGGGTATGCTGCGGCGAGTTTGCGGGTTTCTTTGAGTCCGTTGACGGTGTCGTGGTCGGTTACGGCTGCGGCTTTGATGGATTTGTGCGCGGCGAGTTTTTCTACGAGGGCTTTAGGGGTTACTGTTGAATCGTCTGAATAAGTTGTGTGGATGTGCAGGTCCGCTTTAATCAAGGTTATTCGCTCAGGTGTTTTCGCAGAATCTTCTCTAAACGAGTTAAAATGTTTTTGCTTCTTTCCCCGGTGACGTTTACGGCTTCAAAGTTTACGTTTTTCTTTTGGCATGCTTTGCTGCATTGGGTTTTGACTTTGTTGCCCCATTGCGGGGGGTCGTGAAGCAGCACGACGGTTTCGTAACGCTGTTGCCTGATGTACTCTGATGCTTGGTTTGCCACGTAATCGACGGTTTCTCGGTCAAGCGGCAGCGCAATTTCATGCTGCGAGAGCGGATAAACCTCATCAAGCTCCAACGGGATTACGCCGAACGGTGCAGCGTAGAAGCAGACGTGGACTTTGCCTGAAAGCTCTTCGCCTAAGCGTTTGGTAACTTGTTTGATTCTGTCGAATTCTTGTGCTTTGTGAAAGGGTTTTTTTCGGGTTTGGGGTGCAAGCAGGAGAACGCGTGAGTTTTCAGGTGGACTGTAGCGTTCCTGCATGCGTTTTCTGTAGTGGTTGACTTCGGGGCGTGCTAAGTCAACGGAGTTGAAGAAGAATAACCCGCTTTTTTTGGCGGTTGGGCTGTGTTTTTCGATGAAGTCTTCGTGGTTCTTCAGCTTTTTCAGGGCGGTGAACAGGGCTGGGTGAGCGTGGGTTCTCATTTCCACGTGTTCCCAGAGTCTGCCGTCTCTTATGGCTTGTTTTACGCGTTTTATCTCTGCTGTGCACACGTAGAGGTTGTGTTCGGCTAGGAAGGTTTCGCGTTCTTTCGGTGTTTTCGCCGTGACTTCTTGCGGCGTCGCGGTTGCGCATTTTGGGCATTGGCAGGGGAAGTAGTCGAGTTCGTGGAGTCGCCATGTGCCGTTTTCGGTCATGTAACGGTTTTCTCGGGCGTACAGCGCGTAAGCTGCTGAGTCGAAGAGGTCGCAGCCTAAAGCCACTGCCAACGAGAACATTATTGGGTGTCCTGCTCCGAATAGGTGGAGTGGTCTTTCGGGTGGCAGGTTCTTTTTGGCTGTTAGTATCATGTCGGCTAGGACGTCGAAGCGGTAGCTTTCCATGACTTCGGTTGGGCTTCCCAGCGCGTGTATTTGGAAGGGTAGTTTGCTCATTTCAGCGGCGGATTTTGCGACGAGGTCCAAGTGTCTTCCTCCTTGGACTGGTCCAACCCAAAGGATGTCGTCTCGCGTTTTGGTTTTGAAGAACGCTTTAGCGCGCTTGAGTGTTTCCTTCACTGTCGTGGTGGCTTGTTCCTGAGTGATTTTCCAGCCTGTGGGGATGTCCAGTATGGTGGCGATATCGCTGCCGATTTGCTCTTGGTACCCTACGATTTCGGCTTGGTTCACTTCCACTTCTCCGTAAACGAGAATCTGGTACGCTCCAGAATCAGTCATCACTGCACCGTCAAAACCCAAGAACTTGTGCAAGCCTTGCTCTACGGGCTTGTTTTCAAAGCGTTTCTTGAGGATGTACGCGTTGGTTATGACTGCCTCAAAACCGAAAGTGTCCTTGAGCTTTTGTGGCGGAACCAGTTGGATGCTGGGGTTTATCACGGGAAACAAAAGCGGAGTTTCCACTGTGCCGCTTTTGGTTTTGAGCTTCCCGATTCTCCCAAGCAAGTCTTTATCCTTCATCTCGAAACTCATAAGTGAACCTAAACAAACAATTCTGCACACTTATAAAAAACATTAGCCTTTTACGAAAGGGTTTCTTGGATATAAATGCGGAAAACGTTTTGTACTCTAGCGCGTGGAACAGTCTATAGCCCCTTATTTAAAGGAACTATATTGCTTGGGTCGGGTGTTTTTTCAACATGCTTTTGGTTGTGAAAAGCACCAATAGTGACCTACCCCCTATAGGTTTTTGCAGTGAACCACTAATAGGATACTAATAGGCTCAAATATGCTGTTGGCGTTTTTGTGCCTTACAGCGGCTCTCCCTTCGATAAAGAATGAATAAATAGCGATGCTTTTACAATTCAAAAATAATATGAAGTTAAGAGTTTGGTCGGATTTCAAAGCTGCAGTTGCCGCTTGCGTCGTAGCCATATCCACTGAGAGAAACTGTTAGTGTGTAGTTCCCTGGCTGCACTTGTACACGCGTTCCGTTAAGGTTCGTTGTTTGGTTCCACGGCATCAAAAAATCTCCATACAACGTTTTTGAATGAGACGGAAACTTTGGGGATGGTGCTACATAATCTATTTGTCCGCCCCCGAGACTAGCGACATATACACAATCCTTTTCTACTATGTACAAAACTGAGTATGGGTAGGGCACTGGCCATTCTTGCGGGTTGTTCACGTATATGATGAAAATGACTTCTTCACCTTGCAGGTAGAACTGCTTTTCAGATGTGACTTCAATGTCAACGGGGCCTGGACCATAACTGGTTTGTCCCATCATAAAAAAACTTAAGAAAACGGCGCTAATTATTATAGCAATCAATAAAACCGCTGCAGCCAGAATCACGTAAAAGCGTCTTGACCTTTTCTTGGGTTCAGTTTGCGGAGCGCTACTCTTCAAAACTGTCACCACTTTGACCCAAATAAATACTTGTGGTATAACCTAATATATAAAAGACACACAATTTTCGTCAGTTTTTGTTGCTATTGGGCGAAAACATTTTTGGTGCTACGGGCAGGATTCGAACCTGCGAACCCCTACGGGAAAGGATTTCTCATAGGGCGCTCAAGTCAAAGCGTCGATCTTGAGT
>JAFGNM010000042.1 GCA_016927015.1 Candidatus Bathyarchaeota archaeon | reverse complement strand
GAAAACCGAAATGAGCGCAGAAATCCGCATCCGCGACCCAACACAAATGCAAGCGTTCCTAGACCAAGAAACCAACATGATGAAAGCAATGGTGGACAAAATAAAAGCATCAAAAGCAGACGTAGTCTTCTGCCAAAAAGGCATCGACGACATGGTCCAACACTTCCTCGCGAAAGAAGGTATAATCGCCGCTAGACGAGTCAAAGAATCCGACATGGAAAAACTTGCACGCGCAACAGGCGGAATAATAATCTCCGACTTAGACGACTTGAAAGCCAAAGACTTAGGTCACGCTGGTATAGTGGAAGAACGCAAAATAGGCGACGACAAAATGATATTCGTTGAAAAATGCAAAGACCCCCACTCAGTGGCGATACTCATACGCGCTGGGCTGGAAAGAATGGTTGACGAAGCCGAAAGAGCAATGATTGACTCACTATCCGTAGTTTCAGATGTCATCGAAAACAGCAAAATCGTAGCCGGCGGCGGCGCAGTGGAAATTGAAGTTGCCAAGGAACTTCGCAAGTACGCAACAAGCGTCGGCGGCAGAGAACAACTCGCCGTAGAAGCCTTCGCAGATGCAGTCGAGATAATACCGAGAACTCTGGCGGAAAACGCAGGCTTAGAACCTATAGACATAATCGTGGAACTCAGGTCAGCGCACGAAAAACCAAAAGGCAAATACATGGGCGTCAACGTCTTCAACGGCAAAGTGCAAGACAGCATCGAAAACGGCGTAATTGAACCCGCAGTAGTCAAAGAACAAGCCATAAAATCAGCAGCCGAATCAGCAGCCATGATACTCAGAATAGACGACGTAATAACCGCTAAATCGCCGAAAGGCGGTCCAGGCGGCGGAATGCCCGGCGGTCCTGAAGGCGACTATTAAGTCTCCTTATTTTTCTTTATTTTTTTGTTTCTTTAAAAAAATAAATTGATTGTTTTTAGTGTCCGTTTGTTACTGTAAGTTACTCAAGGTTACTTTTTTCAGGTTGCACTGCGTTTTTTAGAGCCTACACTTCTTTGTGAAGGGGAAAGTAAATTAATACAGGCGAAAAATGTGTATGTACGCTATCGCTGAAGAGCTCCGGTAGTATAGTCCGGTCAAGTATAGTGGCCTCTCGAGTCACGGACCCGGGTTCGAATCCCGGCCGGAGCACCACGTCTTCTTCTGTAAAACTTTGCCAAAACGGTGCCTACAGGTAATCTTAGTTGTGGTAGATAGTCTCCGTGAGAGCGCGACCACAAAACAGCATCAAGAAAAATGAAAAAAGAAAATGGTGGAAAGTTATAGGCCTAACATGCCTAGTAGGTTGTACTGGACAACCAGTGCAGCGAACAATGAAGCAATCAGCGACATCACCGTAATCATCGTGTTCAGTGACGGTCCTGCTGTGTCCTTGAATGGGTCGCCAACTGTGTCGCCGACTACTGCGGCTTTGTGTGCGTCTGAGCCTTTTCCGCCGTGAACGCCCGTTTCAATCAGTTTTTTAGCGTTATCCCATAAGCCGCCTGCATTCGACATCAGCAGTGCCAGCAGCAAACCTGAGAATATGGCTCCTGCCAAGTATCCGCCTAGCGCTTGGACTCCGCCTACGAAACCCACAATCAAGGTTACACCTAGCGTAACTGTGCTTGCAGGTAAAAGCTCGCGCAAAGCGCCTGTGGTGGCTATGTCAACGCATCGGGCGTAGTCAGGTTTCACTCCTTCTTTTCCCTCTTTCAAGCCTGGGATTTCCTTGAATTGCCTGCGGACTTCAGCTATCATTCTTTCCGCGTTTCTTCCAACGCCGAGCATGACCATTGCTGAGAACAAGGCTGGCATAGCTATGCCTATGAAAGCGCCCAGCATGACTTTGGGATTCAAAAGGTTGAAATCTACCAGCGCAGCGATTTCTGCCTGTGTCTTTCCTGCTTCCACTAGAGCTGTTATGGCTTCACTTTGGAAAGTGGCGAGTAACGCGATGACTGTTAAGCCAGCTGCGCCGATGGCGAAGCCTTTGGTTATGGCTTTAGCTGTGTTTCCGGCGGCGTCAAGTTCGTCGGTTATTCGTATTACCTCTTCGCCTAGTCCTGCTTGCTCAGCGATTCCTCGTGAGTTGTCAACTATAGGTCCGTACGCGTCGTTGGAGATTATTAGTCCCACGATTGAGAGCATGCCGATTGCGGCCATTCCTATGCCGAATACGGCGTATCCTGGGCCTAATGGGTCGCATAGGTAATAGGCAATTACCGCGGCTGCACCTATTCCAAGTAACGGTGGAAAGACGCTTTGCAGTCCGTAAGAGAAGCCGGTGATGATGTTTGTTGCTGTTCCAGTTTTTGATGCTTCTGCAGTTTGCAGGACAGGTTTTTTGTTTTCGGAAGTGAAGTAGTCTGAGGTTGTGCCGATTACGATTCCCGCGGCTAAGCCGACCATTGAGGCGCCCCACAATCGCAAGTCATATCCCAGATAGTAGGACACGGCTAGCGTTAGTATACCGAATATTATGCAGGTTATGTAAGTTCCCATGTTTAATGCTTTTCCAGGGTTGCCTTTCGCTCCGATTCTTAGGGTTGCGGCGCCTATGATTGAGGCGAATATTCCTAAACCCGCGAAAACCAACGCTATGTCAATAAGCCCTAATACTGTTCCAAGTATCATTACGGCTACGATGCTGGCGATGTAAGAGTCAGCTAAGTCAGCGCCCATTCCTGCGACGTCGCCCACGTTATCGCCTACGTTGTCCGCTATTACCGCTGGATTTCTCGGGTCGTCTTCAGGTATGCCAAGTTCTACTTTTCCGACAAGGTCTGCGCTTATGTCAGCAGTTTTCGTGAATATTCCGCCGCCTGCTTTAGCGAAAAGGGCTAATGCGCTTGCGCCGAAACTGAAGCCGAGAACTGCTCCAGCGTCTCGAGTTATGAAGTAAACGATACTTATGCCCAATAGAGAAAAGCCAACTACTGTAAGCCCCATAACTGCTCCGCCGCGGAATCCTACTGGGAACGCTTTGTTTAAGCCGCCGCGCGCTGCGTAAGCGGCTTTGGCGTTTGCTTTTGTGGCTATGTCCATTCCAACGTAGCCTGCCAATGCTGAGAGAAAGGCGCCGAAGAAGTATGATAGTGCTAAGCTTAGGTTGTGTATTGGTTCTGCGCTTGTCCATACGGGTGAGGGCAGAAAAATTCCCACTAATGTTCCTACGACTACCGCGAAGATTGCCAGTATCTTGTATTCTCTTTTCAGGAAAGCCTTTGAGCCTTCTTTGATTGCATCAGAGATTTCCTTCATTCGTTCGGTTCCAGAATCTTGCTTGTCAACATAACGGTAAAAGTAGAAGCCAGCTAGAATCGAAATTAACGCGGCTATTGGTGCTATTAACCAAGGTTCGAACATTTCAAGCATTTTTTACTCTTCCCCTTTCATTATTGTTGTTTGTTTTTTGAATTAAAGTGGGAAGTTGTATAAACTTGTTTATTAGCCTTTGTTTTGCTAAACCCTAAAGGGAAAGTATTATAACCGTTATCTTTAAGATAATGGAGCTAACATCATCTAACCGAAGGGACCAGCATCCCAGTATTAGAATTAAACTGAAATGATTGAAAATGGGCGGTTGCTATGGCTGACGCGTGGCACAGCAAGAAAACTGAGCAAGTCTTGAGCGAATTAAAGGTTGACCAAAAAGGGCTAGGCCAAGAAGAGGCAAAGCGCAGGCTGGAAGAGTTCGGGTACAACGAGCTTAAAGCAAAGAAAGGCGTAACTCCGCTCCAGATTTTTCTTAATCAATTCAAAGATATCTTTGTGATCATGCTTTTAGTGGCCACGGTAATTTCTTTTCTAATCGGTGAAACGGTTGACGCTATTACCATCGCCGTTATCGTGATTCTCAACTCCGTTGTCGGTTTTGTTCAGGAATATAGATCAGAAAAAGCTATGGAAGCCATGAAGAAGTTAACGGCTCCTAAAGCACGTGTTATTCGGGACGGTAACGAAACAATTATAGATGCCCGAGAAATCGTGCCTGGCGACATTGTGCTTCTTGAAGCTGGTGACCGTGTTCCCGCTGATGCAAGGCTTATAGAAACTGTCGATTTGAAGGCTGACGAAGCCGTTTTGACTGGTGAATCGACAGATGTTACAAAGAATTTGGGTGTACTTAACGAGGAAGCGCCCATTGCAGATAGGAAAAACTCTGTTTTCATGGCTACCCACATGACCTACGGCAGAGGCAAGGCTGTAATAACAGCTACGGGGATGAAGACGGAGTTCGGGAAAATTGCAGAAATGGTTCAGACTATGGAGACAGAGGAAAGTCCTCTAAAGCAAAAGCTTGAGCGTTTTGCCAAAAAACTTGGAATAATAATTGTTGCTTTGACTGCCGTGATTTTTGCACTTGAGTTGTACGAAATCTTTGTCCTCGGCGTAGTCCAATCAGGTGACGTAATCGGTAACGTGTTGGATGCTTTTGAAGTGTCAATTGCGCTTGCTGTGTCAGCGGTTCCAGAAGGCTTGCCAGCAATTGTTACGGTGTCGCTTGCACTTGGTGCTAGAGAACTTGCTAAGCGCAATGCGATTTTGAGGAAACTTTCTTCCGCAGAAACTTTGGGTGCTACAACGGTTATCTGTTCAGACAAGACGGGAACCTTGACCAAGGGCGAAATGACCGTACGCAAGATTCATGTCAACGGCAAGATGTTTGACGTTACGGGCGCTGGCTACGAGCCGAAAGGCGAGTTTTTGGTGGATGGCAAACCTATCGACATGGAGGACCATCCTGAACTTGAATTGATGTTGAAGGCTAACACGTTGAATGCTAACGCTAATTATGATGGCAAACGTGTTCTCGGAGACACCACCGAAGGCGCGCTTATTGTTGTAGCAGCTAAAGCGGGATTAGCAAAAAAAGATGTGGAAGAGCTGCATCCTCGTGTTCACGAAGTACCGTTCACTTCTGAAAGGAAGCGCATGACAACAGTTCACAAGACACCCGAAGGGACGCTGGTTGCTTACGTTAAGGGCGCTCCCGAACTGATTTTAGAACTCAGCACACACGTTTTGAAAGATGGGAAAGCCAAGAAGTTCACAGTCGAAGAGAAAAAAGAAATTTTGAAAATTAATGAAAGAATGGCAAATGATGCCCTTCGTGTTCTCGGCGTAGCGTACAAGGATTTGCCCGCTG
>JAFGNM010000041.1 GCA_016927015.1 Candidatus Bathyarchaeota archaeon | reverse complement strand
GATTGACTACATGACGGCGGGCGTGGCTATGGCTAGGCAAAACTCCAAAGTTGGCGGGTGGGTTCCGTTCAAGTTTCCAAGCCGCATCATGATGCTGTCCCGGTCCAAGGCTGAACGGGCGACGCGAAAGAACATAGGTCTCAAAATCAGGCGCAGATGCCACCTTTCAGTCACTCGCGCTTCGACGGAAGTTTTGCCTTACCTCCGAATTATTTTCCAAAACAATGCTCCTATGGCTGCTGGAATCGCAAAGTCGCTTGACCTAGACGCGGAAATGGTCGAGTACATCGTTGGAAGCAAAGCAAAAGCCGGCAAAATCAACGCGCTTTTGAGTTGAAGCTGCCTTTAACGGATTCTGCTGCCTTCCGCAACGTCCTTTTCTGGCTGCAACACCGTAACGTTGCCTTCTTCGTCTTCAGCCGCCAGTATCATGCACCGCGACTCCACACCCATAACCGTGCGCTTTTGAAGGTTAAGTATGAACAAGCATTTTTTGTCGACTAAGTCCTGCGGCTGGTACCACTGCAGAAGCCCCGCGACAGCCTGCCTGTTTTCCGTTCCAAAATCAACCATGACTCTTATGAGGTTTCTCGAACCAGGAATCTGGTTTGCCTCCGTAATTTTTCCTATGCGCAAATCCAGTTTCTGAAACTCCTCAAACGAGATTTCCATTTTTCCAACACCTGTCCGCCGAGTTTTTACACGTAATAAAACTATAAAGTTTTGCGTTCCGCCTGCACTTTTCGCTTTTCTTCTGATGCTATCTTATGAGCATGCAAAATCGGTTCAGGAATTCTACTGTTGCGCACGCAATGCTTTGCGATTTTCACGGCTGTTCCAAGCGATACCAAGTGACCAACACTGACGTAAACAGGCTTTACACCCTCTTTCGTCGTAACCACCTCACCGATGACTCTGCCGTTTTGAACCAAAAGCGCCTGTCCCGCCACAATTTTAGGTTCACCGATTAGCCTGCTTTTTGCCACTCCAACCGTGGGTTTTCCTATCGCGAGTCCGAGATGGCTGGCGAAACCGCATCCATACGGGTGCGCGGCGCCTTGTCCGTCAACAAGCAACACGTCAGGCTGACGCCTCAGCTTTTTGATGCAGGCAACTGCGGTCGGAATCTCCCTGAAGGACAGCAACGTTGGAATGTACGGAAACTTGGCTTGGCACGTTGCCGTCTGCCGCTCTAAAAGTTCAAGTGACTCATAATCCAAAACCGCCACCGCACCTATTGCCAACTCATCGACGTATGCGACGTCAACACCAGCGACGCGAGTGAGCTTTTTGGGTAACTGGTCTTCAGTGATAATCTTTTGAGATAAGAGCAGTTGTGTTTTGTGGGCTTTTGAAACCGAAAATTTTTGTACCGCCGCAGTGGGGTGCATCGGTTAACCTTTTCGGGGCTGCCGCTTTCTTCTCTGCGCCTGTTCAAACTGTTTCAGGTAGTTCTCCAGTGACTTTCTCCGCACTTCTTGAGTGATGTCTCCCCGTGTGGCTTCAATAATTCGTCGTGCTACATCACATTTTCTTCTGAGCCCTGGAACAAGCATGTACGCTTCATCCATAGCCATTAGCTCAATGTATATGTCATCCATAGTTTGCAAGCACTTTTCGCCTTTTTCAGCGTCTCCTTCACGTAGCACGTCCAGAACCAGTCGGCGGTACTCACCTATGACGTCGGCTAAACCTAACACGTAATCTACCGCAGGCACGTTGATTTCGTCAGGCGTGACGAAACGTGCTTCTTGGATTAACTCTTGGAAAATGTTTGCTTCGGCGTACTCTTGAAGAGCCGCGCTGAACATGCCGCTGTAGATTATGTGTGGATATTCCTTTGCTGAATCTTGAAGTTTGGAGATGATTTCTTTCGCGTTTTCAATTGATTTTCTGGCTTTCTCATATTTTTTTTGATGCATGAGAAGTATTGACTGCTTGGACAGGCTTGTTGCTTTCCGCATGTTTTGCTGCGCGTTTTCTCGCACGATGTCTTTTTGCGTAAGCTCTTCTTTCACTTCTCTCAAAATAGACTTCAAAGTTCCCAAGTTTTCACCTAACTTTAAAACATGCTGACTATTTATTAAAACACTACTAAAAAATGGATGTTGAGAGGAATTTTCCTCTTCTAATTACTCTTCTTCTGGTTCAGGTTCTACCCATTTCTCAATCAGGAGTTTGTCGTCTTTTAGCTTGAAGCTTACTTTGACGAAGATAGAATCGGCTCCCTTAAATGGAAACATGCTGTCTTCTGCTAGGTCTTTTGGCAAGTAAATCAGGTACTTACCGTCCTTTCTCCTGAAAAGTCTCCCTCTTCCTTCACTAACCATAGTTCACCACCCGTTGAATTAAATTCCAAGTTCAAGAATAGGGTCGTTTAAAAACCTATTTAAGGCTATCTTTCGCGGTTTCCATCACAACCTTATTAAAAAGTATGGATAGAACTAAAAATTGAATTGTTTGCTACCAACACACTATTGTTCATGGAGTCTCAAAACTTATAGGCTTCCTGCGTTTGCTTAATAATACAACTCGGCTCTCGACAGACTCATCTATAATCATATATCCCGTTTTCTCTGCTAAGCGCCTCGCAAAATCGTAAACCTCCCCATGTGAAGGCATGCTCTTATAATCTAAACGGAGCCCCGAAAACCCAACATGCATGTAAGCCTTAGCTTCAATGTACGTGGGATTAGCTCTTTCAACAAGTTCCGCGTAGCCATCCGCATTTTCCATGTTATGTCCTTTAACCAGTGTCATGCGGGTCACGGTGGGGCATCGGAAACTTGGCAGCAAACTAAGCGTCTCATTCAACTTCGCCCAAGCGTTGGGAACTTGGGGGCGGCAAACGCGCCTGAATGCCTCTTCGTTTGGGGCACAGACAGAGATGTAAAGTTGTGTTGGCTCTTCGTTTAATTCCGCGAGTTTAGAGGGCACTGTACCGTTGGACACGAGGAACGTGGTAAACCCCTTATGATGAAACGCGCGAATCAACTCTCCGAGATGCCCGTAAAGCGTTGGTTCACCAGCCAAACTTATGGCGACATGTCTGGGCGTTAAGGCTTCTGTGAACTTCTTCCAGTTTGTTTTCGGATGTCCATTGTACCCACTCAAAATCTTGGCTTGTGCCTTCAAACTTTCTCGCACAATTTCTTCAGCGGAATCCCAATTTGGCAAGTCCATTTCATCCCATTTACTTTGCAAGTCTCCGCTTTGCGCTCTCCAACAAAACAGGCACTGTTGTGTGCAGTAAAAAAGCGAGGGCGACATTTGGATACACTGATGCGATTTAATACCGTAAAACTTCTGCTTGTAGCATGATCTATCGTGAATTAAAGACTCGTAAAGCCACTTGCACCTTTTAACTGCTGAATGCTTGCCGACGAGATGGTACCTGTGCTTCTTTAACACTTGTAGCAGCGCAGGCGGAATAGAGTGTTCCAAGATGTTTCACAGGTCCATGCAGATTTTGTTTTGGAATAAGACTATTAGAAGCCGGTTTATAAAACGCTCTCGCTAAAAAACGGGTTCGTAGTAAAGGCAAAGTTTAAAATGTTCTGACACAATCAAAATCTGCTGAATACAGGAGAAGTCTCGTTTGAAGAGAAAAGCTGCCACAGTCACTCTCCTAATATTGCTGAGTGTTTCCTTTCTGTTTATGCCGCTCTCGATAGTTCTAGGGCAGCTCGGCGTGAACATATATCTAGTCAACCCTGAAGAAGAGGGAGTTGTAGGGCAAACGGTTAACCTTCAAGGCACCATAGACACCACAAATGGCAAGTACCAAATTTGGTTCGACAAAGAACTTGTTGCAAACCACACTTCGGAAGGATACTACGTAAACGCAAATTTCACAATCCCCCAACTTTCAGGAGGAGACTATACAATAACGCTGAGGGATGCCAGCAAAAACGTTAACGCAACCTACGCATTCAGCATAACGATGGCTTACTACATTGAAGCCCTTATGCCTGCTTCACCCAAGCAATTGCAAGAAGGAAGCGACGTTGTTTTGAATGTAAAACTAACCGGCTTGCAATCAGGCACTTCATACTACGCGAACGTTATGGTTGAACTTCCGGCACCGCTCTCCAACACGAGTTATTCACGACTAGTTGAGCTCACTATCTCAAGCCAAGAAGCAGTTGCAACTGCGCAAGTCACTTATCCAAGCGCCGCTTTTCAACCTGAAGGTTCGCTTACTAATTATACAGGTTCATACCGAGTGTACTTTAATGAGACTCAACTGTTGGCCGAAGATCAATTTTTCGTGGGTTTCACTGATTCCAGCGAGTACCACAGAGGCCAATCGGTGGCAATACGCGCGATAGGACATCAACCTGACGAAAACGCAACAATATCCGTTAAATACGCGGAAACCAGCGCTATTGTACACTCTGAAACAGTGACTGCCTCAAGCGAAGGCATAATTAACTCTTCTTGGACAGTTCCATCCGATGCGTTAATTGGCGATTACAATATAACCATAACACCAGAGAATACGGCTAAGCTCATATCTGACTCACAACTCTTCACTGTCCTAGGTTATACTGTCAAGATCCGAACTTTAAATTTGGCAGGTGAACTTGTGCCTCAAATAGGGGTTGAAGCCCTTGATCAAGCGACAAATACAATATACAACGGTACAAGCACATCTGACGGAATAGCCAGTTTGAACCTCGAAAAGGGCAACCATACTATAAGCGCGTTCTGGAATTATGTGAAAGTCGGCGAAATGAATGTATCTATAACTGAAGAAAGCACGTTTGATTTAACGTGCGAGTTGACTAATCTTAAAATAACTGTCCAAAATAAAGACGGGAATCTAATACCTTTCGTTAATCTAGACATCACATATCAATATGTTACAACAAAAGAAGGCTTATCAAAAACGGGGCACTCCTCGGGCCAAACAGATCTTTCGGGAACTTTCATTCTGAAATCTATTCTACCTGGAATAAGTTACACTATAAACGCTTCTCTTTACGGCATAGTTTTCAACTCTGGCAACAACACTGTCACTGGTCTTCCAGTGCAGCCAGTTTCCGAGGTGACAATATTGTGCCCAAGTCGAACTTTGACCCTTAAAATAATCGATTACAATCTAGCAGCGATTCCCAATGCACGTATAGAACTGTTTGAAGTAACAAGCGGTTTATTCCATGGCGCCACAACTGACACTGCAGGGACAGTTACTGTGGAAGTTACGTTCGGCAAGTACCGGCTAAGAGTTTACAAAGACGATATTTTGTTGAATGAAATCGTTATTGAGGTTTTCAGCGATACGCAAAGGGAAATTTGTTGCAGTCTCTACAACATTCAGGTATCAGTAAAGGTTGTTGACTACTTCAACCAGCCAATCCCTAACATGAACGTGGTGCTTAATAGGCCAGGAATAGGAACACAATTAGCCACGACGCAGGCCAACGGAACAACAACGTTTGGCAATGTGATTGGTGGCAACATGCAGATAATCACCTACCCCGAAGGGCTGGAAAACTCTTACGAAGCAGTTAGCCGCCACATTGAGGAGCCCACAGAAATACGGATTAGACTGGCTAAGTACATTCTAATAGGACCTTTCCTAATTGAGAGCAGTGCACTGGCAACTTTCATCGTAATTTTGTTGGCAATAATCCTGTTTGTCTCCATCGAAGTTTACAGAAGGAAACGAGTCAAACCTGCTAGTGAAAGTTAAACGTGTAATCATGAGTTTGGAATAAAAAAATTTATATGGCTTCCAAGCGAATACAATTTTGGGAATGCATCGCAACATTGAATTTTATTAATCAACAATAGAGGTGTGCCTATTGGCTCAAACAAAAACCTGTTCTCCAACATGTCAATCCTTCAAATGCGTCAAAAACTCCGCTTTCTACCGCCGCGATACTGTATGGTGTAGATGGACCGATGATGCCTGTAACGTTGCAAACTGTACTTATGCCCTCTGCGTTAAGAGGCGTTTGCTACCGCGGGGAATCTGTGGAGAAACCGTCAAACGAAAAACTGTAGAAAAGGCTCCTGAAGAGGTAATCGGAGAATCGATAAAGCTTCGAGGAAAAGCATTACGCAAGATTGGGGACAGAGAAATCTTCTAAAGAAACAAGTGAAGCTGAAGCCTTTTTTTTACTCGTGAATTCGCGAGGTTTATTCAACTTCTCTCTATTTGGCTTGTACACGTTTAACTACAGGCGGTTTTACCTTTTTCAGAATTCTGTAGCCGCAGATTATGCATTTTATTTCTCCGCCTCGTAGCTCCAACTCTTCAGATGGGACTCTTGCGCCACACCTTATACATTCATAAACAATTCCTGTTTGTTCCAATGGTCTTTACCCTTCCTACAAAGGAAAAGTATTTTGCTTTTAAATGTTTCCAGTGCCCTTTAACTTAACGAAGGTTAAAGCTTGAGAAAACGCCTACACAGAACCCTCTCCAACGTTTCTCCAGAAGGCACTGGCAAAATTTACAATTCATTTGACATTGTAGGCGACATCGCCATAATCAGGCTGCCCACCCCTTAACAGAAGAAAACGGAAACCGCCGCAAACGCAATCATGCGCCGCCACAGAAACATCAAAACGGTTCTGCTCCAAGCAAGCCCCGTCTCTGGCGAACTCAGGCTCCGAAGCTTAACGCATGTAGCTGGCGAAAACAAAACAAGCGCCGTCCACAAAGAATTTGGCTGCGCCTTCTCCGTTGATGTGGCTGAATGCTATTTTTCTCCCCGGCTTTCACATGAAAGAATGCGCATCGCGAGTATGGTTGAACCCAACGAAACAGTCGTGAACATGTTCGCGGGCGTCGGCTGCTTCTCCATAGTAATCGCGAAACACGCGAACCCTGCGAAAGTGTTTTCCATAGACGTTAACCCCGCGGCGATGCAGCTCATGCAGGAGAACATTAGGCTTAACATGGTTTACGGTAAGGTAATCCCGTTACTGGGCGACTCAAAGGAAATCATTAACAGCCGGCTGCAGTGGGTGGCAGACCGCGTTTTGATGCCTTTGCCAGAAAAAGCCCTTGAATACTTGCCTTGTGCTTTGTCAGCACTGAAGGCGTCGGGAGGCTGGATACACTACTACGGTCTCGAGCACTCCACTAAAACTGAAAGCCCAACCGAGAAGGTTAAGTTAAAGGTGGCGGAAAAACTTGACGCTTTAGGCGTGGATTTTGAGGTGCCCTTCGTCCGCGTTGTGAGAAGCACAGGTCCAAACTGGTTCCAACTTGCTGTTGATGTACACGTTATGTGATTGGGACCCAGACAAGTTATCAGTAGACTTGGACTAGGCTATTTTTGAAAGGATTTCTTCTCTTTTGAACAGTTTCACACCTATTCTGAATATGGCAAAATCAATTACTGCGAAGAGCGCTATTAATGCGGCTATCACTATGGGCCCAAAGACTAGCGCGCCAGTGACCTGACCGAACACTAACGCGAAGACGGGAATTAGCAGAACGGCACTTATTTGTTGAGCTTCCTTGAAGCCTTTCACTTTTGCGGAGACCATAACTGTTAAGCCAATGCTTGCGAGAGCCACGGTTGGCGCTAAAGCAAATATCAGCAGAATCCAATCGAGGGTTGGGAGTAGCAACGCGCCGTTAAAAATGCTAAAAGCCAAAAGGTCGAACACTATTGAGTATATGACGAAAGAGATTATGGTCACAGCCATGGATGGGATAAAGGAGACTATCGTTTTTCCCAGAAACAGTTCACTATCTGATATGGGTGTGGCTAGGAGGGCTTCTATTGTTTTTCTTTCCTTTTCACCGGCGAAGCTGTCTGCGGCGATTACGCTTGACGCCATTAGAGGAATTATAAGGAAGAATGGAGCGAAGAAGTAATGCGCCAATCTTCCTTTGAAGTGCCTTCTTTGTCCATTGAAAGGCCCCTGTATTGCAGGGTGCTTAGAAAGAGTTAAACATTCCTTGTCATCTCGTGATGACGCAGGATGACAGGATAACGGCTTTGCTTTTGCTGTTTGAGCGTCTATGTTTTCTAACTGGCGCAATGGGCTTCATAAGCTGTCAGTTCTTAAACTATTCCAACTGCTAGGGACAGCCAGCAGCGCGATGGCACCACTTTCTTCACCGAGCCAACAATTGGTTGAACCTACATAAATATAGTGAAAGGGGGGAGCTTGAAGTTTGCTTTGAGGAGCAAAACAGGGCTTTGAGGTCTCTGGAAGTGCAGACTTCGTCCGCAGTTGTGTTGCGGCTAATTCATCCGAAACCTTATAATCACGTGTCGTTTTCTTTGCGTGACGTAAGGTGTATGTGACTTGAAGTTTGGTGCGTACCTGTATGAGGCAGAGAAAGCTGCGGGTTTTGACTTCCACGTGTTGCGCGTTAAATTGGAAACTGGCGATAGGATTCCTCCTGTTCAGGACATGTACAACAACATTGCCGTTTTCGCAGATAACGCGGCTACCCGCAGTCATCCTGACTGGATTTCGCAGTCGCCTCTTGGTCCAGCGCGGATGGGAAACAGCAATTTCAACATTTACTGGGATGTTGTGTGCGCCACGCAGCCTGAGCACAGAGCTGAACAGCTGGATTACATTGAGGATGTTGACCGGCACTCGCTGGGTGTTTGGCTGAACAGCCAGTACTTCGCAGACCACAGTCACTGCACCTGCCCGCGTTGCAATGAGCTCTGGAAGAAAAGCGGACTCAGCTGGTTTGAGTGGCGCAAAAAAGAAGTCACAGACTACATTGCTCAAATCAGGGAACGCGTGAAGAAAGAACTGGTCATGTGCGTTCAGCCTGACCCTGTTACTGCCTGCGAGCGGTACGGTGTCGACTTTGATGACCTTTCCAGGTATGCTGACGCGTTTAACGTTGTAATGTTCAGCAAAAATTACGCGACACCGTGGTACTGGGAGATGCTGGCGCGAGCGTTCAAAAAACTGCTTAAGAAACCAGTGTACATCAGCCTGTACGTTTACGGTCCAGGTGACACTGCAAAAGATGTGCCGTCAGCCTCCGAGCTACTGACCGTGAGCGTTCGTTGCGCGCGCACAGGCATCGATGGAATTCTCTATTTGGCGAACGGCGCAAGCCAACTCAAGGACTTTCAGAAGGCGGCGGTTGACAAGGTTGAGCTCCGCAAAACGTTGGAAGGCTACGGCGGCGAGCATGTTCAAGAAGTTCTGGGGCGGGTTAAAAGCTGGGAAAAAATTGTGGAGTAAGCCTCTTGCTTACTGAAGGGATTTTTTGAGGGTTAACAGGTAGGACATGACTTCCTCGATTTTGGGTTCAGAAATGTTCAGGGCTAGCTGAATTGCTGGTTTAGGCTTCGAGCGTGAAGACTTAAGCGTCTCCAATGCGTTGTCTATGTTCGTGAGCAGGGAATCCCATGTGATTTTGGTTTTCTGACCTTCCAGAGTGTACAACGTAAGGACGCGCGTGCTGATTTTGTTTAAAGTGTCCCTGAAACCCTTGGCAGCGCCGACGATTTCCAAGCTGTTGTCGTCCTTTCCTGCAAGATAACCCTTAAGCGCACGATATTGCTGCTCTAAGGTCTCGATTTCCCCGTATAGTTTAGTTTTTATTATTTCGTCTGTTCCATCTCGCATAGATATCAGTCTCCCTCTTCTGTGTCCAGCACTGCAGTAAATAAGATTTTATTTTGGAATCACAAGAAAAGCATATAAATTCCAAGCAGGAGTTGCCAGTCAGCCGCTAATTTTTCTTTTGAGCTGGTAACTTCTGTATCTTTTGAACGCAAAACCCGCAAGGGACGCAATGAACAACGCGTTAAAAATAAGCATTATTCCAAGGTTTTGGAAGTCATTGCCAATGAGGTTTGCGTGCACTATTCCGAAAAGTAATACTACGTACATTAAAGCGTGGAAAGCCCGCCAGTATTTCGGCGCCTTAGCTCTTAAAAGGGCTGCAAGCACCGCTACGTAAAGTATGATGAACGCGGGTCTGCCTGCAAGCAGCCAAAAAAGGTTCCATGAATCGAAACGGGGCACAAAAACCGATAGGCTAAGGCGCTGTATCGCATTGAAGATTGGATGTAAAGTGACGAAAATTATGCCTATTATAGAAAAGGAATGGTGGACTTTAAGGAAGGGCTTGCCGAAGGCTTGCGTGATTTCCTTCAGAAAAGGAGCGGTCAAAGTTGCCACGCTGAGAAAGAGAAAGCCATAAAGCCCAAATAACCTTACAGCCAAATTTTCAAGTTCTTCTCCACCAGTGAGCAAAAACAGCAACGTGATAATCACTGTTAAAGCGGCTGTTCCAAGAAGAAAAAGTATGCCCTCTCTTTTCAGAGCCATAAATAACGATTAACGCTGTTAAAATATAAGTGCTTCTGAGCCGACGTCCCGTGTTGTTTAACGAGTGGGAAGAGGTGTTAATGGCGGATCCTCTGGGACTCTCCCTCTCGATGGTTCTCGAAGTTAAATAGTTTAATATATTCTATTTTTACATGTGGTTCCTTGTAAGGATGACAATGAGAAAACACAAGTGGTTGCTAATCATCCTCATTTCCTTTATTCTAATTCAATCATACTGCATTTCGGCAGCCTCAAGCACCAGCGCCAGTTCCAGCACCGACGACTGGCCGATGTTCCGCCATGACCCAAGCCACAGCGGCTACACAACTGGTAATGGTCCAACGAATTCAGCCAAACTCTTATGGACTTACAAGACACGTGGGTCGATATTATCTTCTCCCGCAGTAGCTAACGGCTGCGTTTTCGTAGGTTCTAAGGATTGCCATGTTTACTGTTTCAACGCCTCCAACGGAAAACCATTGTGGAACTACACAGAAGGAAGTGAAGTGAATTCGTCACCTGCCATTGATAACGGCTGTGTCTACATCGGGACAAATGACGGCTTCGTTTACTGTCTAGATATTGCCACAGGAATTCCTTTTTGGAAATCGGAAATTGGAGGCTTCGTGCGGTCTTCTCCTGTAATTGCGGAGGGTAGAGTCTACATAGGTTCTGGAGACCAAAACGTGTTCTGCCTTAACGCTTCAGACGGAGCTACAATATGGAGCTACTCAACTTCATACCGTGTGCAGTCATCGCCTGCTGTCTCAGATGGCGTAGTGTACTTTGCCTCTGACGACTACCATGTTTACGCTCTTAATGCATCTACAGGTGATGAAATTTGGCGCCGCCACACTGGAAGCGTTTTCTCCTCGCCCAGCGTACACAACGGTTATGTTTACATGGGCTCAATCGACGGCTATGTTTGTGCTTTGAATGCTTCCACAGGCGCCCAGATTTGGCGGTATCAAACGGAAGATGAAGTAAACTCTTCCCCAGCCGTTGCTTATGGATGCGTTTACGTAGGCTCCAACGACAATAACGTTTATTGCCTAAACGCTTTCGACGGCAAAAAAATTTGGCAGAGTCCAACTGGATATTGGGTGAGGTCTTCGCCTGCAGTTGCAGATGGCAACGTGTATGTGGGCTCTGAAGACTACAGCATTTACTGTTTTGATGCTTTTACAGGAGCAAAGAAATGGAGTTACGCAGCTGAAAATTTCATCGAGTCGTCTCCAACTGTCGTGAACAGCACCCTATACGTTGGTTCTGACGATTTCTGTATTTACGCCTTCACTTTGTGCGACTCAACTGTTGGAAACCTGACATTTCAATCCACCAACACTTTAACTTGGACCACGGTTGTATTTGATGCGATTGCATGTGCTCTAGGCGCTGGAATTATTTCTGCAATCGTGCTCGTTGTCCGCAATAATAGGCACGATAAGCAAAAAGCTGAAACCATGAACATTCCTAGCCAAAAGCCGTCTTGGTTTTCAACGCACGCTGATGCTCTTTGTATTTTGGCAATTCTGGCTTTCTCAACAATATACTTCATTAATCTAGGAGATGGCCCTCTTTGGGCTGCCGACGAGCAAACGTACTCCCAATGGGCATTCCACATGGTTAGAAGTGGAGACTACCTGACGCCTTGGGCTTATGGGGAATTAACGTTTTGGATAGCCAAGCCGCCGCTTTACATGTGGCTGATGTCTCTTTCGTATCAGGCTTTAGGTGTTAGCAACTTTGCCTCAAGGTTGTTGAGTCCTATATTTGGCATCTTTTCTTTAATTGCGGTTTTCTATTTGGGAAAGATTCTCTATAACAGGAAGGCAGGGTTTTTGGCGGCACTAGTTTTAGGCACGTTTACAACCTTCTATGTCTTTGCAAGACATGCTATGACTGATGTTCCTTTTGTCTTCTTCATTTTAGCAAGCATATACTTTTTGATTTTGAGCGAGAAAAACGAAAAGGCTAATCGTTATGCAGCTTTGAGCGGCGTGTTCTTTGGTTTAGCGTTAATGACAAAGCAGATTCAAGCCTTTCTGATTCCGCTAATCATCCTTGCGTATCTTGCTGCGACAACGAGAAGCCTTAGGTTTCTTTTCACAAAGCCCTTCAAGCTTTTTTTGGGCGTTGGACTTTTAGTTTTTTCTCCATGGCTAATCTACATGATCCTGCGTTTTGGACCAACCTTCTGGGAGTGGTATTTCTTATACAGCGGCGTTACCCGAACAGTTAGTCCTATTGAGGGCCATATTGGAAGTTACCTCTTTTATTTTAGCTACTTAGTCAATGGCGAAAACCTGTTTTGGGTAATATTGCTACCTTTTGCAGCAGGGCTTTGCGCATTCAACGCAGCTATTAAGCGTTCAAAGGCAGACACCCTCATTCTCGTTTGGATGACAATTGTGCTGGCAGTTTTCACTTTTGCTCAAACAAAACTTTACTGGTATATCCTGCCAGCCTTTCCAGCCTTCGCCCTTGCCATAAGCAGTTTCCTGTATCAAGTATTAAAGAAAATACATCTCCGCTACCGCATGCATAAGGGCAGTTAAAAGAAACTATGGCGGGCCCGCTGGGATTTGAACCCAGGACCTCCGGCTCCGCAGGCCAGTGTCATAATCCGTCAGCACGGAAAATTCCTATGATACTGGATTTACCCGTTGTACTAGACTACGGGCCCGCATACGAAGACTACAACAACCGAATAATAAAAACTTTGCAAGAAATGGCAGCAGACGGAAGAAAAAGAGCAACCATAAAACTCCATACCAGACCTAAACAAAATACCGCTAAAAGGACTCCGAAACCTGTCAGGAATAATAGTTTGGCAAAAAACACATGACCCGTGGACAGTAATGCACCACATGGGACACAAAAAAACTCAGTACAACACTACCTAAGAGCCATGACACCACAACAAGCCACCGAACAAGAATACATCAGCAAAGCGGTACAACTCGGAACACCAAACACACTTAAAGAAATCATGAAACTAATCGAGTCAGGATTCAAAAAAGAAACCGAAACAGACGGATACCAAATATTCAGAAAACCAAAATAAAATACTCACTCTTTTTGTACCATCAAGCATTAGACAATTCCGTTAGGTTCGCTCTGGTCGCTACCGCTCCCTTCGCTCCAACTTTCCAGAGAAAGGGTAACGCAAACCAAACGGTTAGTGTTAATTGTTCGTTCGCTCCTGCAAAATCTGGTTCCCTCGCTGTTGCTCGGCAGACCTCATAGACCAGCTTGCCACACTCGCTCCAAGGCTTCGCTCCGTGTTCTGCCAGATTTTGGCTCACTCACAACAAAGACAGAGGTGTGTTTAAGGAAATCTAAAACGACTCAAGAATCAGCCAGCCGTCTTCAAAACTCCAACGCCCATATTTTTAAGGAGTTTTAGAAAACTTATCCAACGTCTGCAAAGGAACAGGTGCGATATAAGACCCCTGCTTACGACTACGAACAAACAATTTAATTGACTTCTTAGCCAATCCAAACCGCCTTCAAACCAACACAGACATAAAACAAGCATTTAAAATTTTATTCCAAACACACATGGTATAGTCATAAATGATCCTCATATTTAACAAAACCAGACAATTACCAGAGGAAAACAAAAAATGACGCATAACAAAGAGAACCAACAACTAAAAACAGAAGAAGCAACATCAAACAACAAAGAGCAAACAACAGAAGTTAAGAAAGTCGGCAACCCTAAGGCCAGTGTCATAATCCGTACTAGACTACGGGCCCCAGCGCGAGATTATTCTACTCACATAATATAAATGCTGAGCAAACAGCAAGAAGCATACATATATGTTTATAACCTTTTTTTAGGTTAAAGCTGAGAGACCAAAATGCCTGTGAAAAGAAAAATCCATGCTTACGCTAAACTTTTACGATTTGATAGTTGGCAGGTTTGGCTGTTCAATTTTTTACTTGGTTGCATTGTATTTGATCTACCACAGATGGGGCGCTTCATCGTGGTTTTGGTTTCTTTTTCACTTGCTACCAGCGCCATATTCATCTTGAACCAATACTTCGACTATGAAAACGATAGAGCAAATAACCTGAAAAAAGATTTGCCGATCGCGTCCGGTGAGGTGTTGCCAAGAACAGGACTCACACTTTTTTTCGTATTTACTTCGGTTAGCCTAGCAAGCGCGTTTTTCACTGACGTAAGTGTTTTCTTGTTGCTTCTCGCTTTCATGTTGCTTGGGATAGGTTATTCTACTCCGCCTTTTTGTTTCAAAAGCAGGCCCGGTTTGGACGTTATTGTTTGCGGCGTTGGGGCAGGAATACTGCCTTTTTTCATCGGAGTACAAACTGTGCCTCTGTTGACTCTGCAGTTTGAATTGCCTTGGATTGTTCGGCGATATCAAGACGCGTTTTTTACGGCATTGCCGATTTTTCTCATTCAGTGTGCTGGCCAAATTTACCAAGTCGTTGGAGATTACGAAGCAGACACATTGGCGAAAATTAATACGTTTGCGGTGAAGTACGGCAAAAAAACTGCCCTAAGATTCGCAGCCATTTCGCTATTAGTTACGATAAGCCTTCCAATAATTTACGAGCTGCTTAATTTGTCATTAACTCCTTTTCTCGGGTGGTATCTAATTGCCTTCGCTTGTTTAGTTCCTTGTCTGCTGTATTTTATGAAGCGGGCACAAGATGCATCTGAAAAGAATTTCAGAAAGTTGAGGAATATTGCGCGGCGAGCCGGCACGGGAATCTTGCTTATTCTAATCCTTTATGTGCTTATCGTAAGGCTAACCTTGAACGGAATATGAAAAGCAACAACTCTATTTCTTGCTTAACGCTCTCCGCAACGCCGCGATAACATTTTGCTTGCCCATAGCAAGTATGTACGGTCCCAGTCTTGGCCCCTGTGGAGCACCCATCAAGATTAAGTAGAGAGTTTTAAAGAACGCGCCAGGCTTCAAGCCGTTAGTTTTAGCAGCGTTGAAAATGGCGTTTTGTATTTCATCAGGCTCATCTGCAGCTTCTAGAACGGTGACTATGTTTGTGACGGCAGCTTCTTCCGCTTCGGTGAGGCTTACAGGTGTTTCCTTAATCTCCTCGAAGTCCTGAACCCAGTTGAGCGCGTATTCAACCCGCTTTGCTAGGTCGGCGTCAACTTGCTGGTTCTTCTGCAGGTAACGATAGCTCTGAAGCTTTTCGGTGAGAAACGCGTTCAGGCATTCCTGCGGCGCCATTTTAACCAAAAACGCCAGCAAATTATACGGCACATGAATGCTTGGTTTAGCAGGAGTTTTCATGACCCAGCAGTACTCGTATAAGCCTCTGAGTTTAACAGCTTCTTTTGCGCCTACCTGTTTTTTGCCAAAGTAAACGTCTTCAAGCTCATCAAGCTCATTCATGTAAGAGGGAATGTCTGACACGTCAAGGGTGCGGGTGCCAACAAACCGCTTCAGCATCAACAGCAAAAGCGACTGCGGAGAACCATAACGGAACCAAACCTGCGGCGTAAACACGTTGCCAGCTGACTTGGAAATTTTCTTTCCGCCTTTATCCAGGAACATTTCGTATTTTGCATGAGACGGCGGTTCAAAACAGAGAACCTCGCGGCAGATGCGGTCATTTATCTTTACTGAGTCAGCGATGTCTTTGCCGTAAGCTTCAAACCGAATGTCTAAGGCTTTCCAGCGGGCAGCAAACTCGCTTTTCCAAGTAAGTTTACCCTCGCCTTTGGCTATGTCGGCTTCGCCTTCGTGTCCACAGCCAGCGATGAGTTTGCCTCGGATTTCTAAGCCTTCGCATTTGTATAGGACTTTGTCGGTTTCTGGCTCAAACTTGTAGGCTTTCGTGGTGTAGATGCGCCCACATTTGCTGCAAACTGGGAAAAAAGGCAAAACTTCAGTGTAGCGGTCTTGACCCACTTCTTCCTTGACGATTTCGCCGACCTTCTTAGCATTCAACAGTATCGTTCGGATTTGATCCAGCAGCAGCCCTTTCTCGTAAACCTCTTTCGCAGACAGGTAGTGATATTGGATGCCGCACTTGTCTAAAGCGTCAAGCAGAAGCGAACTCATGTGCTTCCCGTAGCTTTCGTGGCAGCCAAACGGGTCGGGAATGCTGGAAACTGGAAACCCCAGATACTTCTTCAATGACGCCGGCAACCCAACAGGAACCTTCCGCAAACCATCCGTATCATCGCAAAAGGCGACCAATTCAGAGTTGAAACCCATTTCCTTCAAAGCAAGTGTAACCGCGTAGGAACGCGCCGCGTCCCCAAGGCTGCCTATGTGAGGAAAACCAGAGGCGCCGAGACCCATCTCAGTCTTCACCAAATCTAGGCTTTGGCCCAGTTTTCGCTCTCTACTGATTACTTTCTGAGCCATCTTGTCATACCATGTGCCGTGGCCAATTGTTTTCTCGCTCATTTCAAGTCGAACTCTGTCATAGCATAAACTTGAATAGAAATAAAAACATTACAAAAACTACCGTTCATCACATCTTACTACAACATGTGCCTTGAGACCCCCCTGTAAGCTCTCGATTTGAATTGTTACATAAAAATAAAAAAAAGAAAAAAAACTAAAGTTTGGCTCCACAGTTCGGGCAGAACTTGACTCCTGCTTGAACTTCAGCGTCGCATTTTGGACACTTAGCTGTAGCCTGTAGCGGGGTTCCGCAGTTTGAACAGAACTTTGCGCCTGCAGCGTTTGATGTGCCACATTTCGGACAATTGACACCTCCACTTGGCGCCTGCATTTGTGCACCGCAATTACCGCAGAACTTCGTTGTCTGCGGATTCTGGAAACCACATTTAGGACATACCACCATCACCTGCGCCTGACCTGCTGGCTGCTGTAGCACTTGCGGAAGTATTACCGCTCCTGCACCTATTGCTCCTCCTGAACTCTTGGACAAACTTTCAGCTGACTTTTGAACGGTTTCCATTCTAAGAACTTCAGCTCCACTGACTCCAGTTTTTATGTAGAATAGCCTGTCTCGCCACTCTGGAGTTGTGTCGATTCCTTCAAACTTCACGTCTATTAGTTCAAGCCCGATTCTCGAGAACGCATCAAAGAGAACGTTTTTTGAAAGAAGGCTTGTCTCATCAAGTTTACCGTAGACATCTGCAAGCGAGTATTGGCTTAACGTGTCAATGAGCCGTTCGTTGAAGTAGCCTCTGAGAAAGTTCTGCAGCCCGTCAGTTGTGAAGGCGCCTTGTCCGCCTACGACTTCGTTGACGAATAGGTTTGGCTCCTCAACTCTGAACCAGAAGCCTCCGAAGAATTTCAGAGGCGCCAGCTCCTTTGTTTGCCCTTGGGCGCCGAATTTTCCTTGGAACTGCTTCAGCGAAACAAAGATGACGGTTGCTGTGAATGGAACTTTGTTGAATCCTGTAAGCTTTGAGAAAATTTTCGTCAGCAATGGCAGATTGGCCGTTGTCAACACATGGCGTCCTGCTCTGAAGACATCGTAAGCTTTGCCGTCTCTGAAGAAAACTGCAGCTTCGTATTCGTGGACTACTAGGTTGTCGCCCCACGCGATTTCTTCAACAGGGTATCTCCATACTATGTCTCCTTCTCTTGCTCCGACCCATTCAATAACTTTTGGCATTTTCACACTTCACCTCCTGTTTTTTATTCACTTTGGAAGCCACGGTCTCTGTCCCGCTATAACGCTTCCATTACACGCATCAACTATTACAGAGAATGACCTTTCTCCCATGCGGTATTCGATGAACCACCAAGGCGAATATATTAGTTCAGAATCGCCAATAGGATTAGCGCCAACGCTAAACCGCGATACAAAAGTGTATCTTGACCTGAGCTCCTGCAGTGCCAAACTTTTGGCTCTTTCCGCAGCCGCTTTGTCGCTTATCTCTACGTTAAGCGTCTCTTCACCGGTCTTCCTGAAAGGCTCCTTCTTGTCAAGCGGAATCTTGTACGCCCCCGCATCAGGCTGAAACTCGGCAGCTTTTCGTGCCACAACAGAAACATCCATTGCCTCGCTCACGGACATTCTCTCAGTTCTGTCTCCAAG
>JAFGNM010000040.1 GCA_016927015.1 Candidatus Bathyarchaeota archaeon | reverse complement strand
TCGTTACAATTTGTTTCTCTATCAATTTTTTAAGATTAAGATACAATTTCTGTCTTGATATTTCCAGGGCATTTGCTAGTTCACTTGCTTTTTTTGGTCCTTCCTTTGCAAGGTAAATATAGACCTCAGCATCACTCTTGGAAATACCTAGGCTCACTAAACTCCTTAGCACTCGATCCAAGCTCAATTCAAACACATCCTCATTTAATCAAAGAAATAAAGAAAGAAGGGGGGTTGTTATTTTATGGCATATTGCCGGCGAACCGTATTGTACCATAACAGTCTAGTACAAAGCCAATCATTGGGTTGACATAGCCTTCTCTTACACCTGTCACTTGAACTTTCTGCCCATCAATTACGCCATGTCCACTAAAGGTTCCACTCGCATAGAATCCATTTTCGTCATAGGAAGCTCTTTCAAGGCACATAATTTCAATGTAGTTGCCTTCTCCCCACATTACTTTTTCATAGACTCTATAGTTTAATGCACCAACACCTGGGCTTTTTGTTACTGTCTGAACATAGAGACTGCCTTCATAGTCTTCTGCATAAATTGTAATTGGGTCATCGTCACCTATTTGGACATAATTGTTGAATATATCGTTGAGTCCCCACGTTGCTTGAGTGTGTGTAACAATGATTTCCTCTGGACCCGCCCATGGAGGATTGGTTTTAACCACATCCTCGCCTATATGTCCTCCATTCTCAGAATGCCACACAAAACTGACGGAATTTGGGTTGTTCGCTGCAGAAGTTGGTTTTGCTGAAACTAGGGGTACTGCCAAAATAACTATGGTCATTAAGACAAAAGATGTTGCGATAATTTTTCTATTCATATTATTTCACCTCCATTACACGATGAAACGATTTCAACATTCGATGCTAAGATAAATAAAATCTAGTCAACAAAAAGAGTTGACAAAACAGCTGCTGTATAGGCTAGAAATCAATCATGGCAAGCTTATTCAGTCAAATTCAAGATTGGCTTTACTATATACTTCACGCAGCTTTTCAGGTGAAAAATCCGTATAATGCCTTGCCAACAAAGACTCTGGTGCTTTCCTAAAGCAATGAATTCAGAACGAATTTGTTTTTTTTTGTGAGTAGAGTAGTGTAGAGAGCACATAGAACAGAACAGTAGAGTAAAGAACGAGAGAGAGAGAGAAAGATAAATTTTTAATCCAAGATTTTTGTGCTTGTAATTTTCTTGGTAAATTGGTGAATTGGTAAATTTCGTGAGGGTTCTTAAGGGGCTGTTTTGTCTGGGTTTTCTTGGTGCAAGTCGTATGGGAGGTGAAATCCAGAGAGCCAGCCTGAAACGCTTCTGGGCTATTCTTTATGCCCGATTCATTGGCAACCCGCCATATTTGCCGCCTATTAGGATCCTAATAGTGGTTCATTGCAGAAACTATAGAGGGGGTCTATCGGCACGGCGTTACAGCAAAAAACGAGGGGGGGTAGGGTCGCTATTGGCGCAGAAAACAGTCAATAGCATGTTGAAAAACGAGAGCACGAACATATTTGGATCCTAATAGAAATAGAATGCAGAAACCTATAGGGGGTAGGTCTCGTATTGGCGCGGAAACAGCCCAATAGCATGCAGAAAACTCGCAAAGCCTTCCATGCAGTCCCTGCTGCAAGCACAGACACATGGAGATAACCTACAGCTTATATCTTGAAGCGCAAGTTTAACATAAGCTAAGGTGTTTAAGAGATAATCACAAACGGGCGTCGCCGTTCAAGAAGGGTAAACAAATGAAAAAGTTAAGCTTGGCTGTTTTCAACACGCAACCGCCACACTTGTACTACGGGGGTGTGGAGCGGCGCATCGTTGAAACAGCTAAGAGATTACACAACAACGTTGACACGACGGTTTACAGCGGCACAAAAGCCGGCTTCAGAAAACCTGCCTCAGTCAACGGGGTAAAATTTGTTCCCTGCTTTTCCACAGACGCACTTTTTCCATTGGACAACTGGTTTTTCAACAGGACCCTCGCAGGCGCAGTGGACGCAATTAAAGCTGATGTTTATGAAGCTCACACTGTCAGCGGCTACGGGTTTTTGAAAGCCCTCAGAGAACAACGCATCAAGAAACCGTTCATACAGACAGTTCACGGGGTCCTCGCAGATGAATACATGCAGTCGCTCCAAGGAACGTCCCCCACGTTTCGAACGAAACTTGCGAACCTCATCATGTGGCAGTTTTCAAAAATCGAAGAGGAAACAGCTAAAAACGCAACTTTGATAGTAACAGTTAGCAAATACTCGTCCGAGAAAACGGTTCAATTTTACGATGTTGACAAATCAAAGATACGAGTAGTGCCTAACGGTGTTGACACCCAACGATTCAAGCCTTCAAAAGGTTGCGAGACACTCAAGCGCCAGATTGGGTTAGACAGCAAACTTTGCGTACTTTTCGTCGGCAGGTTAATTCCTCGAAAAGGCTTGCCGTTTCTAATCGAAGCCGCCAAACGCATTGTTAAAGAATACAGCCAAACCATGTTTGTAGTTGTTGGAAACGGACCTCTCAAAAATAACCTTAGGGCGCATTTGGAAAAAATGAACCTTTCAGGCAACTTTGTTTTCCTAGGCGACGTGCAGGAGAGTGTGCTTCCTGCTTTGTATAATTGCGCTGATGTTTTCGCTCTTCCATCCATCCAAGAAGGCCAAGGCATAGCGTTGTTAGAGGCGCAAGCGACTGCCAAGCCTGTTGTCGCCTTTGATGTGGGCGGAGTACGGGAAGCCGTTTTGAATAAGGAGACTGGGATTTTGATGAAGCCAGACAGCCGCCAATTAGCTGAAGCGATTATGAAGCTTTTGGCAAGCTGGTCTTTAAGGGAGAAAATGGGCAGTAAAGGTCGAGAGTTTGTCTCGGATAATTTCTCGTGGGATGTTTGCGCTCAGAGAATGTTGCAGGTTTATCGTGAAGCAGCGGGCGCATAGCATTGTTTTATTGGCATGTGACGTTTACGGCTTTCGCGAGAACTTTCAGGTCTCTGTCGCTTATCCACTCGGTTTTGAGATACTCGCAGATTCTCTCGTCGCTCAGTCCAAGGCGCCTAGCTTCTTGAACCGTGTAGCGATAAGCTTCAATCTCCGTGGGTCTTTCAACATAGCTGTATTGCGGGTCGAAAAGTTCTTTTCCTTCCATAAGCTGCCTGACATGGTATAGCTCGTGGATTAGGTCCAAGTAAATGTCCACTTTGTCACCGCTGTTCAAGTAGCGTGCGCTCACCACAAGGTGACCGTTTGAGCTGTCCACATACATGTAGCCGCTGAACCGTGTGAGGTCAACTTTGAGGTTGCGGAGAACCTCTGCTGTTTTTTCACCAAAAATTCCCCTCACGGCTTCCACTTTATCAAAATCTTTAAAGTATTCCGCAAATACGCGAGTTGAAGCGCCTGCACTTAGTACCCTGTTCAGTGGCGTTCTCCTAAACAGACGCAGTATTCTAAACAATGCATACTCTAACCGGTCCATACTGTGAGCGCTCCTACCCTAATGATGAAAGTTTTTCGACCTTCATGCCCCTGCGAGCTAAATCCCCTAGATTTTCTACACAGCCTATACTGGAGTCAATGTTGCGGTGCACCGGGTGAATCCACATGTGATCTGGGACAAGGTTAAATTGCAGCGGAACTTCCGTCCATACGCCATATTTCTGGTGCAAATCCCTGACAGGTTGCCCTCTTTTGCAAGACTCTCTGACAGACACGTAGCTTTGCAACAGCTTCGGCGCTGCAAAAGCACCTATGCCATGCCACAGCACAGCGTTTTCAGGTGACGCTAACGAGTAAAGGAAAAACTGCGGCGAAGACGGCGTTTCCGAAAAACTGTAATCAGCAAGTTGCTCTCCCGCCACAGTGAAGCTGTCTTCACCCTTTGCGATGCTAACGTCTTCTGTGTCGATCTCGTTCGGGTAAAGCCGTGTAGTCTGGTATTTGACGGTAACGCTTTTCAGTTTTGCGCCTTCAAAATGAAGCTTGCCTCGAGCGGCGCGCTTGGAACCATAGCCCTTATTTGAGTGCGGCACAGTCAACAAGGTTGTCCGTTTTGCCATGCTTCGTCTCATACAGTTGTACGCTTGGCTGATTGACTCGTAGTCTCTGTGGGTCTCTCGGATTATGTAATGCAGCAAGTCGTCTTTTGTTTCAGCCTGCAATGTTGCTATGGGCATGCGCAACGCATAAATCCCTGAATCCACTCCGAAGGTTTCCGAGATTTCTTCAAGCTGAGCGTATTTTATTGAGTCCACAAAATCCACGTATGAGCCTTTGGCGCTTTCAAGTTGACGGTTAATAAGGTCTACTTCGGTTTTACAGATTAGATTTCCCGCGTATTTGTCTACAAACTGCTGGTCTGTCTTGAGCGTCTCTGTTCTAGCGTAGGCTGCGGGAAACGCGCTTTGACCGCTGGCTACAATTGACTCTTTAAGCGGGTTCATAGAATACCTGTCTGGCTCTATATCGTCAGTGTTCAGCAGAAACGCGATGATTGGGCCTTCAGAAGGCTTTTTCAGCGCTTCACATATTTCAGCGACATCATCTGCGTCTGGCTCCCGCAAGCCGTTATCGCTGAAGTAGTTTCCGCAAGTTTCGAGCATGCGTGCACCTATTATTCCCTGAACTTCCTCCAACGTTAACTGCGGATTTGAATACTCCACTGAACCTCTCAGAAAGAAATTGGTCCCTGCAAAGCTCTGGTTGACCTTCTGACCGTTTTTGAATCGAAACAAGGATACTGTTTTACGCTGTTTTTGCTCCTCCTTGAAGCCCCTGAGCTTTTCGACTATGGTTTTAATGCATGTCCAAGAACTTTCAAGGAAATCCTCCACGAGCGTTCGGCACAAGTCATCCGGCATTTAGCATCAGCCTCTCTCCAAAGATTCTGCAGCGCATATGCAGTTTTTAGCGATAGCTGGACCCAAAAACATTCTCACTACGCGAAAGTCTTCTTTAAGCCCTGCTTTGTGCAGCACGTTGAGAAGGTCAGTCTCTTTCTTTGGGATATACATGAAAACTTCGACACCGTTTAATTTGCTCAGTATGGTTTCAAGGAGCAACACGGCTTCCTTAGCGTGGTTCGCATGGCACATTAAGGGTCCGACTTCAACCATTTTGTCGTAAACCTTTGCGGCAACGTAGCCTGTGATTTCGCTGTTTTCATTTGCGATATAGCACAAATTGTTCTTGTTAAGAAGGATAGGCTCTAACAACTTCTTTCTGTTTGCTCCAAAGCATTGGCAGTCGAAGTCTATTATTTCAGGAACGTCCTGACTATTTGCTGCTCTTAGCATTTCTTGGGTTGGGGGAAACGCAGCTTTTCCTTTCAAGACCAAAAAATCAATGTCCGCTTCAAAACCGAAGCTCTCGTAGAATGTGACTAGATGCGGATAAGCGTAAAGCCCGATTGACTCCACGCCCTTGTTCCTCAGGTAGGCTATGGCATGCTTCGTCAGAAGGTTTCCAGCGCCCTCTCTTCTGACGGTTTCTTTGACTATCAAGTTGCCGAACCATCCCGTTTTCCCAAAACTGACGCTATTTGCTATTCCTAAATGCTCTTGATCTTGAAACAGCACAAAACAGCCTTGGGGCTCAATCTTCACCATGAACTCGAAATCCTCTAGTGTCATGTTCCAGTTCATCGTATTGGCAAGTTGAACTGCAAAAGGGAAATCGTCAACTTCCATTTTCTCCACATGAAACATGTAAATATTTTCTCCCTCTATGAGATAAGCCTATGCCGTGCTCTGGCAAACTGCTTTCGCGTTTAGCAAAGCATGAAAGCATGTAATAATGAAACGCTTTATTTATTCCTTAATGCGCTATTAAAGGCGGAGACGTTTTATCGCACGTGAAAGGTTATTCTTGCCCTAGATTGAGAGTTCAAGGTGGAACAAAATTGCAGCAAAAATGGAAAGGATGGAAAACTAGGGCGTTGATTCTAACCCTGATTTGGATACTTTTGCTAGCTGCTTCATTGTATTTGCTTGACCTCCTGCACACAACTTTTGTCAATAACCCTCAGGGTCAAGGTATGCTAAACAAAGCTTGGGCAGGATATGTTGTTGCGTCAGATTTAGAGAGACCCCACGAACAAATCATTGGCGTCAACGCCTCTTGGACAGTGCCTAGAATAGGCGTCTTCTCGTCAGATGCATTCTCCTCAGCTTGGATAGGCATTGGTGGTCAATTTGACAAAACGTTAATTCAGGCTGGAACGGAGCACGACTCCGTAAACGGCCAAGAGTATTATTCTGCTTGGTATGAATTATTGCCTGATAAGGCTGTCAGAATAACTGACATGAGGATCTCAGCGGGAGATTTAATTGTTGCTTCTATAGATCTGGTTGATCCGGATACGAACCAATGGGCTATAAGAATATATGATGTCACTAAGGGGGAAGGGTTTTACCAGACTTTCGTCTACAATTCTCCTCGTTTGTCTGCGGAATGGATAGTTGAGAGACCAACCGTAAATGATGAAGTTAGTTTGCTAGCCAATTTCGGAACCCTAACGTTCAGGGATTAATATGTGAAGATTGGAGATAATGTTGGAAACATTGGCAGTTTTCCCTATTCACAAGTCATAATGACCACTGATCTGAGCTTGCAGTTAGCCTCTGTCTCGCCTCTTAACGCCGACGGCTCAAGTTTCAATGTTACCTACTTGAACAGCGGTTGAGCTCAGAAACATGTGAAAAGCTATGGCTTTGCCAATGGAAATCTTCATTTTATGACCTGCCTGACTATTCGCTTGAGCTCCTCTTCCGGCAAGCCTTTTCGCAGTTGCCGTAGCAGTTTTTTGATTTCGTAAAACGTAATCATCATTTCACCTTTGTCTAAGCGCTCTTGGCTTTTTCGCACTCGCTGGGTAATTTCAGCCACCTGCTCAGCGGTCGCTTTTATTCCCTGCAGGTCCAAGTAAGCCTGAACTGTTGCTTCTCCAAGATGTCTGCCCATGTACAGGGTTGTTTCTCTGTCGAGCATTTTTGGGGGGAACGGCTCATACGAAAGAGGATGTCCAAGCATTCCCCGAACTTGCTTGTCAGATGCGTGGGAGAAAGCGTCTTCGCCAATAATTGGTTTCTGAAACGCTAATGGTCCCGTGAAACTTTTCTCGACAAACTGGCTTAAGCGGTAAATCTTATGCGCGTCTATACCAGTATTTATTCCATAAAGCAACTCCAGAGATACAACAACTTCTTCCATGGGTGCGAGACCTGTTCTTTCGCCGTATCCGGCGACGCATACTTGTGGATAAGCGATCCCTTCTTCTATGGCAGCTATCGTGTTGGCAGTTGCCAAACCAAAGTCATTATGACATCTTATGGACAACAATAGGTTGTTTTTAGTTAGTTCAAGAAGTCCGTCTCTAACTTTCGAAATGAGGTAGTGTGTTGACAAGGGTCTTAAAATGCCCACGGTGTCCTCGATTACCAGACGGTCTGCTCCAGCTTTTACTGCGGCGCCGTAGATTTTTAAAATCTGTTCAAGGGGGGTTCTTGAGGCGTCTTCAAGTACGAAATTAACGGTGAAACCATGTTTCTTGGCGTATTCAACGCAGTCAACTGTCTGCTCGATTACCCGTTCTGCGCTGGTTTTCAGTACGTATTTGAGATGTAAGTTATTAAATGGTGTGGACAATGCGATTTCGCGGATGTTAGAGTTCAAACAGGCGTCAATGTCCTCTCTTTTTGTGCGTGCTGAAGCAGCTAACCTTGATTGTGTGAAGCTCTCGTTAGAGAGGCGTCTAACAGCTTCCTTTTCATCAGCAGAAAAACCTGGAAAGCCGATGTTGATGATTGACACGCCTAGCTCGTCCATGGATGTGGCTAACCTGACCCTTTCGGAGTATTTCATGAAAACGGTTGGGGTGTTCTCGCCCTCTATCAGGGTTTCATCCCAAATGAAGACTCGTTTGGGCAGTTTCGTTGGCAGCGTTTTTCTAAAGCGGTTGTAGTCCTCTATCAAGTTTTGGATTCGAAGTTTCCTGAATACGGTTTTCTTCACAAAACTCACCCGTTATAAAAGCGCGCTTTATGACATTTAGTGTTTCAGTGATATTAAAGTTCGCGTCGCCTAAAACTGGTGTATTCACAGTGCGAAAAGTTTTATATGGTGGGTATTGAAGTATTTGTGGAGGTTTTGCTTTGGTGAGCAATCCTAGTGTAATTGGACCTGACGTTACGAAATCAGTTTTGAATAAAGACCTTATTTCCAAAATTATGAGAAGCGTTACTGAAAAAGAAGGCTTTCATTTCTATATAGCCATAGGGAAGCCAACTGACGAAACGGCGGTTAGCTTGGCAGATTTCGTCGAGAAAATGGAAGCGGTTGATGTGCAGTCTGTTAATTTTCACTATCCCCGTAAAGACTTCGAGAAGTGGATACTTGAGGTCATCGGAGACGCTGAATTGGCTTCGAGGCTGGGCAGAATAAGCAGAATGCACATGGGCATAAAGGGTGAAGCGCTTAGGAACCAAATCATACGGGCATTGAAAGTGCGCTTGAACGAAATTAAACCGCCACCGCCGGCTACGTCAAAACCACCTGTCTTTGGTGCAACATCAGGGACTGGAAGAACGAGAGAGCTTTTTTAGCTGTACCAGCAAGAAGTTGCACATGGGGCACTGCACACGCCGCTACTGGCGAGTGGCTTATGTAAATGGCTGTACCAAAAGACTTTTTGTCCGTTGTGCTTCTCTTTATTGCAAGCTACTAGGTGACTTCGCGGGATGAGTGAAACTGAGAGGCAGAAGAAAAAGCGGAAGAAACGGCAATTCGTTATTCTGGAAGAGCAGGCAGAGGAAAGCCAAGGGCTTGCCGAGCTGGTTAAGGCTCTGGAGGAGTTGGAGAAGGAAGGAAAGCTTGTCGAGATTCAAGTGTGCCCGAAGTGTAAAAGCCCACGAGTGCGCAGGGTCAAAACGATGAGCGGGGATTTGTGGAGTCACTTGGGCTGGGTTCCGCCTAAGTTTGAGTGTGAAGAGTGCGGATGGCAGGCGCGTTTGGTTTTGAAAGCAACGAACAAGCGGTTAAGCGTTAAGGATGTAGAGATAATTGCGGAAGCTTCGGAAGACAGCAGTCAGTCGTAAGCGTTAGAATAACAGCCATGAAACCACATACCTATCGTTGCGGTCAAAGTTACTGTTGTACGAACAACAAATCTTTTATTTGTTTAGCGAATAAAGAGAATGCGGTGGCTTAGATGTCAATTAAAAGCAGAGACCTTCGCTGGAAGAAAGTTGTTTGCGAAGAATTAACAGTAGGCGAGGTAAAAGAAGTTATAATTGACCCCTCAACTTGGAAAGTTACCCATCTCGAGGTCGATCTTTCTAAAGAAGCTGCTGAACTGGCTTTAGGCACTCGCAAAGGAGGCATACGAAACTTTCTCGCTGTATCCGCCATAGGAAAAGTGAACAAAACGATTAAGCTGAAAGTGAAAAAAGGGCAACTCCAAATCTACCTGAAACCTCCAAAGCTTAAATAATGAATTCTAACGCCAAGCCTTGTTAAAAAATACGCAGCTTCCCCCTTTTTTGTGACGGCAAACAAAGTTTTTCTATTCTCAATCATAAAAAAGTGGATATAAAAAAATAGTAAAGTGCATATTATTAGCAGGTGAAAACAAATGAGTAACGAAGTTAAAGATGAAGCGCCCTGGCTCCCTATCTTGGGCAAGAAAGCTCCTGATTTTGAGGCTTTAACAACGCAGGGAACATTGCGGCTCTCAGATTAAGCGGGCATATTGCTTGTGCTGTTTTCTCACCCGGCAGATTTCACGCCTGTATGCACAACGGAGTTCATTGCTTTTTCCAATAGCTATGATGAGCTGAAGAAAAGAAATGTAGAACTTTTGGGTTTAAGCGTAGACAGCGTTTCTTCCCATATAGCTTGGATAAGAAACGTCGCGGAAAAGATGGGCGTCAAAATACCGTTTCCCATAGGCGCTGACTTGAACAAGGAAGTAGCTAAGAAATACGGTATGATACATCCGGAGCAAAGCACGCGCGCTTTCCTCATTTTTTCCTCTTTTTCAGCATGACCAGAACTGCTATGATTACAACTGCAGTGATGATGATGCCTATTCCAAATAATACTTCTACTGAGAAGAAATCTATGAGTGCCGGGGTCGGCGTAGGCGTGGGCGTTGGAGTGGGGGTCGGTGCCGGGGTCGGCGTAGGCGTGGGCGTTGGGGCAGGTGTGGGTGTTGGTTCGGTTGTCGGAGTAGGTAACGGGGTTGTTTCAGAGGTTAATAGAATGCAGGTGACATCATTTAATGTTGCGGACTGTTGTCCAGAGGATTCTTCAGAATATGTGGTTGTACCCTGTTCTCTGAGGTTCACATCAAAAACGTAATAGAATATCCCAGATATGAGGTCACTTCTTTGTGGAATGTTGAAGTCAATGGTTACGTTTGCATTATCGTTTACTGATATTTGCAAAGGGGTGTCAGCATAGTTTACCATAAAACGCTCGGTGACGAAAAATGTTCCATCGTTTCTAGTGAAGTAAAGTTGGAAACTCATATCCCTTATATCAAATGCTTGACCAGTAGTTATTATATTGACTTGAACAGCTCCTGTGTCGCCCAAAGAGTAGTATATTCTATCAAAGTCAACATTGAAATGAGGAAGTTGAGCCGAAACTGATGAAACAAGAGTAATTGTAATCAAGCAGCTCAAAAGAACAGATAAAAGTAACTTTTTCATTTATTTATCCTCGTTTTCTTAATTTTTTTTTCATTTAGCAGAGCCATTCACCAATCAGATTTGCTATTCCGATTTTCAGGTGTAACGGTTAGATTCTAACGGTCCAAGTTGGATATTAGCTTTATCGAAATAACCCAGTTGCAGCAGAATCACACACAACAAGAAGCTTGCAAAGTTTTCCAACATGGCATCCGTAATTACAAGAGAATGAGACGATTTACTCCATTTGTGGCTGTTAACCAGTAACTTCACTGCGCGCTACCTTCTCAGGACCGCAACGCTGGGCACAACGCTTGAAAAGAGCAGACTTCGAATTCAGCTAATCAGCTTCATAGTTCCTTTGCTGCTATACCTTGAACAGCGCCGCATTTTCCACAGAAAATTATCGCCATCAACTTTCCTCCAAAAGGATAATCAATGTACGTGAAAGAGTCGAGCGATGCCTCACACTTAAAACATTTTGGGCCTTCCATGAAAATACATCCGCTTTTGCCTTTATTATTTTTGCTATCCCCGCATTAGTTTACAGATTGACTGTGTAATCGCCTGCTCAAGAAAAAAGGAAAACCAAACGGCACACCTATTTGTGAGCGCTAAACACGAGGGTATCTAATAACAACCAAGTCTTTCAGGTACTTCTCGTTTATTTTAACATAGTTTCTAATTTTAAAAAGTGTCCCCCAACTCGCGTCCCATTTGCTGCGACCTATTCTTTTGATGCAGGGGATTGGGATTTCAATTACCTTCATCTTGTTTTTCGCCATCTTGACTTCCATCTCTGTCTCAATAAGAAAGTCATGGGACTTCAAATTCAGTTTATTCCATGTCTCTTTTCTCAGTAACCGCATGCCTGTTATTGGCTCAGAAGTTTTGAATTTCCCCAAGTAGTTTTTAAATATGAAGGGGAAAAAGCGGTAATGAAGGAAGGTGTTCATACAATCGTTAGCACCCTCTTTTCTCAGTAATCTAGAAGCAACCACAACATCACAATTTTTCACTAATTCCAACATTTTTGGTATGAATCTTGGCGGATAAGTTCCATCACCATCCAAGAAACAAATCATATTCGATTTTGCTTCTTTCACGCCTGTAGCCATGGCTACGCCTTTACCTTTCCTCTTTTCAATAACAATTCTAGCGCCATAAGCCTTAGCATTTTTTATCGTGTTGTCGGTTGACAAGCCGTCAACTACCAAAACCTCTTTGTCGAGGTCCAATTTGTTTATTTTTTTTAGAGTTTCGATAATACCCCTTTCTTCATTCAACGTCGGAAGTATTATGCTTATACTGGGCGTCATCTGAAAGCAGAAAACGGTATCG
>JAFGNM010000039.1 GCA_016927015.1 Candidatus Bathyarchaeota archaeon | reverse complement strand
TGATTTATCACGTAATCCTATTGAGCAGTTAGAGTTGATCTTGGCTGAGTTAGAGAAGAGTCGTGTCTTGGTAAACAAGCCAAGTGGGCGTGTGGTTATTGACCGTCGCCATGCTGGTACGGCGTTAAGAGTTATCCTTGTTGGCCACCTGATTGACTGCAGCATGCGCGATGTGGAGGATTTATTGCGAGAATACAAAATTCACGATGCCATCGTACGAATCAGCGGTGATGTCCGGTTGGAAGATGTAGAGGACGCAATTTTTGAAACCACCATCTATAAGCCAGCGGTGATTGCGGCAAACAAGTTGGACCTAAAAGGCGCTGAGGCGAACCTGCGTATATTGAAGAAGCATGTTAATGGTAAGTTGCCTGTTATCGCTGTGTCTTGTGAATATAAAGAGGGCCTTGACGAGTTAGGCAAAGCAATTTTTGATAGTTTAGGGGTTATTCGTGTCTACACTAAAGATCCCGGTTCAAAGGAAGAGACGGGTCGCCCGTTTACGCTTAAACGTGGTGCTACGATTAATAATTTAGCGAAGAATATTCATAAAGAGTTTGTTCATAATTTCTTGTTTGCTATGGTGTGGGCTAAGCGTTTGCCCTTTAGTCCCAAAAAAGTTGGGTTGAATTTTGTTTTGGAAGATGGGGATGTTGTGGAGATTCACACTAAGATTTAGAGTGTAAAACGGACGTTTTTGAGAAGATAAAGAAGATAAAGAGAGAAGATTTGCGGTTTTATCTGCTGGATTGGGCTATGCGTTCGATTTCGTTGCGTTTGGCTACGCCTGCGCTTTTTATGTCGTTGTTTGCTGCGAGGATCAGTTCGTCTGCGATTGTTTCGGGTAGACTGCGCGGGTTGTTGGCTGCGATTTTGCGTGCGCCTTCGGTGAGGTTGCGGAGCGATAGGTCTATGCGGCGTTGGGGTGCGATGTCCACGGATAGGTGGTAGACGACTCCACCGTAGCTGAGGCGTGTGGTGTCTTCTGCTGGTGCACTGTTTTCTACGGCTTGGACAAGGATTTCTACGGGGTTTTTTCCTGTGCGTATGTTGATTATTTCGAAAGCGTGCTTCACCATGTTGGTGGCTCGGGCTTTTTTGCCTGAGTTTTTGCCTGGGCGCATGAAGCCGTTTATGAACCGTTCTACGATGTTTACGCGTGCTTTGCGGAAGCGTTGATGCTCATGGCGTCCCATGCTGTGTGGCAACGTCATGGGTGTCAAGTTTATGTATCGTTGTAAACCAGGGTCTTTAACTGATATTTCGTTAAAGGTCCACTTTTGGAAGAGTAAAATGTCTTGTTTTGCTTTGCTCACTCTGGTCACCGTGCGGGTTTTTGTTTGCGTCCGTAGACGAGTTCTTTTAGGCTTACGCCGTTAACTTTGATGACTTTCCAGCGGACTCCTGGGATGTCGCCCATTGCGCCGCCTCTTGTGCCGCCTATGCCTTCAACGATGACTTCGTCGTGTTCATCTACGAGGTTTAGGGCGCCGTCTCCGGGTAGGAACGCGGTTATGAGGCGTCCGTTTTTGATGAGTTGTGTGCGGACGCATTTGCGTATGGCGCTGTTCGGCTGCTTGGATTCAACGCCTACTTTTTCTAGGACTATGCCGCGGCTCATCGGAGCACCCTGTAGGGGGTCTACTTTTTCGTCTAGGCGGAGCATGCGGCGGTTAAAATAGCGATCTGACCAACGGAAGTTTTTCCGTTTCTTTTTGAGTTGCCTTGCGGCGAATTCGCCTCTTGGGGATTTGGAACCCATACTCAAGTTTCCTCTTTTGCACAGTAACATTCCAACACTAATATTTAAACAAAACGAACAAAACAGCACCATACTTAAAATGTGTTATATAGTCTCGTTTGGTTTTGCAGGCTCGTTCAGTGTCTTTTCTGCTTTGAACCGGCGGTATTTTCCGCAGTGTGAGCCGCCATTATTAACACATGTGAACTGGTCGGGATCGAAGTAAGGGCAGAGGTTCTTGAATTCGCAGTAGTCTGTAAACATGTTTTGAATCTTGTTTAAAAGTGATTCAAAACGGCTCATAAATGGATACCATCCCGGTTTATGCGAGTTTGAGTAGAATTTGTTCGGGGATTCCTTCTCTTTCAAGCGCTAGGTACTTTATTCCTTCAGTGTCGCCTGCTTGGTTAAGTGTTTCCAGTGCTTCTCGGGCTTTTTGTAGAGCTATTAGGCGTTGCTGGTGGCTTTTCACTACGCTTTCGATTGCTGTTAATTCGTTTAGGGCGGTGGCGTCCAAGACTATCTCTAAGCCGTTTACGTCTATTTGGTTCGGGGCGTCTTTAGATGGCTTTTTGTTTGCTATCTTGGCGACTACGTCATGCAGTCTTTGCGTTTTTTCGGCTACGACTCTTCTGTCGTCTAGTTGGCGCAGGTATTCGCCGAGTGCGCTTTTTGTTTCAGCTAGTTCTTTGTCTATGCTCTCCGCGATTTCTGAGACTGAACTGTATTCTTTGATGCCGACAAACGGTTTTTCCTTCGTTTTTACGTCTGCAGGTGCTTTTGGACTTTGTGGACCGGTGTCCTCTGCGGCTTTAGCTGGTTTTCTGGTTTTTTTCACTTTTTTGCTTGGTTTTTTTGCTGTTTCAGGTTTTTCAGTTATTTCAGGTTTGGTTTCTTCCGTTACTTTGGGTTTTGGGTCCTCGGTTACCTTGGCTACTTTGGGTTCTTCTGTTTCAGGTTTTTTCTTGAATCTGCCGAACATTGCGCTCTCCAAGACATCCAATGTATTAATATATAATAATCTCTATTCTACCACAGACAATATTCCCAAAACAGATATAACACCCAACCCAAACACAAAAACACACACCAAAACTCAACCCACCTTCTCTCAAAACTATCTGTACTTTATATAAGGGGGCTTTTGGCGAAACACAACAACCTAAAGTAGATATAAGATTGCCACAAATTGACAATAGGTCAGCATTAGAATATTGGCAAGACGAGTTAGTGAACAAAGCAGATGGAACAAAATACAACTATCTACGATACTTTAAGCAGTTTCTAAGTTTCGTAAACATGACAGCAGACCAAGTATTAGAACAAAGAGTCAAAGACGTAGCAGACCCGAACAGGAAAGTTCAAAGAAGATTTGAGAGCCTATTCAAAGCCTTCCTTGCAGAACAGAAAAAGAAAAACTACGCACCATTAACACTCCAAACAATATACGCAAGTGTAAGGTCTTTTTTTGAAGCACACTATTACCCGTTGATAATGAGAAAAAGCGATTATCCGAAAGGAGATAGCAACGGCGCAAAAAGAGCAACCAAAGAACAAATTTTCAAAGCACTAAACTTTAGCGCGAGAAAGAAACTCACAACAACAGCATTAATACTTACTCTCAAAGACTCAGCCCTACGAGTAAGCGACATGAGGCTTTTGAAATGCGACATAATCTTGGACAACCCAAACGCGGACGTCATCCCAATACAGAGAATAACCCAAAAAACCAAACTGTTAGCTAAAACCTTCATAGGACAAGAAGCCATAACCGCACTAAAAGCCTATCTCGATAAGAGAAGAAAAGGAAGCCGATTAATTGCACCTGAAACAGTTACACGAGAAAGCCCACTTTTCCGAACATGGACAACAGGAAAAGTAAAACCAATGTCACGCACCAATATGAGTACATTAGTGAGAAATGCCTTTCTGAGAGTTGGAATTAAAAAGGTATCAGCCCACAGTTTACGAAGATATTTTCAAACAACAATGGAAGAAGCAAACGTAAACGTGAACTGGATAGACCAGATGATGGGTCACGAACTAGTGAACTGCAGAGGCGCATACAGTAAACCGACCGATGAACAATTAGAAACCGCATATCGGAAAGCATACAAAAACCTAAGAATATACCCAAAAATGGAGCCAATAGAAAAAGATACACCGCCAAAAATCCAAGCAATCGAAACAGGCACGCAAGAAAACTTGGATGTAGCCGAAGCCCGAACCATGACAGAAGCCAAAGAACTTTTGGCGAAAGGCTACAAATACGAAATGGACTACGATGGAATCAAATTATTTGTAAAGAAACAATAATCCTTCGTTTTTCGATGCGCCGAACCAGTTAAAAAAGACTAAAAAGCCATTCAGCCTTATATTAGCGAGTACGCGAGGGTTAGCTTATCACGACCAAATCAAAAAGTCTTACCGCAATAACTGAAAAAGAATACATTGATTTACTTAAGAAAAACGAAACTCTAATTCAAATCAAGAATTTGATGGAAAACAGCCTAAACAAGAATAATCACAGAAAAATGTTCAATATAGTCACTGCAACTTGGAACCCAATTTCAGGCTGCTTATACAACTGTAGCTATTGTTGGGCAAAAGACCTAGCATTAACTAAACTAAAAAACAGCAAAAGATATGCTAAAGGCTTTAACCCCCGCTTAAATGAAGCCGAATTTCGTAATAAATTCACAAAGGGAGACCTTGTTTTTGTTTCAGACATGGGTGATATGTTTGCCGACTTCATACCATCTGAATGGATACTGGAAGTTTTAACTCATATTAGGCAATTTCCAGAAGCGGACTTCCTTTTTATGACAAAGAATCCTAAAAGATACCTTGAAGTCCTACCCCACATTCCAGTTAACTCCATCCTTGGAGCAACCATCGAAACAACAAATGACGAAATAATTCAAGTGGACAAAGTGTCAAATGCTCCACTTCCAAGCGAAAGATTTGAGGCTATGAAAGCTCTTGATTGGAAAAGGAAAATGGTCTCAATTTAACCCATTTTAGATTTTGATTTGAAAACATTTGTCAAATGGATAGACGAGATTAATCCATTTCTTGTTTACGTAGGTTACGACAACTATCATTGCAAATTACGAGAGCCTACATTGAAAAAAACAACTCAGCTTCTAAGCAAACTCTCAGATATTTCACTAGTTATAAGGAAAACTGTCCGACCTGCTTGGTTTGAGTATAATCAACTTGTCAATGGAAAGAAAAAATGAATACAAAACATGAGCTTGAACTTAAAGAAAAAAACATCAGTAAGCTTCTTTTAGAGAAAGGTATGGTCGTTTGCAATAAACATTACCCTGGTCACCCTTGGTCGTTAGTTAAATTAGTCCTGTTAGGAACATGGGCTTATGTTTACACTTCTATAATGAAAAAGAATTGGCGAGGAAGAATAAGATACATAGACCTCCTCGCTGGGTCAGGTACAACTGAAATAGTCGAAACAGGCGATATAATCAAGGGGTCTCCTTTTGCAGTACTGCATTTTGCTCTAAAACCATTTGATGATTATATCCTTATAGAAAGAAATAAAGAAAGATACAAGGCTTTAAAACAAAATTCCAAACTGCTGGGCAGAATAACAGAGCCTAAACAAGGCGATTGTAACAAATTAATCAAAGACCTCTTCAATGACCCTTTTTACCATAACTTGGTTTTTGTCGACATGGAAGGTTTTGATTTAACTTGGGAAAACATGGAATATATAATTGGCACAAAATCGGATATTATAATTAATTTTCCTACTTCAAGTTTTGAAAGAACTGCAGCATTAGAAAATCAACATTGTCTGGACGAATTTTTTGGAGATAATTCTTGGGTCGAAAATGCGCTTGACAGAGAAGAATTTCTACGGTTTTATATGGAAAAATTGAAGACAACGTTCTTCAAGAAACGTAGAAAAACACCCTACGTTGAGTCTATTAGAGTAGGTAAAGGCTCATATTTTTACGATATGATTCTTGTTTGTAAAAACGGCAATTATATTAACGCATGGCAATATGCAAAGGAAAAATGGAATGGACAAAATCCCCAAGAGATGACACGATTACTTGACCACCTGAAAGGAAGAGCGCCAAGACTTGACGATTTTTAAACATGGCAATCAGAATATAAGTTATTCTTTAGCATAGATGAGCATCATTGGCATTTGTCCCTTCTCGCGCTGCGCTCCCGCTTCGCTGGTCGCTCCGCTTATGCCGAAAGGATACGCAAAAGCCAAACGTTACGCGTACCTATCCATTTTCTCGCCAGTCACAGCCTTCGAGAAGCCACCATAATTCAAACTCGTAATCTCGGCAGTAATCCCATCTGCTATGAAGCACGTTGACCCCTGAGCCATCACGTAAAAGCTGGAGAACATCAATCACAGGATACCAAGGAAGAAGATGAACGTAAACTTCAATCCCGTGTACTTTAACTGAATAATGCCCAAGACAGCTATTTGGGTAGAATTCGCATTTATCCATAGCTTCCGCTATCCGCCTCCACCCAAAGTGGATTGCCAGCTGAATCGAAGGCATCATCTTCAAACTCGCGAATCCAAAATTCACCTATGATTCTGTCGAAATCAAACCCCATGTACCGCAAGCGAACCAAATCCATTCCGCAGATTGGACACATATTCCGCTGAATCCTGTCACCCTTCTGTATCTTCATCTTTCTGTAACTCGAAGTCCCGAACCATCTGGCTACATGGAAGCGAGTAACACCGCGCTTAACCGAAGCGTGATTGAGCTGATACCACGCTGTACCGAAGATGCTTTTCCGTGAACCCAAAACCTTCACGATGTACCCATCCTTCTCATAGCAACGCCTTGTGCGACCCTCATATCCATCACAGGAGAAACAGTCCAACGTGCTCTTCTTGCAGTGGCGACAACGCGAGTACCCGCCGTCAACGAATCCAATTACGTGAAAATGCGGAGACCAGAACCATCCCGCAGGCTCACCAATATACGTCTCGTTAGCTCTATGATAACGGAAAGCGTGGAAAATCTTGCAGCCGCCTAAGATGTGGCGTGCAGCCATAACTTTGGTAGCCTTGGACTGCAAAGCCTCAAAGCTTAAACCATAATCTTTCTTCGGAACGCTGACGACTATGTGCTCTGCCTTGCCAAAACGTTTCTCTGCTTCCTTTATGCGACTCTCGATATTGCCCGCTTCACGGACAGCCCAACCCCGCTTATAGCAGATAGGACAAGAAGGTTTGTCGCAACTATGAAAAACCTTCTTGACATACACCTTGCCCTTGTGATTCTTGCCATCCAAAGTCGTTTTGTTATGAAGCTCAGTTCGAGGACAGCCCCAAAAGCCTCCGAATTTACCGCACGTATCAGGGTTAGTAATTTTACCTTGTCCAACAAGCTCATGTTCCCCGTGTTTTCCCCACTCGCTCTGAACATTAGTCGTGCTACTATCATCAAAACTCTGCTCGCAATCAAGCCAAGCCTTTTGCTCTTGCGATTTTGTCAGCGACCTAACCAATTGACAAGCCCCGACCATAAACATATTAAAGAGTGAAGATATAGCTTTAGAAGGCTATATCGCGATATTGCGACTCTGCAAGGAGAGAAAAGCGATAATGGATACAATAGGAATCTTTAAAGGAAAACAAAAGGAACACAATGTCCAAGCATTGACACTTCTATACAATAACGGACCACTTACAGCATGGGAATTAACAGCCAAAATCGCGAGAAAAAAATACGAAAAACAAAGCCTTCACTCAACGCTAAACAAGAGACTGAGAGATTTAGAGAAAAAGGGCTATCTTCAAAGGTGCGACAAAAAGTGGCATTTACGGTTTAAGGGCATAATTGCAGTCTTGCTGATTCAACCAAAACCCAAAATATGGAATGAGAAATGGAAAGAAATTTTTGAGAAGAAAGCAGATTTAATTGAACAATACTCTGAGCCGTTTCTCAAAGAGTTTGGAAAGGATAAAGAGGAACTTCATAACGCATTTAGGCATCTGGGTTTTTGCCTTGACGATTTCAAAGAGTGGGTCAACTTATCGAATAAGACTAAGCAACTAATGGAGAAAGGAGTAATTAATTTTGATGTTATCAAAGAAGAAACCCTGTTGGGCATCATTATCATGGAAAGTATGACAATTGAAGAATTAATGAATGTCTGGAATCCTGACCCAGAAACCGACCAAACCTAAGCGCGCGCAGAACTTCACTACCAAAGACTTTAAAGTATTTTCAAACAATCAGAAGCTTGTCAGGGAGTGCCCATTATGTCGGTGTTGAACAAGATTTCCTATTTTCAAAATAGGCGTGATGAAGTCCCCAACAAAGAACTCGCCAAAACACTAGCTGAAACCGAAAATAAAGCTGGAATCGCAGAACTTGTGGCAAACCTAAAACACAAAAACAAAAGCGTTCAGAGTGACTGTCTTGCAGTTCTATACCATATAGGCTATGTGAAGCCCCATCTAATCGCTGACTATGTTGAAGATTTTCTTGCCCTTCTGAAAAGCAAGAACAACCGATTGGTTTGGGGTGGAATGATTGCACTCTCTACAATCGCAGAATTGAAAACTAAAGAAATATGCGCTAATCTCGATACAGTCAAACAAGCAATTGACAAAGGCACACTCATAACTGTTGTTTGGGGTGTGAAGGCAATAGCGAAAATTGCATCTTCTAACAAATCATGTAAGCCAGATGTCGTACCCATCCTACTTTCTCAATTAAAGAAATGCATACCACGTGATGTAGCAATGCATTTTGAGAATAGTCTTCCAGCGATTGATGATGAAAACAAAGCCATGTTCTTAAGAATAGTAGAAGATAGAAAAAAGGAATTGACAACTTCACAACTATCTAGACTTAAGAAAGCAATGAAAAATTTATAAGCAAATCGTTGGCGCGCGCGAGGGAAGAGAGGATGCCCAGAGAACCCAAGTTATGTCCAGACATTACCCAGCGCGTATGAAAAACACGTTCCCATCCGCTCTGAAAAACAGACCACATTTGTGCCCGCTCCATATCTGGTTCCGAAAACAATGTCTCCATAAGATAAATATTCGGAAAAGCGAATAGCGGTCATAAAGGTGTGCAAAAGTGTTGGCAGCGAGTCTCTTCTCGGGTGGTAAAGAATCGGTTCATGCCATATCTGCCGTTGAAAATCAAGGTGTTGAAGTTAAGCATTTGCTTCACGAAATTCCAACCTTCGACTCACCTCATGCACACAATATTGAAGCCCTAGAAACCCTAGCAAAATCCATGAACAAACATTTCACAATCGTAGACCTCCGCAATGGTGAACGAGAACTTGTCGATTCGCTTAAGAAACTTAACGTTGATGCACTCGTTGCTGGAGACATAAACGTTCCACAACACATAAAGTGGCTCAAAAACATATGCAGCCAAGCAGGCATAGAACTACTTGAACCTCTTTTCGGAATGAAAACATCAATTCTGTTCCGAGAAATGTTCAGTCAGCCAAGATTCAAAGCTACAATCATAGGCGTAAACACGAAATATCTAACGGAAGAGTGGTTAGGGTTCACAATAAGCAGTAAAACGGCTGAAGAGTTCTTGTCAAGAACACGACACATAGACCCTCTTGGAGAGAACGGTGAATTCCACACCATAGTTGTTGAGAGTCCTCTTTACTCAAGCGCATTCAAAATTAAGCCATTGGAGAGAATAACCGAAAAAGACATGACATATCTCCGCTTAACGCTAAGTGAATGATATCAAGCGCGCCCATTATCCAGCGCGTATGAAAAACTCGCATCCATCCGCTCTGGGAAACAGACCACTTATGCCCTATCTGAACTGAAGGGCAACGCAGTCAAAGACCAACACAGGAATGACCGCAAACCAACACCACGTCTTTTTCCGCCAATCCACAAAAGTGCCTTCTGCTTTCGCAGTCCTCAAGGTAAACTTTTCCTTCTGTTCGAGCCAGAAGTCGCTGAGGCTTAAAGTTTACTCTTTCGGAACAGGCACACCGTGAAGGGGCGCATATCAATCCCAACAAGGAATGATGAAAAATGAAGCGAGAAAAAATGAACATTCAAAGAATTAAATACCGAAATAGAAAAGATATGAGTACTCTAGGGAGAGAGAAAGAATGAAAGAAACAACACCTGAGAAATTACTAAGCCCTAAGGGGGCTATAGTCTTTTCCGAGCGCGAGAGGTCTAGTGGAACGCTTAAATAATTTCCATCCATACTCTCACAGAGGACAACAAATGACCACTGCAACGCCAAGCATCAGCTTTTTCAACACATTAACTCGCCGAAAAGAAAAGTTCACTCCCATAGAAAAAGGAAAGGTGCAAATGTACACGTGCGGACCCACTGTGTACGACTACGCGCATATTGGCAATTTCCGCGCTTTCCTGTTTGAAGACCTGCTGAAACGGTGGCTGGAATATCGTGGTTACACGGTTACCCACGTGATGAACCTGACTGACGTGGACGACAAAACCATCAGAGGCAGCCAGAAACAGCAAATCCCACTGCAACAGTACACTGAGCACTACGCAAAAGCGTTCTTCGAAGACAGCAAAGCCCTAAACATCAAACCAGCAAACCACTACCCAAAAGCCACCAGCCACATCCCCGAAATGGTAGCACTCATTAAAAAACTAATCAAAAACGGCTATGCATACAAGGGCCAAGACGGCTCAATCTACTACGCCATAAGCAAATTCAAAAACTACGGCAAACTCAGCCACATCAAAGTTGCCGAACTCAAAGCAGGCGCGCGCGTGAAAACGGATGAGTACACGAAGGAGGAAGCACAGGACTTCGCGTTGTGGAAAGCATGGACACCAGAAGACGGAGATGTCTTTTGGGAAACCGAACTGGGCAAAGGCAGACCCGGCTGGCACATCGAATGCACAGCCATGTCCATGAAGTACCTAGGAGAAACCTTCGACATCCACTGCGGCGGAATCGACAACATGTTCCCGCACCACGAGAACGAAATCGCCCAAAGCGAAGCAGCCACAGGCAGAAAATTCGTCAACTACTGGCTTCACAACGAGCATCTGCTGGTTGAAGGTCGAAAGATGGCGAAGAAACTCGGCAACTTTTACACGCTACGAGACCTGCTTGGCAAAGGTTACGACCCGATTGCAATCCGCTATTTGTTGTTGTCGTCGCATTATCGAGCTCAGTTCAATTTCACTTTTGAAGCGTTGGACGCTGCGGGTGCGGCGGTGGAGCGGTTGCGGAATTTTGTGCGGCGGTTGCAGGATGCACCGGGGAAGGGAAGTGGAGGAAAAGTTGCGGAGTTGCTGCGTGGGGTGCAGTTGGGTTTCGGTGAAGCTGCGGATGATGATTTGAATGTGAGTGTGGCGTTGGCGGTGTTGTTTGATTTTGTGCGTGAGGTGAACGTGTTGCTTGATGCTGGCGTGGTCAGCAGAAGTGAGGCAGACGAGGTTGGTGCGCTTATGAATCGGTTTGACGGCGTATTGGGCGTGGTCGGAAAAGTTGAGGAGACAGAAACATTGCCTAAAGAAGCGGAAGAGTTGATTGAGAAGCGTGAGGCAGCCCGGAAAGCTAAGGATTGGGCTACTGCTGACGCTCTTCGTGTGCGGCTGAGTGAACTGGGCGTTGTTGTGGAAGATACGGCGCAGGGTGTTAGGTGGCGTTTGGTGAAGCAGGATTAGGCTTTCGCGTTTTGGTTCCAGTTGTCGGTTGCGTACTTGTTGGTGTAGAGTTTTTTGGCGAGCGCTTGCTCGTACAGGGTTAGCTGAGCAGGGTTCAGGTGGATTTTCAGTGTTGCCTTGAAACCTTGTGTGAGGGCGTTGCCGGCTGTTTCCGGGGTGACTGCGTGGCCTAGTTCGTTTTGGACTGAAGTGATTTTGCGCTGTGCTATTTGGGCGGCTAAGCTGCAGTTGTCTAAGCCTTTTATGCGGAGAAGTTGGAACATCAGGGGCAAGTTCACGTTCAGCAGGAGGGTGCCGTGTTGCTGGACGACATTGCGCTTTACGGTTTGGGCGCTGCCGCTGATTTTGCGGGCGTTTACGGTGAGGTTTGGGCAGTTTTTCTGGTTGCCTGAGCTGTAGTCGGCTGGTATGCCTAGAAGCCTGAGTGCGTCGGTGATTGCAGCGTAGATGCGCGTGTAGATCGCTGTTATGTCTGTTGCGTCAAGGTCACGTGTCTGCGCGGTCACACTGTAGGTTAATTCGCCTGTTTGGTCATGATATACGGTTCCGCCGCCGCTGTTTCTGCGGACAATGTCGACGCCGAGTTTGCGGCAGTTATCCACGTACGCGGTGTCGTTTGGGTTTTGGTTTTTGCCTATGCTGACTGCGCTGGGCTGCCACTGGTAAAGCCTGAGTGTGTTTGGGACGAGGTTTTCCATGCGTGATTGCAGAATGGCTTCGTCGATTGCCATGTTCATAAACGCGTTATGGGTTTCAAGTGGGATTAAGCGCCAAGCGTCCATGATGTTTCGGTCCTTTGTTGGTGATGGTTGGCATAGTGCTGTTTAAAACTGTTGTGCTCGAAAAATACGGCGCTTACCTTTTAGAGCATGAATTCAGTTTGATTGACGCTGCTTTTGATTGCGGAAAGCGCCAATACGGACCTACCCCCTATAGGTTTCTGCAATCAACCACTATTAGAATCCAAATATGACGGCTTGTCAAGAAACCTTGACTAAGAAAAGCGTGTTTAGTCAAGAAAGCTTGACAAAAACGCTTTAATTGCGGGAACACCCTAGTGTAACATCAGGGATGCGCATGAGAAAAATCATGGCTCTGCTGTTTGCCCTTTTCTTCTTGACAGCACCAAGCATAATTGCAGCAAAGCCCGTGTTTTCCTCAGTTGACGCAGCCGAAGACACATGGGCAACCAAAGAGCCGATGCACCTGGCAAGAGCGGGTTTGGGCGTTGCGGTGGTTAACGGCAAAATCTACGCCATAGGAGGCACAACCGCAAGCGGAAAGTATCCGCCTGATTGCTTCAAAGGCGGTTTCGTAGGGACAAACGAGGAGTACGACCCAGAAACGGACACGTGGACTTACAAGGCGTCTATGCCGACTCCACGAGACTATTTTGCCATAGCCACCTATGGAAACAAGATTTACTGCATAGGCGGAGCCGTCGGCTTTACTGTTGATGAATGGGGATTATTCCATTCATATATTACGTCTGGGGTAAACGAGGTTTATGATCCAGTTACGGATATGTGGGAAACCAAAACGCCATGTCCAAACGTGGGAATGAAAATGCAAGCCCACGTGGTAAACGGGAAAATCTACGTTATGGACGGGTCGATGCCGTACGTTTATGACCCAGAAAATGATTCGTGGGCTACCAAAACTCGTATGCCTAAGCCATACCCAGACTATGACTCTTCACTTGTATCGGCTGCTGTAGGCAACAAGATAATTGTTACTTTTGAGTTTTCAACTTTTAATTCTTCAACATTTTTTGAATATTACGAGCAGAAGATCGTGATTTATGACACGGAAACTGACAGCTGGAGCGGAGGCACTTCTGGAACGACTATTGTCAAGTGGGGTGCGGCTGTAGCCACAGCTGGCGTGAACGCTCCTCAAAAAGTTTATGTTTTAGGCTTAGCGTGCGAGCAGTCTTTTCCGCCCTCTACTAATCAAATTTATGATCCTAAGGATGACGCTTGGACGACAGCTACTGCCATGCCTACACGCCGCAAGAATTTTGGTGTCGCAGTCGTAGATGATGTTTTATACGCGATTGGAGGACAATACACCGAGCCAGCATGGTTGCATGGTTTAGTGACACCGATTGCGGTGAATGAGCAGTACACGCCCATTGGTTACGGCACTGTCCCGCCCGTCGTTGAGGTTGTTTCGCCTGTAAACCAGACGTATAATGCGAGCAGTGTTTCCTTGAATTTCACGGTGAACAAGCCAGCGGAGTGGATGAGCTACAGCCTCGACGGGCAAGATAACGTGACTGTCGTGGGCAACGTTACTTTGGATGGTTTGTCGAATGGTTTGCATAATGTGACGGTGTACGCTAGGGACGAGTTGGGTAACACTGGTGTCTCAGAAACAATCACCTTCAGCGTAGAAGCGCACTTTCCGACTGCGTTGGTGGCGGCGTCCACAGCGTCGATAGCGATAATTGGCGTAGGTGTGCTGGTGTACTTCAAGAAACGCAAACATCAAACGCGAAAATGAGAAAACATAAAATAAACTTCTTTTTTGTAGCTTTCATGATCCTACAAATTGCTTAGCTATCAGAAGATTGAAAATCAAATAATTCGACAGGAGAATTTGTATGTTCCTTAAACCGTATAAAAAGAAAAAAGGGGTTGATTTTTGCCTTTACACTTGGGATGGTGTTACAGCCTGCGCCGTAGCTTGTGCTTGTTGCGGCTTTATTGAGAAGAAAGCTATTGCAAGAATCAACATTGCAACCCATATGAGGATAAGACCAACAGCGATGATTGTTAGCACTGCACCTATCAGTATCAGTAGCCCTGTGGTGCCGAACAAGCCTACGCCTGTTTTTGCTGACAGGAGCCCCAGCGACTTCCTAAGCAAGATAGCGGTGATTATGACGAAGACGAAGAGCACTACCAAAGCCAATAGTATGTAGGCAACAAAATCCCCTATTACGTTAAAACCAATGGTTGTCCAGTCCATTGCCGGCAGTTCCGTTGACCATTCCGCCACGTTTCCGATTGATAAACCAAGCTCAGCTAGAAAGTCAACAAGTGCGATGAATACTACAGCCACGGTAGCTATCCCGCCTGCGATTGCTGTGATTACCGCATAAAGAGCATTGTTGAAAATTCCAGCTTCACTATAGTAATCTGCGAG
>JAFGNM010000038.1 GCA_016927015.1 Candidatus Bathyarchaeota archaeon | reverse complement strand
GCTACGATGCTCTTGATGGCTTTCACGTCGTACTGGTGCGCGTAGAAGGTTTTTCCGAAGAACTCGTAGATGCCGTTCTCCGTGTGCGCGAAATCCGAAGCGATTGTCGCCAGCACGTGCCCGCGGATTATCTTTTCAACAGCCAGCCTCGACCAGATTCTCTCTGGACGCGCAAGAATGTAGCTGTCCATCAAATAGTCCGCCTCGTCAGTAGTCTTGGCGACAAGCACTGCCTCACCCACCTTATCGTACTTGGGTCTTCCAGCCCTGCCAGCCATCTGCTTGTACTCCAAAACCGCTATAGGGTACCAGCCGTAGCCTGCCTCCCAACGCCGGTAATCCTGAACAACCACCGTGCGCGCTGGAAGGTTCACGCCGAAAGCCAACGTGGGCGTAGCCGTAAGCACCTTAATTTTTCCCTGCCGAAACAAATCCTCAATCAATCGGCGGTGAGCACCAGCCAAACCAGCATGGTGAAAAGCCGTGCCGCACTCCACAAGCCCCGCGAGTGACTCGCTTATATGCGTCCTCTCGCCTGCAGACAAAATCTTCTCCGACTCATGCGCCAAGGTCCTTTTAATCGGTTTAGACAAGACTTCGCTTGTGTGGGCTGCAATTTTTTTCGCCAAACTTACCGAGTTCTTCCTCGTTGAGGCAAAAACCAGCGCTTGACCGCCCGTTTTCACCGTGTTCAAAACAAGGTTTATGGTTGTGTCGCGCGTTTTTTTCTCGATTTTCCGGGCGTCGCCGTCCTTATACTGGATTTCCTCATGCAAAAGCACGCCTTCCTTTAAGGAGACGGGGCGCCACTCTGTTATCACGTAGGCAGCTTTCAGCCAGCTTGCGACTTCGTCAACGTTGTTTATGGTTGCGCTCAACGCCAAAACCTGTATGTCAGGGTTGATTTGCATGAGTCTCGCCAGCACCACTTCAAGCGTGGGACCGCGGTCGCCATCGTTCAAAAGGTGCACCTCGTCCGCAACCACCAGCGAGATGTCATCCATCCATTTGACGCGGTGCCTCAAAAGCGAATCTGCCTTCTCGTTGGTCGTCACTATTATGTCGTGTTTTCCCAGCCATGAGTCGCCGCTGTCAAAGTCGCCAGTGCTGATGCCCACGCTCACTTTTTTCCCGTCTGCCTTGCGGATAGACGTGTACTTCTTGAACTCGTCGAACTTTTCGTTCGCCAAAGCCCGCGAAGGCGACAAGTAAACAACCTTGCCGTTCTTCTCTAAAACGTGCTTAAGACCGCAAAGTTCAGCTGTCAACGTTTTCCCAGACGCGGTTGGGCTTGCCAGAACGAGGTTTTTGCCTTCTAAGGCTCCAGCCTGTACGGCTTCTTCCTGAGGAGGGTACAACTCGGCAATTCCAGAACGAATCAGTATCTCCTTTACTGACTCGGGCACTGTCAACTCTGTTATTTTCACTTACATGCGCCATCATTTAATTAGTTAAGCAACACTATGCAAAAGCTGATTTATAGTGTTAATCGTGCCGTTTCCAGTTTTTCACGGTTACATTTTTCTACTTGAAACCACGATATTAAAGGTAACAATTGTTAATTCTCTAAAAGGTCAGGATATGTTATGGTTGAAAACGTGAAAGACCTGCTTAAAGCACATGAAGGCGTAAAACGCGAGGTTTACTTGGACAACGAAAACTCAACCATAGTTCCCAAAGACGTGGTTGACGCCATGCTGCCCTACTACAACCAGCGAGCTTACGGCAACCCCACGCTCACGCATAAGCCAGGCTGGGAAGCCTTCGAAACCATAATGGAATCAGCCCAAAAAATCAGCCGGTTCTTAGGCACAAAAATTCTCGAGGAAATAACTTTCACGCCGGGCGAAACAGAAGCCAACAACCTAGCCATAATGGGGTCTGCGTTCGCCAATAAGCACAAAGGCAAAAAAATCGTAATCTCCGCCATTGAACCCATAAACGTCTTGCATGTGACTGAACTGCTGCAGAAGTTCGGGTTCACCACAACTAAAATCCCAGTTGACGGGGAAGGCTTCCTTGACCTTGAGAAGCTTAAAGACGCCGTGGACAAGGAAACCGTGTTGGCAAGCATCGCAACGGTTAACAACGAGATTGGAACTGTCCAGCCAGTTAAAGAAGCGTTGGACATAGTTAAAGACAAAAACCCCGACGCTCTGTTCCACACCGACGCGTCAGACGCGTACGGCAGAATCCCCTTCAACGTGCAAGACTTGAAAGTGGACTTGGCAACCGTCAGCAGCTATAAGATTCTAGGACCTCGCGGAATCGGCGCGCTTTACGTGAAAGAAGGCGTGAACGTGGACAAGATTTTAGAGGGGCAGATAGGCACACAGAAGCTTTGGCCAGGAGTTGAAAACACCCCGCTTATTGTTGGCTTCACAAAGGCGTCTGAGTTGGCATTTCAGGATTTTGAGGCAAACACGAAGCACATGCGCATGTTGAGAGACACGCTTGTAGACGGCATATTTGCGAAGCTCTCGGACGTGAAGCTTAACGGTCCAAAAGGCGGCAAGAGAGCGCCTGACAACGCCAACATCAGCTTCTTAAGATGCGAAGGCGAAGCGTTGACGATTGAGTTAAGCCTTGCAGGCGTTTACGTGTCAAGCGGTAGCGCGTGCAGCAGAAGGCTGCTTCAGCCGAGTCACGTTCTGGTTGCCATAGGTCGCAAGTTCAGCGAAGCCCACGGCAGCATACTGATGAAGACCACGCGGTACCACACAGAAGAAGATATAACTCATGTTTTAGAAGTGTTACCTAACGCAGTGAACAGAATAAGAGGGATAGTGGGCTCTACAGGAGTTGATTGAAAAGTGTCGCGTGTACCTTTACCTTACACCCAGAAAGTTCTTGACTTGTTCAGAAACCCCAAAAACCTTGGGAAACTGGAAGACGCCAATGTTATCTCGGTTGCAGGGAACCCCGCATGCGGAGACATGATAACCTTCTACATGAAAATCAACGATCAATCCGTTATTGAAAAAATCTCGTTCGAAAGCTACGGGTGCGCCGCGAACATAGCGACCGCAAGCATAGTCACCGAGATGATCAAAGGCTTAAGCGTTGAGAGCGCGTGGAAAGACGTAACGTGGAAGAAAGTAACTGAAGAAGTAGGTGGCTTGCCAAGCGTCAAATTTCACTGCGGCATCCTTGCTGTGGGCGCTGTCAAACGTGCTATCCGAAAATACTATGAGCAGAAGGGTTCCGCTCCAAGCTGGCTGCCAAAAGAATTAACTTTTGAGGAGAAACAGGCGCTCGAAGAGGAAGAACTCGCTGAAAAGCTGTCAAAGAAACTGAAGGCTGCGGATGAAAAATAATTTTAGACCCCCAGAAGATTCGCGAAGACTTTCCAATATTTAAAAGAAAAATAAACAACAACCCCCTAATCTACTTTGACAACGCTGCAACCACGCAGAAACCCCGCCAAGTAATCGACGCCATAAAGGATTTTTATGAGAACCACAACGCCAACGTACACAGGGCAGTTCATACGCTTTCTCAGGAAGCAACAGAATTACATGAAAACGCGCGGAAGACAATCGCCAAGTTCATCAATGCAAAAGATGCGGCAGAGATAATCTTCGTCAGAGGCACAACCGAAGCAGTCAACCTAGTCGCGTATGCTTGGGGGCTTCATAACCTGAAAACGGGAGATGAGGTTTTGGTGTCTCTAATGGAGCACCACAGCAACATTGTTCCTTGGGAGATAATCTCGAAAATAAGCGGGTTCACAATTAAGTACGCGAAAGTGAACGATAACGGAACACTGGATTACGAGGATTTCGAGAGCAAAGTCTCCAGCAAAACCAAGCTTGTAAGCCTCAGCCATGTTTCAAACGTCAGCGGCGTAATCAACGACGTCAAAAGAATCGCCCAAGTTGCCCATGAACACGACGCATTGGTATTCGTTGATGGCGCTCAATCTGTTCCTCACATGCCCGTGGATGTTAGAGACTTAGACGCGGATTTTCTGGCTTTTTCTGGACACAAAATGCTGGGACCCACAGGTATAGGCGCGCTTTACGGCAAGAAACACCTCCTTGAAACCATGGAGCCTTTCCAAGGCGGAGGCGAAATGATTAAAGAAGTATCATTCAACCAAAAAACTGAACGGGTCGGCATAGAGTGGAACGATCCGCCGTGGAAGTTTGAAGCTGGAACCCCCAACATCTGCGGCAGTGCAGCGTTGATGGAAGCAATCAACTACTTAGAAAACATAGGCATGTCTGAAGTTTTAAAATACGAGAAAATGTTGACTGAATACGCTACAAAGACAATGCAGAACTGCTGCACCAAACTCATGCTCTATGGAACCAGCGATCATTCACTCAAGTGCGGAATAATGCCGTTCGGCATTGCGGGTTTATCTTCACATGATGTCGCGCTTTTCCTTGACAATTATGGAATTATGATACGCAGTGGTTTCCACTGTGCACAACCATTACATCAAATTTTTAAACTGCAATCTTCGGCTCGAGCAAGCTTCTACATTTATAACACGCGCGAAGAAATCGACCGCTTCATAGAAGTTCTGAAGGAGATTGAGCAGTTCTAATGGCTACAGTTGAAGATTACGTGGCAAGAATTGAGGAGACATGCGGCGAAGAAAAAGGCGCCGTAGTCACATTCAAGTACGACAAAAAAGATGAAGCCATTGCCAAAATTCGTAATAAAGCTCAGCTGAAGAATTCTCTTTCTGGAATTATTTTTGAATTCGCGTTTCGAAGTATTTCATTCCGCGTATTCTCAAGCGGAAAAGCCATCTTTAGAGGTATTAACAAAGAAGCGTTACATGATATTTTGGCTGCTCTGCTGCTTTAAAGTGTACATGGTGTTAGCTACGCGCGGGCAAAAGATTATTCACTTTTTTTCTTTCCCCTAATTTCTTGCATTATAGCCTTAGGTAGACCCCGGGCTTCTTTGTCTATTGCCATCAACAGAGCTAAATAAATTATGCCGCCCACAGCAGTCCAAGCCAAGGTCGTTGATATTCTATTTGTATAGGGCAAAAGGAACAACACAACGCCCATAACTGTGGAAGCCGAACCATACTTCGCTATGCTCTTCCATGGTATAGCGACCTTGAACATTCCGCGAACCATAATAACTAAGAGCAGGAACATGGCGAACCGCACTATAGAGTTAACCAAGCAGACCGAGAACGCTGCCACCAAGGGTTGATGTAAAGCATATGTTGTTAAAATGTAATAGGTAATTGGAATTGTTATAGCAAAATGCACGTAAGACAAAGAGTAAAACCTGAATAATTTGCTTTGAACCAGTGATTTGAACGATAATCTCTCACGATCAACAGTTTCGACTCCGCTAAGAACGGATCCATAAATGCCAGACACCACCGCAACCAGAGAATCCACCGCCAAAACCACAAGCACCCATTCTACGCCCGGGTACATTGCAGTTCCAGGCCTCAGGAGTACTATGTACGAGCTGGATAACGATATGACTCCAATGGTCATCGGAAGGGCAAACATCAACACCGTCTTCATCGAAGCCGTCACGTCCTCGCCTCGTTTCTCTGTCAAGAGTTTCGGATAAAGTGCGAAAGATAAAAAGCCAGCATAAGTGATGACATTCGCAATCTGAAGGGCAGCATAGTATATGTCCATACTAATAAATCCTCCATAATAAAAAAGCATAATGAAAACGAAGTTTGCGATTACGCCTCCGACAACACTGTATACGATCAAAACTGAACCTTTAAGCCACTCTTTTACATAACCCCATTGTATGCGCTGTTTCAATTCGCCCGAAAGAAGTTTAAAGTAATAGACGGCTTGGACGGAGATCGCAATGATTGTACTTACCACCGCGCCTAGGAGAGGCTGACCTAGCTGGATGATTAGCACGTAGCCTATAATGACCCTAAACACTTGTTGCAAGATTAAACCGTAGCCTACTGAATGTGGCGTACGCGCTTGAAGGCATGATTCAAAGAGCCCCATTAGGTATACTTCAACTATCTGAACCGAAACTATAAGGTAAAAAGGCAGATAAACAGCAGGGTTAGAGACTCCAGCTTCGGAAAGAAGCAATGGCAAGAAAAGCGGGATTATGATTAGATAAGCAGCTGTGGTTATTACGGAAAAAAGCAAATTTATTGCGAGCCCTGTTTTGGTTGCTCCGTCTTTCCCTCTTGCTACGCACCGCATAACCCAGAAGGGCACGACTCCAGACAGCAATGTGAAGTACGGGAGAATAGTGTTAATGTTACCCCATATGGCGTATTCTGGGCTATCGGCTGCTATTGCTCGCCCCAGCATGAATTGAAAAATCAGTCCAGTTGCCACGCTAATTAATTTGGCGGCGAATATAACGTAGCCCGAGTATTGTAGTCTGATCTCTTTTCTTGCCACAGGGACACCTTTGATTTATTTCTTTGCATAACCCCTGTAAGTATTTAATCTTATGCAGCAGCTAAACGGCGCTTCATTTCAAGTACCTTACTTTCACTTTCATAACCAGTGAAACTCAAAAATCGTGAACTATCACTGTTAAGACCGTTATGAACCTAAGCGTAGTTCTATTCGCATTTTGTTTCTGTTTATCCAATTATAGAGCGGGATGAGCTGGTATTTCATTGGTTGAGGAAGAACATCCTTAGCCTCTCGGTGTAACCCCATTTTTACAGCAATTCGTCCTTTCCTCGTTATAGGGACATGGTAGCGAGTTACGGGAAATCTGGAGAAGTCATTACTCTGCTTGAACTTGTCCAAGGATGGGTGATTTCCCATTCTTCCGTACATGAGCCACTCAAACTGTTTAGCTACGCAAACTTCTACCGCTTTGGCAATTAGCGCATTGTTGACTGCTTTGTCCGAATGTTTCTGTAAAGAAAGTATCTGAGAGATAACAGCTATTTTGTCGCCATGGACAAGTTGTATAAAACCTGCAAGCTCATCTTGAAAGAATGCGCCGAGAAAAGTGCAGTTCTGCGCTGAAGACACGCTTTGGGTAACAGTCTGAGCCGATACTCCATAATGTGGAAAAGCTCTCTCTTGTCTTATTGGTGTCTCATTATAAATTTTCCAAATTCCTTCAGCCAATTCTTCGCTCGGCTCAACAACCTCTGTTTTCACACCGTTTTTTTCAGCCTTGCGAACCATATTGCGTGTTTTCTTTCCAATGTTTTTCCACCATTCATCATAGGTTGTCACTTGAAGAAGTGCGATGTTATCTTCTGTTTTCACCCAACTGTTCGAGGGGTTAGAAATAGTGTGACACCATTTTCTCTCGATGAAAGTAAAAATGTCTATTCCTCTATCACCGAGTTTTTCAATGAACCTATTCGTTGGAACAATATCTCTCACGTACTCTCCGCTATCGCTGGAAATTCTAACAAAACCCTTTTTGCGTATTACCAGAGTTTCAAGTTCCTTGTCTACTTTCAGAATATTCTTTAGCGTCTCATAGAATGGCCCTCTGCGGTTGATTATTCCTCGATTGAAAAGCCACTCAGGATGAACCTCTAAAACCCCTCCTTTGGCGATAAAACTTTCCGCGCCTTTCTCTACCTCTGTAACAGAATAAATAAACGATAGATGATCCAAAGGGGAAGTAGGACGATCGTGAAAAGATTTCAACGGAAAGTCCTCTGGCACTTCAATCCTGTTTTCTGTAAGTTTTCGTCTCCACATTACGCGGGCTAACAAACGGTTAGTTCCATGAACGGTGTAATAATTTATCTTTTGTTTAGTAGTCTTCTTCAGAAGTTCCCATTCTGCATACGGGTTGTTTATGACGTGAAGAGCTACCTCGTGTTTGCCCTCATCCAGCAATTTCAACAGTTCCCTGTCAGGTATCGTATGAAGTGTGAAAAACCAGTAGGCTTTGACTTCAACTGGGGATTCATTGATCATTTTTGCAATTATTTTTGAGTTTTTCAGGTAGTCCTTTCCCACTTTGCTTTTTAGAACTATAGAAAGAAAACTTTTCGCCCTCGAAGGATAAGGATAATCCACGTCTAGTCTCAGTTTCATCATTTTCTTCTCTGTCGTCCTTCCTAAATAAAAGCCCATCCAATTATAAACTCTCTTAATGCTCTGAACGGCTTGCCCCATTTGCCGAGTATGCTTCTCTGCTTATAACCCATAATTAATAAATCAATGTATGCTATGATTAACGATTGTATTATGGCGATACGCGGAGAAGTAGTAAGAGAATGCGTCCTTTGACTAACGGAGCGTCTATAGACTTTGGAATACTTGATGTGGGTTGCGGTTCAAAACCGAAAGGCGACGTTAACATAGACTTCTTCCGAGGTGGTCTTAATCCTCAGACTGGCGACCAAATTCAAGGAGAGTTTATGTCTCCTAAGAAAACAAGAAACTTCATAGTAGCAGACGCGATGCATCTACCATTTAAGGATGAGTCGTTTAACGTCGTATTTTCAAGCCACACTATCGAGCACGTTCGAAGCCCCTTTTTAATGTTGCGAGAAATGTGCCGGGTCGCAAAAAGAAAAGTGATTGTGCGTTTTCCGCATAGAAAGGGAAGCGGGGCTGTGATGCCCTATCACCTCAATTACTTAGACGAAAATTGGTTCAAACAAGAATGTAGTCTTCTGGGCTTCAAGAGCACTCAATTTACCTTTACCTACGAGGGTTTAATCACTTCTAGTTTAAAGAAAATTTGCTCAAGTACTTTTGAGTCGACTTTGCTTTGGAGAGCTTTACGCCGTTTTGAGAGATCGCGATTTGGGAAAAAACTTCAAATCCCTTTTGAAATGGAAGTTTGGGTGCGGAAAAAGCCCGCTTTCGTTGATTCTTCTGTGAAAGTAAGATTTGTGGTCGTTTATAATAGACCAGAGATTTTTAGAAGATGCTTTTCCTCAAGTCCATATGTGCCACCCGAAACTGTCATTGCATATTACAACGCAGACAAAGAACCACTTCCAAAATTCTTCAACAAAGTAATTCAAAAATATTTGCAGGAAAATATATGGTTTGTCTTTTGTCATCAAGACTTTATACTAGAAGAAGATTTAGAGTCCCGTTTGAAGGGCAAAGATGTTGAAACCGTATATGGTCCAATAGGTACACGTGCCGGGGAGGTTACACGTGTTGGAATGATAGTTCAGACAGATGGTACGCTTCTCGGTCGTCGACTAAAAGAGGTTGCACCCGTTCAAACATTGGATGAAATGTGTCTAATAGTGCACTCACAAGTTTTTAGGCAGGGGCTGTCGTTTGACGAAAGTTTCGGATTTCACTTCTATGGGGCCGACCTTTGCATGAAGGCTTACGCGTTGGGCTTCGACGTTGTGGCGATGCAATTAAAGTGTCAACATAAAAGCAGAACACTTGAAGGGGACTTTACTTCACCAGACTACATATCAACTTTGAGTATGTTTAGCGAAAAGTGGAAACAGTTTCTGCCAATAAGAACTACGACCAAGTTTGTTACATGATGAATAAAGAATCTCAATTTAGGTCACTCGACAAAACTATTTCATCAGCGTCGTCTCTGAAAAATTGAAACATATTTTTCTCGGTTGGTAGTGCAATAATTTCAGACAGGAACTCTCGTCATCCAGAATGACTGAAATGATCTTACAAGGCACCTCAGATTAATTTTGAATAAATGCTAAAAGTTAATAAATCAAATGTTGGCTTGGCGTGCTGGTACTTGGGCATTTTATGCCATATCTCTATTATAGCTGACACTATGTGACAAAAACTGAACGGAAATGAAACGTAACAAATTAGAAATTTTTGTGTGTGGTGCATGGTGTCTGATGCGCAACAACCATTGTAGCTCCGAGAGTACCCATTGAGGTTCAACGGGTTATGGCAATTTTATGTAGTTAAGGTAGCCCTTTCAAAATGCAATATCAAAATGTCTTCTGTTAGATCTATTGGATTGTGTATTAGTCTAAAAATTCAAACCAGCTAAGGTCAGAAAATTGATGGCGAAGAAAACCGAAAGTTCTCCCAATTGCCTTTTATAGCCAACATCATTTCTATTTAGGTGGAAAATTTCGCATGTGATGCTATGGTTGACAAGGTTGATTTGGTCATGTGGGCTAAGAATGGCGAGGCCCTTCTTCCAGAAGTTTTGAAACGCGTAGACGAGGTAATCCCAAATGAAAATGTTTGCCACAAAATATTAGTTGATGATCACAGCGTTGACCGAACTGTTGAAATCGCCAAAGCCTTCAACTGGAACATTTACGCAAATCCGGGCCGCGGGGTATCCAGCGGGGCAAATGAAGCCCTAAGGCATGTGGACTGTGACTTCTTCGTTAGCGTCGAACAAGACATCATCTTGTCCAAGAAATGGTGGGACAAAATTCCCAAACACATGGAGAATCCTTCCGTAGGATGCGCCCAAGGCGTGAGGATTTTAACTCACCCAGTACTCCGACTCCTAACTGATTGGCAGTATGAAACCACTGGAAGACGACCGCCTATGTTCAGCATAGATAATAACATATTTCGCACGAAAGTCATCAAGTCTATGGGCGGATTTCCAAAGATTTGTCCCATCTGCACAGACATAGCCACGATGAAAACGATGATGTTGGAAACACCCTACAAATGGATTATCGATGACCACGTCGTTTCGTTGCATGTGAAGGACGATTTAAGGGCAAGCTTGGAACACACATACAAAATGGGCCATCTATGCGCTCAAACTCCGTACTGCATACACGAAGAAAACCCAAAGTTAGCAGTCATTCTCAGAATACTCTTGACGAGTCCTGTTAGAGCTCTCCAAATTGCTATTAAAAGAAAATGCCCGACCATGATTTGGGCGTATCCACTGCTGAGACTCTACCAACTCAATGTCCACCTCATCTGGGGAAGAGTGGACAGCCAGGTCAAGTCTAAACATCCAAAATCGGTTTTCCCTTCAAAATGAGAGATAAAGGAAAATCAGGTTCTTTGACTTTCTCATTTAACAAGCAGACGTTTTATTAACCTTTAACGTGCATCCGTCATTTTCGTGTTCGCGGTCGTTTTGCTTGGCTGCGAACTCATAATTTGTTGCAGTTTGCCATGAAGTTTGTTAGCGGTATATGTCGGATGCCTGAAGAAGCGGTAGGTGCGCAGACCGAGATAGTACAGCGTTCGGTAAGGATACATCATTGGGTATCTCTTGTAGAGTTGTTTTAGTCCAAGTTTCATCATCTGCTCATGCATGTTCAGGTTGTGCATTCGGTACTTGTGCAAGGGCTTGCAGATGCTCTTAGCTTTCCAATGATGCTGCAGAAGGCGGATGACAAAATCCAGGTCCTCAATAGAGACCAAGCGTTCGTCATAGAATCCTATATCGTCAAAGACTTTTCTTGGGATCAGGGCAGCGCCGATGGGACCACCTGGCGTTGCGTAAAAGCTGTATCGCGTGTGAGGGTTTTTAACTTGTGGAAGATAAAACCTACTTACGAGGCGCTCGGGGTCATTCCCAAACAATAGTGAGCCTGTCCAAACCATCCCTATCTTCGGGTCAGTCTTCATGACAGCCATACACTCCGTGATATAGCTTGGAAGAAGCTGGTCGTCAGCATCCAAGCAAACAATGTATTTGCCCTTACTGAGTCGGACCCCATTGTTCCTAGCTCTTGCAGGAGTAGGTTGCCCTATATGTTTCTGATAGACGTACTTGATCCTGTGATATTTTTTAACTATGACTTCAGTGTCGTCAGTTGAACCGTCATCAACAACAATTACCTCAACGTTAGGATACGACTGTGCCAACACACTTTCAATTGCTTCAGAAATATAGCGGCCATAATTATGCGTAGCAATAATTACTGAAACCAAGTCGTAACTGTGGGGTAATTTTTCGTCGTTCATTCTTACTTCTATATATAGTATATTTTGCTTTCTCAGTTAAGGGTTTTTTCGCTAGATCAGTTTTCAAGCATTTAAAATGGGCAGTTCTTTATTCACAAAAGGGTGTTTTTGCGCATTTGCTTTTTATGCCATTCTATTGTAATCGGTATTCCCACAGAAAGCGGAGTCACTGGTTTGTGTCCTAAATCTCTCTTTGCTTTCGTGATGTCTGGTCTCTTGCTGACAACGTTATGAACGTCTACATCTAGATACTTCAATAAAGAGTCATCTTTGTTTAGATAATTGAGAATCATATCGGAAACCTTTTTTACCTCCACGTATTCTTCTCCACCTATATTGTATGTTTCTCCTGACTTAAACCTATCAGCGATGTTACAAAGAGTCGGTATCAAATCATCGATATACATGAAAACTCTGTAGTAATCCAGATACACTTCATAAGGCAAGTTATGCAGCGCCTTGTAGACGAATTGTGTGACCACGCTTCGGTACGGAGTAAAATATTCACCTGGTCCATACGCGTTAAAAAGCCTCACGATTAATGTTTCTGTTTGCTTCGTCGCCATGGAGTTTCTAATTTGCAGCTCATTAACCCATTTAGAAATGGCGTAATCGTTGTTTTGCTTTAAAGGTAGCTTTTCGCTGGCCTCTTCCTTGAGAAAACCGTCCTTCGTTTCGAGTTCACCATATATTTCTGAGCTGGAAAAATGGATTAAACGAAACTTCTTTTTTTCCTGTAACTTGAGTACATTTTTCAAACCTATAGCATTGGTTTCCCAAAGTTGCTCATAGTAGTCCTCTCCGTTCTTCCTGCCAAACTCGGCGGCGAGATTATATACATATTCAAAATCACCATTGTCAAACAGTTGTTCAACTTGCCGGTACTTGGAAATATCGCATCTAAAATGGCTGGGCTCCTCACCATGCTTAGTGTCAGCAGTGAACACTTCATGTTTGCGTTTTCTAAGTTCTTGAACAAGAGGGCACCCAATTGTCCCAAATGCCCCGATTACCAAAATAGACGCCATTTACTCGTTCCCCTTGCTTTTTGTGTTTGTTTCTCTCATAGTGAACATTTAAGTTTATCTGCAAAAATCGGCAGTCTATCTTTGGCTCCTGTCAAAAGTGTCTGGTTCATAGCTTGTTCCAATTCTGAGAATAAAGGGATTTCTCATGCATGCTTTAATTTCATTCTCAGTTTTTTCCAACTCTTCTTTTATCAACGTATGCTCAACTAACACAACAACACAGTCAGCACCTTTCGCTATGTTCACTATAGAATCATACTCATGCCCTTTGACGAAAGTGTCATAAGCTGATATGTTATACCCTTCCTCTTTCAGGTTTTTTATTACCTCGATTGCTGGGCTTTCTCTCAAATCATCGGAATCTGGTTTGTATGTCATACCCAAAGCAATTATTTTAGGGTCTCTTATACCCTTCAAGACCTTTCTTACTTTGGAAGCTATTTTTTCAGGCATGGACTCATTTACTTTTCGGGCGGCCAGAATAAGACTCGTGTTCTTAGGGTCTGAATGTATGAGAAACCATGGGTCTTTGGGTAAACAATGTCCACCAACGCCAATTCCAGGGCTGAGTATTTTCACCCTTGGGTGTTTGTTCGCAAGTCTGATAGCTTCTTTTACATTTACGCCAAGGGTTTCCGCAACCAATGAAAGTTCGTTTGCTAAAGCAATGTTGACATCACGGTGTGTGTTCTCCATGAGTTTTACCATTTCAGCAGTAACATCATCAGTTAATTCAATACTGCCCTCCACAAAAGATGAATATACCTCTCTGGCAAGACGCGCCGACTTGGGGTTTATGCCTCCAATTATCCGGTTATTATAAATCAATTCGTGAAATGTTTGTCCCGGCATCACTCTTTCCGGACAATGTGCCAAAAATACTTCTTTTCCTACTTCCAACTTGGTGCCTTTTTCTATCAACGGTTTTACGAGTTTTCTGCAAGTAAGGGGTGGCAATGTGGATTCAATAATTACCAAATTCCCTTTTTTTAAGTAGGGGTTAATAGACTCTATTGCAGAAACCATATACGACAGGTCTGGCAATTTGCTTCTACGGTCCAGTGGCGTTTGAACACAAACGATGAAAACATCAGCATAGCAGGGTTTTTCATCAACTTTGAAGTTCTTTTTCACTTCTTCATCATTAAATAACGTTTCAATGTTGTTTTCTTTAATGGTTAGCGAACCTTTACGGATGGATTTGACAACCTGCTCATTCACGTCGACCCCCGTTACCTTATAACCTACCTTTGCAAGCATAATTGCAAGCGGTAGCCCCACGTATCCTATTCCTAAGACTACAATGCTCTTGCTCATTTTGTCGCCACTAACCATGTTACGTTTTGCTATTCATTTCTGAAACTTTTAAGCCTATGGGTTATGGGTAAAAGCTTCACTTCAGAAATCATTTTTGATTTTTGAAAAAACTAAACACTTTACCTCAGAGTTTATCTCAGAGCAAGTTTTCAAAGTCTTGGAATGTATTGCTGCTCCTGAACAATTCAAGGTCTCTCTCAAATTTGTCTTTATCTAATGCGAGAAAAGTGGCGTGCTTTTTCACGTCATTTAACGATTTGCGAATATATCTCCTGAACAAAAAATTAAAACAGTCTTTGTTGGTTAAAATATAGTTGAAAAGAAACTCTGAAGTAAAGGGTCTATTTAAGTGACATTTGGTTTCTATGATTATAGACAAGAAGGGAACGAATTTTTTGATGAATCGTTTGAGACGGTTCTTTTCCTTTAGTGTAATTAACATTCTGACTCTGGTTAATTCGCAACCCAAGAGCATATCCGTCTTTCTTTTTGATGTTTGTCCACCGTGTTCTCTATAGAAAACAGACGCGCCTTTCAGAGCTGCTAGTTTCAGATTCAAAGCGCTATAGCGCATCCATAGATCGCCATCAGCATCAACATTTCTGGTAATAGGGTCAAACATACCAAATTCTGCCGCAAAATTTCTTTTAATCATTATTGAACTGCCGTTTATGGGATTTCTGAAAAATAGTGACATCAGCCGCAAGTCAGAATCATTAAGAAACAAGGGGTCCAAGATGCGCATGCGTGGTAAATAGCTGCTTCTCACTAATGTTGCATGTGCAAGGTTTGGACCGGTATAATAATCCCGAAAGTAACTCCAAGCAGCTGAATTTTTCTCCATAAAACTAACTTGTTTTTCTATTTTTTGCGTATCTGTGAATATGTCGTCTGCGCTGAGCCAGCAAATGTAAGTGCCTTCAGCACTTGTAAAACCGACCTTTAGAGCGTTAGCAGCACCCATATTCTTGCCGACGTTTATCAATTTTAACTTAAATTCATTTTTAGAGAGCAAATCAGCCAAGTCCTTAACCTTTTGCGCCGTCGCATCTGTTGATCCATCATTTACGACTATTGTTTCGATATGATTGCGTGTTTGGTTAAAACACGATTTCACAGAATCTTCTATGAATTCTTCGGCGTTATATGCTGGAATGACAACACTAACCAGTGTATTGTTCTTCATTTTGCGTAATCTCATCGGCATTACTATTGAATTTCTAGTCCAGTTGTTTAATATGCTTGGCGTATTAAACTAAAATAAATTTGTCGTATTTCCAAGCGCAAATTGCTGTATAGCAGAGTAATCTAAGGTAGAAGAAGCACTTTTACCAAAAAGCTGCACGATTTCTTTTTCGTCATCTCTTCGCTAATTCTTCATAAATTGACAGCAAACGTGATTCTATGTTCTTCACATCATGATACTTTTTCAGAAATCGGTGTTCCTTTTCCCACAAGTCAGATGGCAAATTGCTTATCGTATTCGCTATTGTCTCTTCGTCTTTCAAGTCTTTTAATGGAAAATCCTTGTTTTCGGGATACTCCGAAGAAACGTACGCTATCGCTGGTCGGCCACAGGCGATAGCTTCAAGCGAAACCATTCCCAAAGACCCAAGGGCAAACCTGTCAATTACTACATCTGCGTCCCAGTAGTACTCGTTAACTTTTTCATGCGAAACCTTCGGTAAAATTTTAAGGTTTAAACCTAGCGAGGACGCCAACGCCGTTGTTTTGTCATAATCTTTGCCTTGTTGAACGATGCTTACGTCAACTTCTTTGATCTTGCTCAGCGCTTTTATAGCTATGTCCGTTCCTTTTACGCTCCAGTTTGAATCGCTCGCGATTAGTACTTTTTTCTTTTTGCCTTTTTGAAACGCGGGTTTCGGATAAAACAGTTTAGGGTCAATTGGGTTAGGCAGGTATTCTGCATCTTTTCTGTACCGTTTAGCTATGCCGAGAATGTCTGGTGTGCTGACTAAAATTTTGTCGCAATGTTTTAGGTTATGCCTGACGATTCTGCCCCATGCAAAATGATTTAGGCTTATTCTTAAATCGCTTCCATGGGCGTGTCCAATTAACGGTTTTTTGCCTAAACGGTTTGCCACGTAGCAGTCTTGTAAAAGGTAGTTTGTGTGGTATACGTCTCCTTTCGCCCTTAAAATCTTGAACGCTACACCGAAAGTTTTACTCAAAAAGCTTCTGCTGCGTTTGATGTGCTGTTTTTCCAGTTCAGGCGGCATGTACTTGAGTAAAGTTTCTCCAACAAAGGCGCAGTCGTTAACCATAACGAGCTTCATTAAGGCACCCTAAGCTGTCCTCTTATCCATTAGTTCCTTCTCTAAAGCTTTAGCTCTCTTACTGACCTTTTCAACTTCTTTTTGGACGCTCTTGTCTTCGACCTCTTTTTTCCGTTTCTCATTTGACTTTAAAATTAGCCGCAAAAACTCTGAGTCATAGACGTTTAACAGTAATTCTGTGTTTGGTATTAAACAGTGACCGCCTATGAACCCTGGGAACATGATTGGTCTGTCTAACCTCAAGCGGTGTGTATCTTCCAGAAAATCTACGGCTTCATCAAAGTCGCCGTCAAAATGTCTCGATATTCTATGCATTTCTTGGAAGCAGGCAATCATCCATGCCCGGTAGGTCGTTTCAAAGAGTTTAGCCAGTTCTGTTTCTGCACAGCTTTTCAGCGTTTTCACCTTTAAGCCCATTTTTTCAAAATGTTTACAAGTGGTTTCTGCTGCTTCCGCATTTGCCCCGCCAACGTATTTTGTCCATCGTTTCATTTCCCACTTCATGTGCTCAGGGCTTTCATGCACTCCACGGGCTGGTGAATGTGCGACAAGGCACTTGCAGCTCTGTTGGGCTTTCTTGGTGGTTCCTGGAGGAACCGTGCTGTTGATGATGAGCAATTTTGGTTTAAACTGTTTTGCGTAGCTGGCGACTGTTGCTACGAAGTTATCTTGGTCTTTGCATGGGAGGCAAATATGCATCGTGTCTATTTTTTGTGGCAGTTTGCTCTGGTCTTGGCGAGCTGCGCGCATTTTTGTTTTATCTAAATCTAATCCGTAAACGGCGAAGCTGTTGTTTTCTTTCAAAAGCGCGAATAAAGCGTGTCCAATTTCTCCTAAACCAACTATGAGAACTGTTTCTTTAGTCAATCTACCCGCATCCTACAACAGAAAAACTAAGTAAATTTTTAAACTATTTAAGCGTTGAAGTTCAAAAGGAATAATTATGTCACAGCCAAAAACTGGAAAAGACGTAATAATTGGAGTAAACGTTCAATTCGGCAAAAACGTTGTTGTTTGGAACTACGTTGTGATAGGCGACAACACGAAAATAGGCGATGGCACATGCATCGGAAGCTTCGTTGATATAGGCAAAAACGTGACTATAGGTAAAAACTGCAACATACAAGCCCACGTGACGATTTCAAACGAGTGCGTACTCGGCAATAAAGTGTTCATCGCGCCTAACAGTTCGCTTCTCAACGATAAATATCCCAAAAGCAATCTTCTAACTGCTCCTATAGTGAAGGATAACGTCATAATAGGAGGAGGGGTTACAGTGCTGCCCAGCGTGGTTTTGGGCGAAAACTCGGTTATCGGCGGAGGAAGCGTTGTAGCCGCGAATGTTCCGTCTGGAAAGGTCTTGATGGGGGTTCCAGCAAAAGAAGTTATGACTAAGGAAGAGTATGAGGCTAAACGTGAAGCGTTCATCAGAGCAAAACAGGATAAAAGGTGAAAAGCACCCGTGAAAATCTGGTATGACGCGTGCACTGGTAAGCACATTCGGTACGGTGCAGCAATCGCTAAGCGCCTTAGGAAAGCTGGTCACGAAGTAATATTTACTACGCGGGAACATCCTGACACGCTGGCTTTAGCACATATTCTCGGCGAAACCCCAATCGTTGTGGGAAAATACAGTCCAGCAACGCTTTTTTCTAGACTTGAGGAGAGCGCAACGCGCATTATTCAATTTTCCAAATTGTTTAGGGATAATCCTCCAGAGATAGCGATTGCTCATCAGTCTGTTGAACTGTGCCGGACAGCATTCGGTTTGGGAATTCCAATAATTTTGACCGCGGACACGCCACATGCTAAGGCTGTAAACAAATTGACAATACCCTTCGCTGATACGCTTGTTGTCTCAGAGGCGCTGCCGAACCGATTTATGAAAGAGTATTGCCAAGGTAACATCATTCGGTTTAAGGGTGTGGACGAGACTGCATGGATTAAAGATTTGAGAACGTCAAAAAACTCGGGCTTTAAGAAGCCGCTGATAGTTATTAGGGAAATAGAAACCAAAGCCGCTTACGCGCTTGAAACAGCTGACGCCACATTGGAAGTTGCGAGGAAACTTGAGGCGCTCGGGAATGTTCTTCTTCTCAAACGATACAGTGGCAAAGAAGAATTTGTGGATTCTGCGCGGATAGTTGCAAACGCGGACTTGGTTGTGAGCGCAGGCGGGACCATAGCGAGAGAGGCTGCTCTTCAAGGCGTCCCAAGCATCGTGATATCTGAGCTTGGTCGAACATACGTTAACACGTATCTCGCGCGCAAAGGTTTTCCCATCTTCATTAGCGATGCACGAAAAGTGCTGACGCTATCTAAAAGGCACTTGGGAAACAAGGTTGATGTATCGGCTAAACTTGCGCAGTTTGAAAACCCCGTTGACATCATCGAAAAAGCTGTAATGCAGGTAAAATCGGCGCCGAAAGCTTGATGGAGAAAAAGGTTTCAAAACGAAAAATTAAAGATTAGCAAGGCAGATTTAATCAGAAGAATAAGAGTGGGCCGGTCGTCTAGCTTGGTTAGGACGTTGGCTTTACGAGCCAAAGGTCGCCGGTTCAAGTCCGGCTCGGCCCACCACCGGCAAAAGTAGTTTCGGAACTTTTGGTAGAATTGGGGATAATGGCTGGTTGTAGTGGGTTTTTGACCGGCGTTTATGACAAAGCTTTCTAAGTTCTTCTGCATAATAGTAGTTGAAGGTAGGGGTAATGCCTGATTCAGAGGAAGAGATTTACTCGATTATGTTTAGTTCTTTGAAGCATCCTGCGCGGCGGAAGATTCTTCGTATGCTTGCGGATAAGCCTATGACTTTTTCGCAGATGCTGGAGGTGCTTGGAGTCTCTAGCTCTCATTTGACGTATCACCTTGAAAATCTTGGTGAACTCGTGTCCAGACAGGAGAATGGGGAGTATAGGTTATCCACTTTTGGTGCAGCCTCTGTGGATACTATGAAGGTCGTGGAGGAAGCACCGGCTGTTCGGTCAAAGCACGGCTTCCCTTTGTCTCTAAGATGGAGGTCGCTTCTGGCAATACTTGTTATCGCGGTTGTTCTTTTCGCGAGCATGTCCTACGTGCAGTATGCTTCTTTGAACCAGTTGTCTAGTGAGCATGAGCTGTTAGAGTCAAGGTATGAGCAGCTGTTGTCTTGGAGCGCTAGTGCAGACGATGCTATTACTTTCCTTCAAGATGTCATCCAAATTGACGTTGCAGCGTATCATGCAACTCTGTTAAGCGACACTGTGGAACAACGTACGGACTTAGGCGGAGTCGTAGAGGAGATCTTAAGGTATTCGCTTACTAACGGTGAAAGTAAAATTGATGTGGTTTTGAGGTTTAGGAACCAAATGCTGTCGTGGTATCGAATATACTTGTTAGAGGGTTCACCAATCTACGCGGAGCCTCAGCCTCAAACTATTTTGGGAATTGCTGGGAATCTGGTTCAGAGGTTCAGTTCTTTTGAAGACGCGTCTTACTTGGAAGATATGAGTAACGTGTTAGCATTAGTTAACGAAGGGGAAAACGTCGAAATAACAGAGAGCAATATAAAGTTGAAGGTGTCCATCGATGGAGGTGACGGAACGGTTCAATGGCTGTACACGGAAAACGGCGTTGACTTTTTACCAAAAAGTTTGACCCTTACTTTTGAGGACGGTGTTCTGCAAGAGATTAGCGACGGCTGGTTCCTGTTAAAGATTGGAAGCACTGAAGTTAACATTGACATGGCGGAGGCTGTTGAAATCGCAAGAAACGCTGCGGAGGGTTTCTCGTGGACAGCTGACGGTGAGGCAGTGTCTGATTTTGTTGTGCTGGACGAACCTGCTTCAGCCTTGTTTCACCCAACTCAGAGAGAAGAATATCTGACGTTAATTCCATACTGGGAGATTACCTTCAATCTTGACAAGGTTTACCCGGGCGGCGTTAACCGTCTTGGTGTTGGGGTGTGGGCGGACACTGGAGAAGTGCGGCGGATTAGAACGTTAAGTGGATAAATCAAGGGACTGTTCAAGCTCATCGTTTCATTTCCCAAACTTATTTTTTGACTGTTAGCGGAAGTCATCCCTTCGGAGTCAGTTGGAGTGAAGTGTTTACACAAACCACAACCTAACGCAAGGTCATAAAACAGGACTCGGAACATGCCGTGCCTAACAGCAGAAGTTCAACCTGAAATTAATTCTATATATAGAGGGGGTATAAGACAAAAATCGCACAACAGAACAGCGAAGAAACCAACAAGCCCAAACAGCACACGCTATTTCACCTGATGCTACAAGTTCAATCCTAATTTGTTAGGCGTTTAGGAATTCTCTTAGCCTTTTTGGGTTAAACACCACAAACCTTGCGCTTTTTAGGTTCCTGCCGATTTGAGGTATCAACCCTGCAGCATCCGTTCCCAGCTTACACGTCAAAGCGTGCTCAAACATTCCTAAAGGTTCCACATCAATAACATCGCGGTCTAGCTTTGCGCGCCCTATTGTCGCCTTTATCTCATAAAGAGAAGAACCAAGAACCAACAGTCTATCCAGCAGGGAATCGCGCCAAACCGCGTATTTCCTGACCTGCCCACTCGACAATTCAGCATTCATGCGGTTTTCTTCTTCGTCCAGACCGCTAACCGTTACTTCTAAGGGTAAACCGTCACAGAGACCGAAAAGCTCAGCCATTTTTTTCAGAGAAATTTCCCTTCCATCCACAAGCTCAGCCTGCAAATGACGCAAAGGTATAGTTGCGTGGACTATTTTCGGCTCGAAAACCCCTACATCTACCGCCAGTTCTTCGCCACTTTTTCCAATATTTCTAATGTAACCTTTCAACGCTGAAAATTTTTTCACGTTCTCTAAATTGCTTGGGCAAAGACCGTTCTCTTTAATAACGTAGTTTGTGGCGATTCCTTTATCTTCCCCTTCAATGCTTATTTGAACCCATCCGTCAGCGATTGTGCCTAGAATTTTAATTTCTACTTCCAGCCCGTTTAATGGAAGCTTTAAGGCTTTGTCAATTTGCTTCAATTGGTTATTATTACTAATTTTTGTCAGCAAAGTCAACGCAGTCATGGATCGTCGCCAATAAGACCTGTTATTTCCTCGTAAAGTTTTCGAACTCTTTCCGCCGCTTCGTACCGCATTTCCTCAGAAAGCTTATCAATAGTTATACCTATTGGCGCTCGCTTCGAGTTTTCAATCAGCTTATCAGAGTACGAAACTACTTTCTCTTCAAGAGTAATTGGGACATAAACATCTTTTGGCCACCCTAATTTTTCCGCTTCCCCTGCGGTTATCCCGCCGCCAACATGCCTTTTTATTATAGAAACCACAGAATCAGGTAAACCCGCCGACCTTGCAATTTCGGCTCCTACAACTGCATGGTGAACAGTGTGAGTTTTTGAGCGACCGATGTCATGGAGAAGAGCACCTATCTCCACAAGCGCAAAATCAATTTTCAAGCCTCTTTCTTTGAGCACATTGGCAGTCTCTACTGCAAGTTCTGTAACCGCTTTGCAATGGTTTATGACTTTCTCGGAGCACTGGTTTTCACGGAGAAGTTGTAACGCTTGTTCCCTGGATGGAAGCGTTTCACTCACCCAGTTCCTTTCTTAACTGTTCAACTTTCGCCGATAAGTTTTCAACAAATTT
>JAFGNM010000037.1 GCA_016927015.1 Candidatus Bathyarchaeota archaeon | reverse complement strand
GACGGTAACGTTTATTACCTAAGTTTGTCATTGCTAAAAGACGCGAAGCGGAAATACAATGGGACACCGAAAAAAACACTCTCCAAGACATGGTTCACTTGCTTATTTACCTAGGAAACGCGCCAAAAAACCAGTCGCGCGAATCCGCTACTGGCCAAAACTCGACGCGGACACGCCTCGGCTTTTAGGCTTTACAGGTTACAAAGCGGGAATGACCTACGTATTCACCATAGAAGACCGAAAACGCAGCCCAAACTTCGGCAAAGAGGTCGTGCGTCCCGCCACCGTAATAGAAACTCCCCCGATCCTAATAATTGGTATACGTACCTACACAAAAACCCCATACGGGCTTAAGCATTTAACTGAAGCCTGGATGAAAGCGCCTCCAGCAGAACTCGACCGTGCACTTGTTCTCCCAGAAAACTTTGAAACTGAAAGAATGCTTCAAAACCTCGACGAAAACCTCGACAAAACAACCGCCATCCGTGTAATCACAGCAACACAACCCAAACAAACCAGCTTAGCCAAAAAGAAACCCGACATAAATGAAGTCGAAATCGGCGGCGCAACCATCCCACAACAACTTGAATACGCAAAAACGCTGTTAGGCAAAACGGTAACCGCTGAAGAAGTTTTCAAAGAAGGACAATACACAGACACTGCCGCCATAACCACAGGCAAAGGCTTCCAAGGTCCAGTCAAACGCTGGGGCGTCGCAATACTTCAACACAAAGGGCGAAAAACCAAACGCGGCGTAGCCACGCTCGGCCCCTGGAACCCTCACCACGTCATGTACTCAGTTGCACGCGCAGGACAAATGGGTTATCACCAACGCACAGAGTACAACAAGCGCATTCTGAAAATTGGCAAAGACGGTAAAGAAATAACCGTTAAAGGCGGCTACATACGCTACGGCCAACTGAAAGGGCCATACATCCTCATAGAAGGCAGCATACCAGGCACAGAGAAACGCTCCATACGTCTACGCCACCCAGCACGACCACCAAAAGAAATGCCTGAAGCACCCCCGCAAATCACTTACACGTCATTAGAATCGCCCCAAGGAAAATAACGGAGACAAAACAATGCCCACAAAAAAAACCGCGAAAATCTTTGACCTGCAAGGAAAACCAATAGGCAAAACAACACTCCCAGACGTTTTCGAAACACCCTTGAGACCAGACGTCATAAAACGAGCAGTCCTCGCCATCCAATCCACTAGGCTCCAACCACAAGGTCGCGATCCAATGGCAGGAAAAAGAACCAGTGCAGAATCACGCGGCACAGGCATGGGCATAGCAAGGTTACCCCGAGTAAAAGGTGGAGGAGGAAGAGCTGCCTTAGCGCCCAGCACAGTAGGCGGAAGACAACCCCACCCACCGAGATCTGAAAAGAAGATTGTGAAACACATTTCCAAAAAAGAAGCACGCCTAGCCCTATTCTCAGCCATAGCTGCCACAGCCTCAAAAGAAAACGTAGCCTCTCGAGGCCACGCAATCGAAGATGTCCCCCAACTTCCCCTAATAGTCACAGGCTCAATTGAGGAGTTAACGAAAACCAAAGAAGTAGAAGAGGTCCTCACACACTTGGGCATCCTATCCGACATTGACCGCGTAAAAAACAGCCGAAAAATTCGCGCTGGCAAAGGCAAACGCAGGGGCAGAAAAATTAAGCAAGCCGTAGGACCCCTCATCGTAGTGGCTGAAAACAGAGGCTTATTTAACGCGGCAAGCAACATTTCAGGCGTAGATGTCACCACAGTACACAATCTTAACGCGGAAATGCTGGCGCCAGGTACACATCCCGGCAGATTGACGTTGTGGAGTGAAGTCGCTATTGAGCGGTTGGATAAACTTTATGGCGGAGGAAAAGACGAATAATGGACCCTACTGAGGTTATATTTTATCCGTTGATGACGGAAGCTGCCAGCCTCATGGTGGAAAAAGATAACAAACTCATTTTCATAGTCAACCTTAAAGCTGGCAAAAGCGATGTAAAAAATGCGGTTGAGCAGCTGTATGAAGTGAAAGTGGACAAAATCACTGTGCTCACAACTCCTCAAGGCGAAAAGAAAGCGTTCGTTAAACTTAAACCAGAATACAGGGCGTCGGATGTCGCCATCAAACTTGGCATTTTATAAAATTACATGGAGACATGATTTATGGGTAAAAGAATTCGTGTTCAAAGACGCGGACGTGGTGGCTCAACTTATAGAGCTTCCACTCACAAGAGAGTTGCTCCTGCGAAGTATCCACCAGCAATAACTCCAAAGGAATCTTCTGAGTCATCAATTAACGGCGTCATAGAAGCTTTTGTCCATGATCCTGGACGTGGAGCACCTTTGGCGTTTGTGCGTTTCGAAAACGGCGAAACGTGTTACACCGTAACCCCTGAAGGCGTTTTCAAGGGGCAGCAAATCAGTCTGGGTGGGAAAGCCCCTGCTGAAGTGGGCAATATTATTCCATTGGGGAAAATTCCAGAAGGTACTATAGTTTGCGATCTTGAACTTCGACTGGGTGATGGAGGTAAGATGGCAAAATCTTCAGGCGCCTACGCTACGGTTGTGGGTCATACGCCGCAAGGCACGATGGTTAGGTTGCCGTCTGGACGTACCCGGTACATTAATGATAACTGCAGAGCGACCATAGGCGTGGTTTCCGGAGCGGGCAGAACAGATAAGCCGTTTCTTAAGGCAGGCGAAAAATTCCATCTGATGAAAGCAAAGGGGCATAAGTATCCGAGAACGCGTGGAAGAGCTATGGTGGCTGCTGTGCATCCATATGGTAGCAGCAAGAAGAGCGCACGCAAGGGAACAACCGTTTCGCATGGTGCACCGCCAGGGCAAAAGGTCGGGTTGATCGCGGCTAGAGGCGCAGGACAGAAGAAGAAGCGAAGAACGAGATGACGGAACGTTTATAGGATTTAAGGGATTTAACGTTTAGGTGAAGAAAAATGCCGAAAGAATTCATGTATCGTGGTCACGATATCAGCAGTTTGCAAAGCATGTCCATGGACGAGTTCATCAATCTACTTCCTTCAAGGCAGAGACGGAGTCTACAACGGGGCTTAACGCCTGAGCAGCGGATACTGCTAGAGAAGATGCGCAAAGCGCAAGAAGCCGCCAAGAACGGAGAAGAGGGCACCATAAAAACTCATGTGCGAGACATGATCATTCTGCCAGAAATGGTTGGAGTGAAAATTTCGGTCCACAACGGCAAAGAATTCATCCCGGTGGAAATAAGACCAGAAATGATCGGACACTACCTAGGTGAGTTCGCAATAACAAACAAACCAGTTAGACACGGAACCCCAGGAATAGGCGCATCACGGTCTTCGATGTACGTGCCACTGAAATAAGCCTCTGCTTTTCGTTTCCCTACTCTTTGTCTAAGGCTTTGATTGTTTCGCATTTTTGTACTGGGGTCTGCAGAACTATAGCCCAGTACATAAGACAGGAACTTTGGGTTGGCTATGGTTGCTTTTAGTTGTGAAAAGCGCCAATACGAACCTACCCCCTCCATAGGTTTCTGGATAGAACCACTATTAGGCTCCAAGTATGCTCTCGTGTTCTTGCTGCTCTGCGGAGACCATTAAGGTTAGATTATTCGGCAGGTTTTGTTAAATAGAAATATTGGGTTAAAATTTGAAGCCTCAGCCCCATTAACTATCGTCACAATTCAGACGGCTCTTCATGCATCATTGGCTTCAGGATCATACTGTGCTGGACGGGGAAATAAACTTTGACAGATAGATGGCACAGCTAAAGTTCGGGATTATTTCACTCTGACGATTTTGATTCGGCCCAATATCTTCCAGTACTCGATCTCGGCGCCAGCGGTAAGCTTGGCTTTCAGGTCCTCCTCCTCGGGAAAAGGAGCATCAACGTACTCGTATGTTTCTAGGTCCATTATTTGAACGCCGTTTGGGTTAACAGCGAAAACTTGGCCTGGTCTCTTGTCGATCATGGGGATTTCTGCGTTGGCGTCGACGGGTTTAACTAAGCTTCGTTTGACGCCGTCGAAGACGCCTATAGCAACTATTCTTGCTTTGGCTGCACCATGTTTTCCAGGTTTTGATTTGGTGATGCCCACTATGCGGCACGCTTGATCGTCTACGATCATGTAGCCTCCAACGCGTAAACTTCCAACATCAACTGGCTTGCTCATACACTCACCACATGTTTAATCTATTCAAAGCAATTTTAAACAACACCCATATATAGATTAAGGTAGCGCTATCTACCTGAATGGTGAGAAAAGTGTTGAAAAGCGTCGGATTAGTCGCCCGCTACGACAAGAAACAAGCATTCAAACTCGCCAAGGAATTAGCAGAGTACCTTAGAAACAAAGGTTTAGAAGTTTACATTGAAGATACCATCGCGGGGAAAGTTAATGCGCCAGCGAAAACGGTTCCGCTTAAGAAAATGAAAACGGATTTCATAATAACCATCGGCGGAGACGGAACCATTTTGAGAACTTGCCTCGCAGTCCCCGAGCCTGAACCGCCAATATTAGCAATCAACATGGGTGTTCGAGGATTCCTAACGGAGGTTGAACCAAAAGACGCGCGCAACGCCGTGGATAGAACCCTAAAGGGCGACTTCAAGATTGAAAAATGCACCAAGCTTGCAGTATCCGCAGATGGAAAAGCAATGCCCGACGCTTTAAATGACGTTGTCATTTCTGCGGGAGAACCCTCAAAAATACTCTACACGCAAATATGCAAAGATGACGAGCCAATTTTAAAGTGCCAAGCAGACGGTTTGATAGTGTCCACGCAAACAGGCTCCACTGGCTATTCGCTTTCGGCAGGAGGACCAGTCTTGGACCCAGAAGTAGAGGCGTTTGTTTTAACTCCTATTTGCTCCTTAACAGTGTTCCGTTCACTTATTTTTTCAGCGGAGTCCAAAGTTACGATTGAGGCTATTAGACCAAAGGAAGTGCTTGTTCTAATTGACGGAAACTACCGCCAAGTTGTAACGTCCAAAAACCCTACGTTGACTATCACACGTTCCAAAAACATGGCTTCTTTCATCAGGTTTAAAGATGATTTCTACCATCGATTACGAAGCAGATTGCTGTTCAAGGGAATGTGATGAAAAATCCAGAAAGACAATCCATGTAAAAGAGTCATGGTGCTAGATACCTCGGCCTTCTTGGCTGGATTTGACCCTTTCTCAGTAAGTGAAGACCAAGTTACAGCCCCCACGGTAGAAGACGAAATAAGAGCCAACTCAATGTCGTGGGTGAGGTTCAAAACAGCCGTAGAAAACGGAAAAGTGAAAATCAAGGCGCCTTCCGAAGAATACTGGAACAAAGTTAAAGCATCCGCGAAAAAAGTTGGAGACGCGTTTTTCCTGTCAGAAACCGACCTGCAAATCTTGGCGTTAGCTTCAGAACTTAAGGCAGAAGGATGCACGCCTCAAATCGTCACAGACGACTATTCAATACAGAACGTCGCCACTCAGATAGGGATAGAGTTTATGTCTCTCGCCACTTTTGGCATCAGCCGCCTTCTTGAGTGGATTAGATACTGCCCCGCCTGCCACAGGAAATACCCCGCCGACTACAATTCCACAACCTGCGAAGTCTGCGGAACAGACCTGAAAAGAAAGCCTCGACGAACAGCTAAAAAACTAAAAGATCCAAGTTAAGAAAACAGAAAAGGCTGTTTCTAAAATCCCTGCGTTACCTAGCTTACAACAGTGCCAGAAGCAAGATTAAAAGCAGCCCTTCAGACACAAAAATCGGGGCAACTATTTGCTTCGCCCTTCGGAGAGCCTTATCAACAAGCAGAGATAGAGATGCCAGCCGAGCTTCTCCAATTACTCTAACGTTAGGCACTACCAAGCGCAAGCATCCAGCCTTACAGGATTCCAAGTTTGCCGCAGCCGCTTTGGCGGCTTCCTTAATGTAACCGATCAACGTCTCATGGTTCATGGCTTCGCCGACAGGGTGATAGCCACGGCGTCCCAGAACCACGGCGCTTACCGCGTGCGTGTCGGTTGTGAAAACTTCACACTCATGAAACCCTGCAGACTTGAGAGCTGAGAGTATTTCTTCGCGTAACCCAGAAACCATGTTGTTTCCGTCAATAACTACATAGGCGGTTTTCTGCTCAGCAACGTTAACCACGACGGCAGTTATCCCGCCTGACCCCATACCGTCTTCCAAACTGAATTCCTTAGGGAAAACAGTAGAAGCGCCAACCTCAAACGCGTAAGAAGGCAGAGAAACAGCTTTTTTGAGGCATTTAGAAGCCACAGCACGCAATGTATCTAAAGACACTTCGTCAACCGTGTCAGTGATGCTGTTATGCGCGTTGACTACTATGTTACATCCAAGTCCGAGCTTTTCTGCTTCCTCATTAACAACGCGACCCAGCTCCTGCGGCAAGTCTTCAGTGGTTTTTGGAGCAAGAGTAAACGAAAGGAAAGCCGTCTTCCCGAAAACTTGGCAGGAAGCAGTGGCGAATCCCTCGGTGACTTTGACGAAAGGTGTTGCCTTCTCAGCAGAAGCGGGAAACGTTGCGGATTCTATCACATGAGTTATTATTTTCTGGTTCTGCGCTTGTGAAGCTAAGTCAAGCTCATGACCAAGGATGCCCAGAGGAACACAGGTGTCGCAGCCAAACTCTTTTTCAAAATCACGTTTTAGCAGAGAAGGAAGAAGACTACTTCCAATGTTCTTGAAGGGTCCGGGATGAACAAGGGGAACGATAATAGCGGCTTTAGGTTTGTAAGAATCAAATTTTAGAAGGGTGACTTCAACATCTTCGGTTTCACCTAGTTTTTCTAGGAGCTCTTCAAAAGGCGCGTTTAGAGCCGCGACCCAATTGAGCATGAACGCTCTGAAAAGGGGCATGGAAGGCACACCATATGTGCGCCGTCCCAAACTATCCACGAGGAAAACAAACAAGAAAGCGAAAGCGCACCCAGCTATGGACGAAATAACCAGAAAAGGAAGAAACTGAAGGGGAAGGGCACTATCGATGCTCGCCCAAAAAACCATAAACGGCGCTATACAGAGGAAAGGAGAAAACAAGGAGGCTATTAGACGCCGCAGGAATCCTACAGATGAAGTTGCAATAAACACAACAGCGCGAAAAGTCGTTACGGCGGCAAAGCCTAAAAGGCAAAGTTTGACCCACCACAACAAACCAAAGAAAGCACCGAAGGCAACGCCGAGAATAATGAAGAACATCCAGAGAACCCAGCAGAAGAGGGAAAGCGCCACTGTTCTTCTCAAAACATAGATGGGGTCTCTCCCAAGAACTATTTTGCTCATTATGTAATCACCGAAGAGGACCGCGGCGAAAACAGAAACTCCGAGAAAAAGGCTACTAACCAGTCCATCAACAGAAAAGAAAAGGGCAAAAGTAGAAAGCCCAACCCCGCCTATGCAGACGATAGCTACTGCGGCTACTGCCTTTTGGAACGCCGGAAGAAAGAACATGGAAGAGTAATGTTTCAGTGCACTATTCATGGAGTGGTTCAGCGAATCATCAGTTGCCACAGCTATCATCTCAAGTTGGGTTCCTAATGAATTGGATAGGCTTATTAAAATCTAGCTAAGTTAAAGAAGGTTTTTTTGCTACCATTAAAACATGTTTTTCTATAACTTGCTTAAAATTGCGCGCATGTTTTAACATAAAACAATGAAAAGCAGAGTAAGGCAAAGTTCCGTTTTAACATCGGCGCCATGGATTTGCCACGCTTAAAACGGAGCAAGTGTTTTATCCTTAAAGCACCAACTATTTTGACCCTGCGAAGTCAAGTATATGCCAGAGCAAGAGTTGCCCCCATCAATATTTCACATGCTCGAAAGAAACGTGGGGAAAAAAATCAGAGTCATTCTAGATCCAGCCTACGGCTTTGAAGGCACTCTCGCAGCTGTTACACATGAGCCGTCTGGAATCTGGCTTTCAGACGCTGAAGCCGTGGTTTTAAGATCAACGATTGCCCAGCCCATACCTCAAGTCGCAAGCCGAGAGGAAAGAAGCGAATTATTCCTACACCTTAACTCAGTTCAAAGAATAGAAGTCTTGCATGCTCCGCGGCGCTAAAAACGCCTTAGACGGGGAAAAACACTTTAGCTAGAACAGAGACCACTATCAGCGCTACCGCAAAAACCACGAGAAGCTCGGGTCTAATCTTGATACCTTCAGTTTCTTCCTCGAAAAACCTCAGTAAGCCTGCGCTCGCCGCCGGCATTGGACTGCTGTCTTTCTTTCTCTTACTCATGGCATTTTACCTGTTTTTAATTAAAGCGCTATACTAGCGTATAATTTTTCTGCATTATTAAGGTTGCGCAATCAAGTTTCAGACGAATGCATCAAGCAACAATAGTGCCATTTAAGAAATCGGTAGTCATGAAGTTGTGTCGCCAAGTTTTAAACTCTGGAAGAGCATAAACAATCTACATCTAAACTGGTGAGCAGCATGCATATACACGAGTTTCAAGAAATGATGAGACGGTTATACTTTCACAGGGATTCTGAACGTGGGGTAAAAGGGACATATGAGTGGCTTGCGGATGAACTTGGAGAATTGGGAGAAGCCCTTAAAGGAGATGACAGAGAAGCGACTGAAAAAGAGTTTGCAGATGTCATCGCGTGGCTTGCGTCGCTGGCTAACATAACAGGAATCGATCTTGAAAGCGCCGCCATAGAAAAGTACAGCGGAAAATGCCCAAAATGCCAACAGTCACCATGCCAATGTACGTTCTAGCGGATTAGACGTTTCTGCCCTAAGCCTGTCAGCAACCAAACATACGGTCGCTTTCCTTTGCGGTTAACTGTTCCTTCATTTTCGAGGAGGCGCAAATGATGCATCACAACGCCGTATGATAGGGATTTGGCCTTTGCTATGGCCGTTGCGGCAGATGCTCTGGTTTCTAGAACGTTCAGTACTCGGGTTCTGGCTCTAAGGCCACTTTGTACGTTTTTTACGTGCTGCAGGTAGGCGTTTGGGTGAAAAGCTTTTTTGATGTTGTTTCACCAAGAATAGATTGTGGTTTGTGTTGAAAAGCTTTAGTCTTAAGCGAAGTCTATAAGGCTGACTTG
>JAFGNM010000036.1 GCA_016927015.1 Candidatus Bathyarchaeota archaeon | reverse complement strand
GTAAGTTTCTTGTTGACCTGCAAAAGAAGCGTCAGGCAAGTCTTCTGCTGTGGCACTTGAACGCACAGCAACAAAGGCATCATTCAAATTGAAACGCCTGTTAAGTTCTTTATAGGCTGCTTTAATTGAGGTCGCTATTTTTGGCGGCATTGGAGTTTTTTCGATAAGTGCGCGTATCTTTTTTGACGCCGCATCATACTGTTTGGGGTCATTTGGATCCGTGACTGTTTCTGTTATTATTTGATAGATTTTCTTGGCTATTCCCGTTTGCTTGATGAATTTTTCATAAGCGTATGCTGTCACGGCAAAACCTGGAGGAACGGGCATTCCAGCGTTAATCATTTCGCCGAGACTAGCGTTCTTGCCTCCGACAATTGGAACGTCAGTGTTTCTTAGATTTTCAAACCATAGGACGTGTGCTTGGTTTGTCTCGCTCACGCCTTCTCCATCTCCGTCTTGTCGGTTACATCGGGAGATTGTATTTTTTCAACTGTTATTTTGCATGGGATGGGTAGTTTTGCGCTTCCTCGTTTCAGGGATTCTTTAGCGGTGTCAACCGCGTTTGCTTTGACTTTAACCGTTATAATTGTCTGGTCGGGTTCTATTCGGGCTGCTGTGCCGATGGCTTTTCCAAAAGACCTGCGCATACCCTGCTGAAGACGGTCAGCATGAGCTCCAAAAATCATTTTGTTTTCTCTTAGGATAATATGTGGGTATGGATGAACCTGCATTAGATAATCGTTAACCAGCTTATCCATCAAGAGGCGATTTGTTGCCACACGTGCTGCTTCCAAGGCGCAGTGGCGAACCTGAGCTCTTTGTAACGCTACAAGTTTCGCTACGACCTCAAAGGTTCCTTTAGTATCCCCCATTGTGAACTTGACGATTTTGGGGGGTGGGAAACCTCTTGCAAACTTTTTGCGCGTGTAAGCTTGCCCCTTTACAGCCCGATAATTTCTCGCATGCATAAAGCATCCCTTTTTTAGCATAACAGCTTAGGCGATATTTAAACGATTTGTAACTATATCCACCCTAGTTTTGTATGCTCTTCAAGTTTTCTGTGTAAAGTTGGCAGAGATTTTTTGAGCGTGTGGAGTCATTTGCTTATATATTTAGTGACAGTTTTAGCATGTGTGAGCATGCAGTTTCAACTGTTTATTCCGGGAAAGAATTGGCGGCTGTCGCTAGCGGAGCTTGTCTCTTTCCTAGAAAATAGAGGAATCAAATTTGCCATGTGCTCACTCTCAAAGGAGTTCTTTGTGGTCAGCACCGAGGAGAAAGTTGGCGCCTCAATTATTGATGACTTAGGAGGTACCATAAAAATCGGCGTTTCAGCGGCTGACTTTTCAACAGAGATTGTTAGAAGCGCTTTCGTTCAGAAAGACAAAGAGGCTCAGGCGCAAATCGTCAGAGATATTGTAGCAAGCGGTTTGGTTGACGAGATGTTCAAGTCTGAGTCTGAGAGAACTCTTTTCGGAGTTAGCGTGTACTGTGCAGAGAAGCAGTTGCGCTCAGTTTACAAGGTTATTCAACGCTTCATTGGAAGCTCTATAAAGCGCGAGTTGGCGGGTTATGGCAAGAAATCGAAGTTTATGGGTTTCGCCAAAGATAGGAAGCTTCCTCAGCTGAGTCATATTGAAGTTTTGAAGAAGAACTTGGTTGAAAACAAGGCGGAGATACTGTTCTGCGTGGGCAGAGAGCAGACATTTGTCGCCACTACCATAGCGGTGCATAACCCGTTTGAGTTCCAGAAGCGTGACGTGGGCAAACCTGTCCAGCGTAAGATTTTCGCAATCCCTCCGAGACTTGCAAGGATCATGGTAAATTTGGCTGTTTGCACAAAGGGGAAAGTGGTGTTGGATCCGTTTTGTGGCGTAGGCACGATTCTTCAGGAGGCGCTGTTAGCTAAGTCGAAAGCGATTGGCGTTGACATTAACAGGTGGTGCGTTGAGGCGACTATGCGGAACCTGGAGTGGCTTAAGGATGAGTATGCGCTAGAAAACGCCGAATACAGAGTTCTTCAGGGCGATGTGCATAAGCTATCTCAGAAGATTGGATGGGAACAGGTTGACTGCATCGCAACCGAACCTGATTTGGGTCCTGCACTGCGCCAAATACCTACCACGTCATACGCTGTGAGAATTGCTGAAAAGCTGGAACCTTTGTATTATGGTTTGTTAGAGGAAGCGTACAAGGTTCTTAAGAGCGGTGGACGGCTGGTTTTGGTGTCTCCTTACATTAAGGCGCGTTCAGGGAACCCTGTCACCATGGGAATTGAGAAAAAAGCAGTGGCTATAGGCTTTGAACGAGTGTATCCTTTCAAAAGAGGCTTTTTCGCCGAAGATGCTGCTGTGCCTGAAAATCTAATTTCGATGGCTTCGCTTATTGACGCTGAAGAGAGGCACAAAATCGGCAGAGAAATCCACGTTTTCCAAAAGTGAAGCAAAAAAGGCCAGAGAAGCAACTGTTGTTTAGATTTATTAATTTGTTTTGTAAACTATGTTTAGGCTGTGTAGGACAGGAAAAGTATTGACTGACAAAAGACCGGGTTGGGACAGGTACTTCTTGGACCTCTGTGAAGCGATTGCTAGACGCGCTACATGCGATCGTGGGAGATGCGGCTGTGTTATCGTTAAAAACAAGCGAATCATGACCACTGGTTATGTTGGAGCACCTGCAGGGTTGCCTCACTGCGACGAGGCAGGTCATGACATGCGCAAAGTTATTGATTATAACGGTAATATCACTCAGCACTGCGTGCGCACGCTTCACGCTGAGCAAAACGCGATCATCCAAGCGGCTAGGTTTGGCATTCCTCTTGAAGGGGCAACACTTTTCTGCAAGATGACGCCGTGCAGAACCTGCGCGATGATGATAATAAACGCTGGCATTAAACGTGTAGTTTGTGAAAAACATTATCACGCGGATGCGGACTCTGTAGAACTGTTTAAGCAAGCTGGCGTAGAGCTAGTTGTAATGAATGAAGAAGTCGAAGAATACGACCAACAGTGAAAAGGTTGTGCGCTTCGCGGCACTGTTATGCTCTGCGAATGCCACCCCCTCCGTTATATATAGCCGGAACTTCAATGCAGAACCAGACTCCTTTCGCGCAATGCATCGGAAAAAATCTTTAGCTTTTCCGATTTTAATGGTTACGTAGCATAATCGTTCTGAAAGTTGCTTAAAAAAGAATAATGAAATTGTGGAAAGGGTGGTTGTATTTTTTATTCGTCCAAGATGTCGTTTGCTTCCTTGCTGTAAGCGTCCATCACATAGGGTATGCCTGAGATTTTTGATGCTTCTTCCGTTAATGCCATGAGGTCCTTGCGTGATATCGTTGAGAGCCTAAAGTTTCTGCTTCCAGCCATCAACTGCTGCAATCCAACCTTGAACTTTTGACAGTAAGTGTAGATGCCAACAGCGCCCAAAGGTATGTCTTTAATTTTTGAACCAAACTTTTCTTCAAGTTCCGCATAGGCAACAAAGATTTCGTTAACGGTATTGCCGTACTTGGAAACCGAGTTGGGCAAATTGCCTTCGGATAGCCAGTCTCCTATGTTCTTTCCAACCATGCCCGGTATCATTAAGCCTCTTCCCATGCAAACGGCTTTAACGTAGGGGCTGCCCATGGCGAGCGCCTTGAACACGCCATCTTCGCTTGAGAAACCGCCTGCGATTGCGAGGTCAGGAACCTTGATGCCTCTTTGCGAGAGTTTTTCGCAGTACTTGTATGTGAGCGCTTGAAGGTAGAAAGTGGGGATTCCCCATTCGTTCATCATGGGCCACGGACTCATTCCTGTGCCGCCTGGAGCACCGTCGATTGTGAGCAGGTCTAACTTTGCTTCAGCACCGTAGCGTAGCGCCATAGCGAGTTCTACGGCAGAGTAAGCACCAGTCTTCATGGTAATCCGCTTGAATCCTAAGCCTCGGAGGCGGTCAACTTCTTCCAAGAAGGCGTCTTTAGTTACAAATCCTAAACGCGAGTGCCTCTCAAACTCTTTCAAGGCTCCTTTCTTGAAGGCTGTTTGATTTTCTTGGAGTGTAGGGTCGGGTGAAACAACGTAGCCTCTCTTTTTGAGTTCTACAGCTCTTTCCAAGGTTTTAACTTTGATTTCTCCGCCAATGCATTTGGCTCCCTGTCCCCATTTCAATTCGATTGTCTCAAGGTTATGTTTTGATGATACGTATTCGGCTACTCCGAATCGGGTATCTTCAACGTTCATTTGGACAAGAAGTTCTCCATAGCCTTCACAGTAATTCTTGTAAACTTCTATTCGCCGGTCCATCTCGGGCGATTTTGTAATCTTGCCGTTGCTGTCTAACTCGAGAGCGGGGTCAATTCCGCAAACATTTTCTCCGCAAACAAGCGTAATGCCTGAAATAGCTGCTCCTATGGCAAAGTGCTCCCAGTTCTTCCTAGCTATCTCCGTGGAGCCAAGTGCGCCAGTGAATATGGGGACTCGCAACTTGACTTTTTTGTCCCATCCGTACTCTGTTTCAGTGTCTACTTTAGTGAAAAGCGCGGTATCCGGACCGCCTTCTGTTCCTTCGGGAAGGCCTTTTGCTCCCCGCGCGTAACCTTGAATGTTCAAGTGGGAATAGTCCACTGGGTAGTTTTTGTCTGCGCCAGCGGTCACTCCTCCGAACGGCCCAGGGTAAAGTACTTCACGGCCTCTAAATGATGATAACCAAATTTCGCAACCTCCTTTACATCCATCGATGCATCTTGAACATATGCCGGACATGGGTGCGACATCTCGTGATCGATTGAATGTGCTGGTTGCTTCATCCGAGTTTGGTCTTCTTAAATTCATTTTAACACCTTTTAAATTTCTAACTAAAGTTCTGCGCTGTGTATATAATTCTATTTACCGACATATATATGCAAAAGGGCTTGAGTATATGAAATAAATGAATGTTCAAAAAAACAGCATTTTGGAAATGGTTTTTCGCACACCTTATATACCTGTTGAATGTTTAGCGATTTTTTGCAAAAGAAGGCTCCGCTCAAAAGCAATGGCAACATCAGCATTTATTAGCCCTTGCATATAATGTTACACGAAAAGGAGGCTTACACTTTGAGTTTTGAAATGTGGGCTGAAAAATACAGGCCGAAACACCTAAGCGAAATGGTAGACCAGAAAACAATTGTGGAACGCTTAAAAAGCTTCGCTAAATCCAAAAACGTGCCACACTGCATATTCGCCGGTCCGCCGGGAACGGGCAAGACCACGGCTGCCCTATGTTTAGCCCGCGACCTTTACGGTGAAAGCTACCGCGAACACCTTATGGAGTTAAACGCCAGCGATGAACGCGGCATCAACGTTGTCAGGGAAACCGTGAAAACTTTTGCGCGGTCTCGCTCTATCGGCGAGATTCCATTCAAAATCCTGATTCTAGACGAAGCTGACAACATGACTTCAGACGCCCAGCAAGCCTTGCGGCGCACTATGGAAAGGTACACTGAAACGTGCCGGTTTATCATGTGCGCGAATTACAGCGGCAAAATAATTGAGCCGATTCAGTCCCGATGTGCCCCTTTCAGGTTCAGTTTTCTACCCCGCGAAGAACACGACACGTACATTAAGCAGCTGGCTGAACGCGAAAACATCCAGTTGCTGCCAGACGGCGTAGAAGCGATTTTTGAAGTATGCAGCGGAGACCTTAGAAGAGCGATAAATACTCTGCAGGCTGCGGCGTCAATGAATAAGCCTATAGACTCCCTGCTTGTGTACTCGGTAACTGGGAAAGCCAACCCTTTCGACGTGCAGAGAATGCTGACCACCGCTATTAACGGCGACTTTTTGGGAGCAAGGAAACAACTGCGGGATATGATTCAAAAGTACGGTGTAGCTGGCATTGACATAATCAGGCAGGTTCACAAGGAAATTTTCAAAGCCGAGATTCCGGAGCCTTGGAAAATAAAGTTAGCCGCCATCACAGGCGAGATAGATTTCCGCCTTGTAGAGGGTTCAGACGAGGAGGTACAGTTAAGTGCTATGCTGGCGCGGCTTGTTGAGGCGGGCAGTGAAATAAAAAAAGGAAACTAGGTGCAGTTTTTGTATACGGCATGGCCCGTCAAGCACAAACCAGCATCCACGGCTGAAATCGTTGGGAACACCTTAGCCATCAAGGCTTTGCGTGAGTGGCTTCAATCCTGGGACAAGGGCGTACCCAAAAAGCGGGCTGCCTTTTTGCATGGTCCGCCTGGGGTTGGAAAAACTGTTACTGTTGAGTCTTTGGCTCGCGAGTTACATATGGAGCTTGTGGAAAAAAACGCCAGCGATTACAGGACAGAAGACGCGATAAACCGTTTCGCAGGGTTAGCCTCGCAGTACGGTTCGCTGTTCGGTGGAAAACGAATCGTGTTGCTTGACGAGTTAGACGGTTTGACGGGAAATGCCGACAAGGGCGGAGTCAAAGCAATAACGAACATTGTTAAAACCGCTCGGTGCCCCATAGTTCTGATTGCTAACAACGCTTATGACCCGCGGTTTAGGACTCTCCGCAGTTATTGCCTTCTTATAGAGTTCAGAAAGCCTTCTGCAAGCACTGTGTTGAAAAACTTGCAGCGCATAAACGAGCGCGAGGGGATTCAACCCGACGAGAACGTCTTGCAGTTCCTTGCTCAACGCGCGGAGGGTGATGTCCGCTCCGCGGTGAATGACTTTCAGGCTTTGGC
>JAFGNM010000035.1 GCA_016927015.1 Candidatus Bathyarchaeota archaeon | reverse complement strand
TTTGAGTTTTCAACTTTTAATTCTTCAACGGGGTTTACGTATTACGAGCAGAAGGTGTTGATTTATGATACGAAAACTGACAGTTGGAGCGGAGGCACTTCTGGATCAACTGTTATCTATGGCAGTGCGGCTGTAGACACATCTGGCGTGAACGCTCCTCAAAACGTCTATGTTTTAGGCTTAGCGCGCGAGCAGCTTCCTTCTGTTCCCGCTGCTAATCAGGTTTACGATCTTATGGCTGATGCTTGGGAGCCAGCTACTGCCATGCCTGCGCTCCGTAGGAATTTTGGTGTTGCATTCGTAGATGATGTTTTATACGCGATTGGAGGTTACTCTTACACGTCAAATAGATATGATGATGTGACGCCAGTTGCGGTGAATGAGCGGTATACGCCCATTGGTTACGGCACTGTCCCGCCCGTCATCGAGGTAGTTTCGCCAGTGAACCAAACATACAACGCAAGCAGTGTTTCCTTAGATTTCATGGTGAATAAGCCCGCTGCGTGGATGGGCTACAGCCTTGACGGAAGAGACAACGTAACCGTCAACGGCAACACTACTTTGGACGGTTTGTCAAATGGTTTGCATAACGTGACAGTGTATGCGAGGGACGAGCGGGGTAACACTGGGGCTTCAGAAACAGTCACCTTCAACGTAGACGCGTCCTTCCCAACCGCGTTGGTGGCGGCTTCCACAGCATCAGCAGCCATAATAGGCGTAGGCATACTGGTGTACTTCAAGAGACGCAAAAATCGAACGAAATAAACCGTGAAAAAACCCAGCTCGTTTAGGCGCCAAAATCGCAGTTAACCCTACTTTTCATCTGCCACAGCTACTCTAGAGAACCCAACGGCTACTGTTTTCTGCATAGACCTACCATTAGGCGGCAAATATGTTGGGACAGCTGTTCTCTAAAAGGTTACTGCGCCTTTACATATACTTGAATTCATCGCAGAGCCTTGCAGGGTTGAGAATTAACTTTCAAGTTCTTGAGAGTGACGCGAGTTATGTTTTTGTTGTGGCTGGTTTTCTGCGTTTTAGTAGTAGGTACGCTGTTGCAACTGTTATGGTTATTGTCACTGCTACGGCTACAACTAGAACTGTTGGGAAAGGCGCAATTTCAAAGTAAACCGTCTTGGAGGCTCCAGTGTTTCCAACAAGGTCTATGGCGTAAAACTTTATGTTATGCGAGCCGTCGGCCAGCACAGCCAAAGTAACGTTTCCCGTGATGGTTACGTTGTCTTGCCCGTCCAAGCTGTAGCCCATCCACGACACAGGCTCATCTACTGTAAAAGCTGATTGGACGTCGCTTCCGTCATAAGTTCTGTTTTCAGGAGATAAAACCACAATCTGCGGAGAAAACGTATCCACAGAAAAGGAGACATTACCAGAGGAAATCATGTTTCCGAAAGTGTCGTTAACGTAAACGGTTATGCTGTGCGGGCCCTCGGATACATCGGATAATTCTGTGTCTCCCGTGATGGTTACGTTGTCTTGGTCATCCAAGCTGTACCCCATCCAAGTTGTCGGTCTGTTCACAGAAAGAACCAGCTGAATGTCGTTAGATGCGTACGTTGTATTTTCGGGAGACAAAACGTGCAGTTCTGGCGGCACAGTCCCATAGCCAAGCGGCATATACTGCTCATTCACATTCAGCCAGTTTTCGCCATTGACCCCTCCGATTGCGTATAAAATATCGTCTACGACCGCGAGGCCCAAGTACAAGCGAGGTGTCGGCATCGAAACGCCGGTACTCCACACATCACTTACCGAATCATACGCGTAAGTAACTGTGTTATAACCGGTTTCATTGGTCCCGCCTACGAGGTAGATTCTCTTAGGTGCTGTGACACCGCTGGTTGCTTCCGCAGCAGCGTAACTTTCTGCGGTGGGGAGGCTAGCTCGGGTGCTCCACGTGTCGTTTTCAGGATCATAAACTTGGTTGGAACCCACAGTAGCAAGATCCCATCCCAGCTGGAAGTGGCGCGAGCCGCCTATAACGTAGATTTTGCCGTCAAGCACCGCAGATGTACAACCTAAAACAGGAATAGGTATCGACGATTTTGTAGTCCAAGAATTATTGGCTGGATCATAAACTTCCGTTACGTTAAGTTCTTGATAAAAGGGATCAAATCCCCAGTATTTTTTTCCTCCTATGCAGTAGATTTTGCCGTCCACAACGCTTGCGCATAAGTCAGCTCTGGGCGTGGACATAGGTAGCTTGGTCTGCCACATATTCGTTGCAGGATCGTAAACCTCGGTCACTCCAGTGAAACCCGAGACTAAATTCTCACTATCACCGGTTGTTCCGCCTATACAGTAGATTTTGTTTTGATAAACGGCAATGGCGAAACCGCTTCGGGCAGTAGGCATCGGCGTTTTAGTGGTCCATGTATCTGTAACCGGGTTGTACTCCTCATTAACAGCAAGCTGAGTGTCGTTGTTTGAGCCTCCAATCGCGTATATCTTGTCGTTTACAACAGCAACCCCAAGCCCACCTCTTGCAGTAGGCATGGGCTTCTTAGTCGTCCAAGAGTTTTCAGCTGCACCAACAACGGGAAACTGTAAAGCGGACAGGAACGTGGATACAAGTAGGATAACGATTAAAAATGGAATCAGCTTCTTACTCATGAATGAAGAGTCTCCCACGTCCTCAGTACTAAAATGCACTTTACCTTTATATGGTTGCATGTTTTTTCCGTCAACTCTGCCTTGCTTTTCAAACAGGTATGTTCACCGCATTTACAGGAAAGTGTTAACAAAAATAAAAATACAAACCAGCTGAGTCATTACCAAGGGAACTGAAACGCAATGTACCGAACAGGTGTCGCCAATTTACCGCTTCACTACGGCAAAGCACCCGCATGGCTAACCGTCCGCATGCGTAAACTAGCCAAAGAGATAGCCAACATAATGATTGAAGAGCACGGCACAACAAAGTTTATCCAGCGTTTATCTGACCCGTACTGGTTCCAAGCTTTCGGCTGCGTTTTAGCCTACGACTGGCACAGCTCAGGAGTAACCACAGTCGTCACCGGTATCCTGAAAAACGCGTTGTCGCCTGAAGAGCACGGCATCGCAGTTTGCGGCGGAAAAGGCAAGACTTCAAGAAAAACCCCAAGCGACATAGCCACCGTGGGCGAAAAATTCGGTTTCTCAGAGCAAACCATCAAAACCTTAACGTACACGAGCAAAATGACCGCGAAAGTTGACAACACCGCCATCCAAGCAGGCTACCAGCTTTACCACCACACCTTCCTGATAACCAGAGATGAAAAGTGGTCAGTAATCCAGCAGGGCATGAGCAACCAAGACCACACGGCGAGGCGCTACCACTGGCTATCTGACAACACAACCAGCTTTGTCGTCGAACCGCACAACGCCATAGTCGGCAACGTGAAACGCGAAAAAGCCCTGAACATGGTCGCGAAAACCAGCGAAGGCGCACGCAAAGCCTCAGTGGACATAGCGAAAGAACCCACCGCCAAAATCATGCGGCTGTTTGAGGCGACGAAACCGCTGCACCAGAAATCGCTTCAAGAATGGCTGCCAGAGGCAAAAGCTGACCCGTGGCAACAGTCCGTTGAGGCGCTCCGTATGCCGAGAAACATAAGCTGGGAAACAATGAAGAGGGTTTACGATTTCCAGCCGAGAAACTACGAGGAACTCTTAAGCGTAAAAGGCGTTGGACCTGCCACCGTGCGCGGTTTAGCCTTAGTGGCAGAGCTTATTTACGGCGAAAAACCAAGCTGGAAAGACCCCATCAAGTTCAGCTTTGCCTACGGCGGCAAAGACGGCGTGCCGTTCCCTGTTGACCGCAGAGCCATGGACGAGTCAATTCAGCTGCTCCAGCAGTCGGTTCAGGCAGCGAAAATCGGTGACAAAGAAAAAACGCGGTCGCTGCAAAGGCTCAGGCGGTTCGTACCCGCAACCTACAGCAACTAACCGCAGCAGATTTGCAGACTCGAATTCTTAAGCAAGTTTACGCATAAAAGCTTCTGAGGCACAGAAGTTTGTCGCAACGAAAAACCAGTTTGCAGCGGATAGGTGCAGTCAGCGGAATAGCAACGCCTATACTTGCATTCACGTGTATCCTAACAACCATAGCATCTTACCCAGCGTTCAGCTGGACAAACAACGCCCTAAGCGACTTAGGCATCATACCGGGCATCACTGGACCAGTTTTCAACTTTGGGCTTTACAGCAGTGGACTTTTCGCCTTTAACTTCGCGGTGTTTGGCTTGTTCACTTATTTGGGAAACAGTTGGGTTGGCAAAATCGGCGCCTTAACCTTCGTGGCAACAAGCGTGGCGCTTATGGGCATCGGAGTTTTCCCCGAAAACGCTGTGCCGTACCATTACTTGTTTTCTGTAGCGTTCTTTGTCCTCTTGCCCATTTCATTATTCGTCATCACAGGAGCCTTTGCGCTTAAACGCCAAACGAAAATGGCGTTGTTCACGTTGCTGACCGCTGTGGCTGCCGCAACGCCGTGGATACTTTACTTTGCTGTTCACTATGTTTCCGGCGTGGCTATTCCCGAGTTCGCGTCCGCGGTTGCAGGTTCAGCGTGGACTGTGGTGCTTAGCTACAAAATGTTTAAGGCTGCGTCACAGCCGAAAATGGCATAGCGTTTTCGTGAAAATCCCGGGTCAGCGGCTACTTCGAAGAGCTTCGAAAGGTTGCGTCCACGTAGATTTGAGCGCAACAGCGCGAAGAAAAACTGAACTCGTACCCTTGGTTTTCCGCGTATTCAATAGCTTCTTCGCTTGGAAAAGCGACAGCGTCAACCCCCGCCTTAAGCGCCAAGACATCGGTTTCGGCGCGGTGCTTCCCTTTAGGGCGCACGCAGCCCAAGACTAAAGGTGTTCGAGGAAACATAAGCCGCGCCATGGCGGTGACTTTGGCTATTTCTGCTGGTTGCGGCGAGTTGACCTTCGCCATAGCTGTTCCAGGTATAGGCATGAAGGCGATTACTACTACGGCGGAAGGCTTAACTGAAGCGATCATTTTAAGTGCGTCTAATTCGCCTCGCAATTTTCCCTCGTCAAGCCCAACGATAACGTGCGGCACAAAGTTCAAGCCAGCTTCCTGCAACGCGCTCAGCGAGTTGGTGTAGTCTTTAACTGTCACGTTCAGGTTGCCGAGTTTTTTTATGGTTTCGTCGGAGCCTATGATGTCTATTAACGCGGCGTCGACACCTGCGTTTTTAAGTGCAATGGCTGCGTCTGAGTCGATTATGCCCGTGTGAACGAAAACTGTTAAGCCTAATTCCCGCTTGATTTTCTCGATTGCTGGAACGAACCCTTTGAGCGGAATGGACCCGTCTGGGAAGCATCCGCCGCTCACAAGGCAGCCTAAGGCGCCGTTTTGTTTCAGTTTTACGGCGAGCGCCAAAAGTTTTTCAGGCGTTTCGGCTGGCTGCATGGTTTCTAGGACTTTGCCTCCGCAGTGTTTGCAGTTAAGCGCGCACATCGTGCCTGTCACGGACACGGTTGGGAAGTGGTTTTGCGAAGAGCGGTAGTAGCGTGTTTTGTAGTACATGAAGCTTGGGGCGTAGAAGTGGGCTGCTTTGGGTTTTGGAGCAAGCGCACCAGCGTTTAGTAAGTCTATAAGTTCTTTCGTGCTTGCGCGCCAAATTGCCTCTGCGGAGAGCTGCATGTTTTGTCTAATTGAAGAAACCTATTGTGGCTTGCTTAATAGTTTTTGTTTTGTTTTTGGCGTTTTGCTTTTTCTGCGCTGTATTCTGAGAGGGACGGAATCGCTTGCAGGGCTTCGTCTATGTGTTTCATGGTGGTTTGCAGTTTCTCCAAGCGTTTCGTGAGAGCTAGGGTTTTGAATATTGCCAAGCCTCTTCTTGTTAAAATGTAGCAGGTTCTTTTCCCAAAGTTTTTTTCTTCCACGAGACCATTTTGCATCAGAAACTCTAGTCGTTGACGGAGAGCGACGCATTCCATGTTGCAAGCGTAAGCAATAGCGTCAACTGTCATGTGCTTGTTAACTAACGCGTATAGAATTTCTTCGTAGAGTTCAAGTTTGGACCTTGCCATGTCTGCACGCTCTGGTTCTGAGTACTCGTTTTTTGAATAAAGGGTTTGTGAATTCGAAATCTTAAACAAAAAACACGCCCACAACTAAGAATCAACGGTTACTGGAGCTGAGGAAATAAGCTCGAAGGACAAGGGTTTCCCCTCTAAGGGATTGCGCCCGCATCGAGTTTCCCGAGGGCTTAACACAATCAGTACTTATCTTGAGAAAAATTTGGATTTGAGCAGTACACTTTAAAATTAAAAATCGCCATTATTATATAATAATTTGAGGAACGTTAAACTTTGAATAGAAGGCGATTAATTCCTCTTGTTTTAGGAGTTGTTCTATGTGCCTTAGGTGTGGGTCTAATCTTGTACGCTAACACGTTACCCCCTGACTTTATTGTTCATGGCATCTGGATTTATTCCAACCAAGCCGAATATAACAGTCGCATGCTAATTGGTCTGTTTCCAGTCTGTATCGGCATATCTTTATTGCTCTTCTGGTTCTTTACACGTTCAAAACCTGCTAGCCCCGCTTCTTGCTGAAAAACAGCATTTTCCCTATGTAAAGTACCCAGTTCTTGTTGGACTAAATTTCAAGATATACTGTCATATCTCGAGAAAATCATTGTGACTGTTTGACGACAACCACAACTATTTAAAAAACAGCTAGTTTTCTCTTTCATAGGTGCTATTTACCTGAACTTTACCCAAACGATGGCTTTGCATAGAGCCGTTTCAGCAACTCTCTTCAAATGTTTAGGCGAATCCCCTAAAATAAGCGTGGTTGACAATCAAAAACAAGGTTACGTTCTCAAAATAAAAAAAGGTTCAGCCAAAAAGTGCTGTCATTGTTGTTGTGTCCGAAATCTTTCTAAGAACCACAACCTCCAGGTCACGGAAGACGAGAGCTACTTAACTATACATTCTTCTTAAGACATACTGCCATATCCTGAGAAAAAATGATGATACGTTCAGTTATTCAGTGCATAATATAAGTGCCTCACGCAGCTAAGCTAAACAGCAGAGGCCTTACCCAGCGTCGCTTCTCTCAGGCTATTTATAGTTCCTTTATACAAGGGGGTGTAGACTTTTCCGAGCGCTAGAGTTCAGCGCTCTACCGTGCCATACCAGAAATAGAAAAACAACGGTGCCATTCCCTTTTTCCTGTTGTATCCAGCTTTAAGCTAATATATCATTTCCCGCATTGTTTTCCCTTTGTGAGACAATTGGCAAAAAACCCAACCTGTGCAGAAGCGGATTTACCGCAGCAGATTCGCGTTTCAGTAGGCTCCGCAATTGTTCTCGGGCTTTTAGAGGGCAAACTTGACGCTGAACCCACAACCGCTTATCTGATGACATACAAGGCTGGCAAGTGCACGGCAAACTGCGGTTTTTGCCCCCAAGCCCGAAGCAGCCGCAGCAAAGCAGAACTGCTCTCACGAGTCTCATGGCTAGCTTTTCCAACAAGCAGCGTCCTCAAAAGAATTGGTGACTCCGCGGAGCACGGCAAAATAAGACGCGTTTGCATCCAAGCCCTGAACTACCCTGACGTTTTCACGCATCTTGCCGCTTTAGTCAAAGCAATAAAACAGCACACTAAAGTTCCCGTTTCGGTTTCGTGCCAACCTCTAAACAGCGAAAACACGCGATGCTTAGCGGAAGCTGGCGCAGAAAGAATCGGCATCGCCATAGACGCTGCAACCGAAAAACTCTTCAACGAAATAAAAGGCGCAAGCGCAAATGGTCCTTACACTTGGGAAAATCAGTTCAAACAATTACGCGCAGCCCTTGAAATCTTCGGCAAAGGAAGAGTCAGCACACACCTAATCATCGGGTTAGGCGAAACAGAAAACGCCGCAGTCAGCTTAATCCAAAGATGCGTTGACATGGGCGTTTCACCCGCCCTTTTCGCTTTCACCCCAGTTCGCGGCACTACGTTGGAAACGAAACCGCAACCGCTGATTGAATCTTACAGGCGAATTCAGCTTGCAAGATATTTAATCGTCAACGGACATGCTCGCTCTGAAGACATGCGCTTTGATGGTTCTGGCTGCTTAACGGATTACAGCGTTGAAAAAGAAACGCTTACGTGGATAGTAGAAACCGGCAATCCATTCCTCACTTCCGGATGCCCAAACTGCAATCGCCCATTCTACAACGAAAAACCAAGCGGACCAATCTACAATTACCCTCGAAACATACGCCGAGAAGAAATATCCGAAATAAAGCAACAACTAAGTTTGAAAACAAGTTTCTGAAGGTGCGCAGACGCAAACCTGATTTCAGTCAGTTTCAGAAGCGGCTTTTTTCTTATCTTCCTGCAGCTTAGGCTTTTGCCGCGTTATCTGCTCAACCAAACGCCAGAAATCCCACATCGAATAACCCTTCTGCAAGTCCTTCATAAGCTTCTTAACCTCATAAAACGTCATCTGAGACTCACCTTTATCCAAACTTTCCTGCGGACCTTTCAAGCGCCTAAACAACTCATCCATCTGTCGAGGTGAAGCCCTTATTCCCGCTTTTTCCAGAAGCTGCTGAATCAACGTCTGCCCTGTGTTTCTACCTATGAACAAAGTTGTTTCACGCCCAACAATTTCAGGCGGAAAAGGCTCGAAAAGCAGCGGATGCGCCTGCATCTCCTCCAACTCCTGATCTACCTCGTGAGTGAAGATGCCATCACCTATTATAGGCTTATGAAACTGAACTGGCAACGCAAACGCTTTCCCAGCTGACTGTGCAAGTCTATAAACCCTTCCCAAATCAACACCAGTATCGATATTGTAAAGCAGTTCTAGTGCTGTGGCAACCTCTTCGAAAGGTGCTATGCCTGCACGTTCCCCGAAGCCTGCAATGCATGTGTGAAGGTAAGTTACGCCTTCTTCTACCGCTGCTAAAGTGTTGGCTGTTGCCAAGCCGAAGTCGTTGTGGCAGTGAACTGAAAGCTCCACTTTCTTTTTCACCGTTTCTGGCAAGCCCTCTCTGATGTGAGACATCAAATAACGCGTGGAAAGCGGCCTCAGAAAACCAACCGAGTCAGCTATGCATAGTTTTGTTGCGCCAGCGTTGGCTGCAGCTTCAAAGATTTGTAATATGTCTTCGAGAGGTGTTCTTGCGCCGTCCATGAGCGTAAAGTTTACTCTTGCCCCGCTTTTTCGTGCGTGCTCGATGCTTTCAATGGTTTTCTTCAGCGCTTGCTGCTTGGTAATTTTCAGTTGGTACTTGAGGTTAAGCCCGTTGAATGGGGTTTCTATCGTTATTTCTCTTAATCTGCATTCCAAGCAGGCATCCACGCTTTCTTTTGTGGCTTGCGCTGAGGCTGTGAGGGTTGCGTTTTTGAAGGTTTCGTTGACGATTCGTTTGACGTTGTGCTTGTCGCCTTCGGAGAGAGCTGGGAAACCAACGTTTATTATGGATATGCCCGCTTCATCCATCAATTTGGCGAGCTTGACTTGCTCCACGTAGGTCAAAAACACCGTGGGCGCTTTCAGACCTTCTCGGAAAGTCTCATCCCAGATGAAAACTTTTTTGGGGAGTTTTGGCGGCAAGTTTTTTCTGAGACGGTTATAATTCGAGATGAGTCCTTGAGCTTCAAGCTTTTTGAATATGGTTTTTCTCATGAATGCCCAATCCAAAACATGGAGTTGAATCGTGTTGTTTTATCTGCGAATTCTTATATAAAAATTAAATCTACGTGAGAGGTGTGGAACGCGTTTAGACTACAAAACTCTTAAGTGCTAAAGCGATAGATTCAGAGGTGACATGTGTGATGGCTATGAGCGGTATCAAAAGTGCGATTGAGCAGATTAGAGCGTTGGAAACTGAACGGGGAAATTTGCTGCTTGAAATTGAGGAACTTAAGAAGATGGCTGATGCGAAGGCTAGGGCTTTGGAGAGCGAGATTAACATGTTGCGGGACGAAGTGAAAGAGTTGCGGCTTCTGTTAAGCGGGGAAGATGATGCGGCTGATTTGAGTCGTAAAAAGAGGAAATGAGCGAAAGCGTAAGAACTGTTGTGCTTCCGGAGACTTATCGTCACCACCTTTAACGATGAAACAACCTTTCTGACCTTTCATAATTTACAACGAAGCATATAGGCAGATATGCAAATATATTGGCTGCCGTATCGGATTCTAGAGGGTAAGGAGGATTTTGAGGCTTGTTTGAGCCGCTGGGGGTTATAGAAAAATGGCTGTTCTCGTTGCCTCATTAGCTGTCTTAAGCGCGCGCTCATAATTATTATAATTATAATAGTGCATGGAGATACCGCGTCTTTTTTTTCAGGCGTGCGGGGCTAAAAAGGGGTATTTTCGAGCGAAAATGGAGCTTGTTGTAGAGAAGACGAGGGAATGGTGTAAGGCTAAAACGGCGTCATATCCATCTTTTCCCAGCCGAAGCCCACGCATACATCGAAAGATTTCACGGTGAACCCTTCGAGAATAGCCCGTAACTTGTTAATCTTGTTTCCTTCGTCGACCTTGCCGCAGAATGTTATTAGAATCAAGTTATGTGCTCCGTAGGTTCGCCACATCATTTTTATATCCTCACATTTCTTGAGGGCGTCAATGACTTCTTGCTCATTTTTCTGTGAAACGTTTATTCCCACGGCCAAGGCTATGCGATTGAGTTTTTCAAAATTTGGAACTACTCGTGTTTGGCGTGTAATAATTTTCGTTTCTTCAAGTCGGTTTACTCTCCGATAGATTGTGCTGCGCGTGACATTGCACTTTTGGGCTAAGGCATCGTAGGAATTAATGCCTCTTCCCATCTCTTGGATTATTTTCTTATCAAGCTCGTCAATTAGTGTCAAATGTTTCACTGTGTGGTCACACACGTTTCAATTGGTCTTTAAATTGTTTTTGCACAAGTTAACTATAGATTATGCTTCTAGCAGTTTCACCTGCTGAAGGTTTAACGTTGAGCATTCCGAGCCGTTTATCGTCTGAAGTTATTGAGGCTGCAAAGACCATTTGGCCAGACCAAGTTATCGCTGAAAAAATAACTGCAAACGCCTTAGAAATCATAGCCAATGTGAATAAGAGTAATTTCGTTTTTTTCAGTGGAAAATCCTCAAGGGGGTTGATTGGCGGTTTATTCTACCTTTTAGGGTTTAGGTATGATGCCGCAAAGAAACAGACGGAACTCGCCGAGAAATTAGGCACAACCGACGTTACCATAAGAGATTCTTACCGTAAATGGCTGAACGAGTTTCCAGACTTATTTCGAGACGTAATCGGCAAATTTGAAGAAAATGAAAAAGGCAGTAATTGCTTACAATCAAACGATAAAAACAGTCACTTTCAAAACGAGGACGTATTTTGAGAACTAATGATAGGTGAATTTGACAAACTTTTGTGGCAGACATATCCGACTAGAAAACAAGTAATCTTGCGCACGAGCTGAAACCAATAAAAGCAGTAAGCCTAGATACTAAGCGTATTATTTCACCAGCAGTGTTTGGGGCCGCAGGGGGCTGGCTTTGCATCTTTTCCTTATCTTCGCAGAAATGTTCTAATAAATGGAAACTCTACGACAGAAACCTTATATCTCAAGTATATGCGTGTGAACCTCCATGAGCAAGTATAGCGATGGTTTACAGTATTATCTGCTAGTTGCAGCCGTTGGCTTGGTAGCTGCCTCCATCGCGGTTGCATTCTACTTGTTATACTCTGCTGTGTGGCGCTTCACTCAAGACGCTGTCAATTACTCGGTGCTCATCTTTCTGCCAATAGCCTTCCTCGCCATTGGCTTACCCTACGCTTTAGTGAAGCTATTTGCGACTACGAAAACCACTGGCTCAGGAACCCATACAGTCCTTGAAGCTTATCACCTAACCAACGGCGAAGTCAGCCTAAAAGACACGATTGTGAAGCCCACCGCCGCTATCTTAACCATAGGACTAGGCGGAAGCGCTGGACCCGAAGGCCCAAGTTTGCTGGCTGGAGGCGGAGTAGCTGCTGCATTGTCTAGGCGCTTCAAGGTTCAAGCGGACATGCGAAGAAGGCTATTCATCGCGGGGGCTGCCGCTGGTTTAGCGGCTACTTTCAGGACCCCGTTGACAGCAATACTTTTCGCGCTAGAGATTCCCTACAAAAACGACTTAGACCGAGAAACATTCATCGAAGCAGCAATTGCTTCTGTTCCAGCGTACTTGCTTTCTATAACGGTTCTTGGAAGCGAACCCTTCTTTGGCGTTGTAGGCAGTTCTTCCCTCACGTTTGAAGATATTGGTCTTTCACTGCTGCTTGGATTGGTGTGTGGCTTGTATGCGGTGTTCTTCACCAAGACCTTTTCTTGGGTCGAGAGCGCCGGTTTCAAACTGCGGAAAAAAATTGGCAACCTCAGCGTAGTATGGTTGGGCGGAATTGTGCTGAGCCTTTCAGGGCTGTTCTCGATATACACGATAGGTGTGGGATTACACTTGGTGAACGCAATAATTCAAGGAACCACATTCAGCATCGCAATTTTAGCAGTTGTAGTGTTGGTGAAAACTTTCGCAACATCAGTCACCCTGAACTTTGGAGGAAGCGGCGGTCTCTTCTTTCCCACAATCGTAATAGGCGCAGGAATAGGCTACATCTTCTCGTCAATCTTCAACGTAAACTTGACGGTAATGTTTGTAGCTGTGGGAATGGCTGCACTGCTATCTGGAACGCACAAAATCCTATTGACACCTGTAGCTTTCGTTGTCGAAGCCTTAGGCGGGATATTTGCCATTCCCGCGCTTTTGGCAAGCGGAGTAAGCTATCTTCTATCAGGAAAACACTCGTTTTATCCCTTGCAGCCACGCACAAGGCTGAAAACTGAAGAACTAGCACTGGAAAGATTCTATCTTAAAGGAGAAAAGCTTGTTCCTGACAAATTAAAAACCACCCTCGCAAGCGACTTTATGACCAAAAACCCAGTAACACTGCATCAGGGAACAACAGTGCGAGACGCGCTTGAAGCGTTTAAGAGCACAAAGTTGAGAGTGCTGCCAGTGGTTGATGACGGTGCTCACGTAGCTGGAGTCGTTAACTTGGAAGACCTCGGAAACGTGGATGTCCGCCGCCAAGAAATCAGCCTATCCGAGACGGTGATGCACAAGCCAGCGTTAATAGGCGAAGAAACCAGTCTGGAACACGTCGCCCAGTTTATGATGGAAAAACAGCAGGACCACGTTTTCATACTCGATAAAGAAAAGAAGTTAACAGGCGTAATCTCTGGAATCGACGTTGTGAAGAAGATACTGGAACTTTTGTCTTCATAAATGCATATTGGTCGATGGATAAACTCCCGCGTAACCGACACCACGAAAAGGATGAAAGTTTTAGAGAAGCTTGCTGGAATCTGGAGCTGCACGCAGGTATATGCCAAAAGAACATTAAAGTTACAGAAGCTATATTGAAGACTAAGAAGAAAATACTTGAGCAACTTCATCCTAAAAGAGAACAGGAGACTAACTGATGAAAACACGAATAGAAGTCGACCCTCTCGGCGAGAAAGTGATACCTGAAGGCGCTTATTATGGAATTCAAACGTTAAGGGCTACGGAAAACTTTCCAGTGAGCGGAATCAAAGCCCCCCTCCCTTTTATTAAGGCTTATGTGATGGTGAAGAAAGCTGCGGCTTTAGCCAACGCGGAAGTAGGCTGGCTTGATGAAAAGCGGAAACAGGCTATTGTTCAGGCTTGTGACGAGATTCTCGCGGGCAAACTTCTAGACCAGTTTGTGGTGGATGTCTTTCAAGCTGGAGCTGGCACGTCGTTTAACATGAACGTCAACGAAGTTTTAGCAAACCGCGCCTTAGAAATTCTTGGAAAAAAGAAAGGCGATTACAAGAGCGTGGG
>JAFGNM010000034.1 GCA_016927015.1 Candidatus Bathyarchaeota archaeon | reverse complement strand
GTTGCCATGGCAGTCAACGATGTTATACGTTCAGGTGCCAAGCCGCTTGCCATCGCCGACAACATTCACGCGCAAGCCAGCGACCCAAAACTGGTGAAAGCGTGGCTTGAAGGCGTAGCAAAAGGCGCCGCGGAGTCAGAATGCCCAGTGACGGGCGGAGAAATTGGCGACGTAGCTGAAGTTATAAAGGGCATAGCGGAAGGCGCAGGCTTTGACATGATAGTGGCTGCCGTAGGCCAAGTCGCGAAGCAGGACGTAATCACTGGAGAAAACATCAATCCCGGCGACCCGATAATAGGCTTAAGAAGCAGCGGGCTTCACAGCAACGGCATCAGCTTCGCAAGGAAAATTCTTTTCAGCCAATGGGGCGGAAAGTACAAGCCAGATGCTGTTCCCGACGGGTTTGACAGGGAAATAGCGCTTGAAGTTCTGGAGCCCACCGAAATCTACGTGAAGCCGCTTCTCAAGACAGTTCAAGCCGTGAAGGTTAAAGCAACCGTGCACGTGACGGGTGACGCTTACTTGAAATTCAACAATCTCGCGCGTTTTTCGCCGGGCATAGGCTTTGAATTCGACAATTTCAAGCCGCAGCCCATATTCGGGTTGATACAGAAGACCGCGGCGGAGTTGGGCTACACGGTTACGGATGAGGAGATGTTCAGAACTTTCAACATGGGATGGGGCTTCGCCATAATCGTAGACAAAACCGACACAGACGAAACGTTGAGTGCCTTAGAAAAGGCTGGAGCTCACCCCGAACAGATAGGAAAAGTGACAGGCAAGCAGAAAATCGTGGTTCGCCACGGAAACAAGGAACTGGTTTTGGCATAGTGGTTTGTACAGTTTAGTGATGAAAGCGTTTAAATCAGTATTCTTAACATTTTAGCCCATGAAATACCGCGCGAAAATCGAAGTCAGCCTCAAACCGGGTCACAGCGACCCTGAAGGCGAAACAGCATCACGGTTACTGAAAGAACTCGGGTACGCGGTTAACGCCGTAAACGTCAGCAAAGTTTACACGATCCTTCTTGAAGCCCAAACGTTAGGCGAAGCCAAGGCTAAAGCTGAAGACATGTGCAAACGGCTTCTGGCAAACCCCACCAAAGACAACTACACAATCGCCGTTGAGGAGCAAAAATGAACCCTGGCATCTACGTCCGTGGAAAAACAGCCTTCAAAATGTATGAGGTAGCCTTGTCTGAAGCTTCAGAAGCGCAGCTTTCAGAGGTAAGCCGCAAACTGGGCTTAGGCTTAAGCGTGCAAGAGATGCAGGCTGCCCGAGCTTACTTCAAGAGTGAGGGCAGAAACGCCACTGACGTGGAACTCCAAACCATAAGCCAAACATGGTCTGAGCACTGCTGCCACAAAACGTTCAAAGGCAAAATACGCGTCGGCAACAAAGAAATCAATAGTCTCTTCAAAACGTACATCGCAAAAGCCACACGAGAAATTAACCCGCCTTGGTGCTTCAGCGTCTTCGAAGACAACGCAGGCATCGTCAAATTTGACAAAGGCTACGGCATAGCCGCAAAAGTTGAAACCCACAACCACCCCTCCGCAGTGGAGCCGTTCGGAGGCGCAGCCACAGGCGTAGGCGGCGTAATCCGCGACGTACTCGGCGTGTGGGCAGACCCAATCGCGTGCACGGACGTGTTAGGCTTCGGACCCTTAGATTACGATTACAGCAAGCTCCCAGCAGGCGTGAAACACCCGAAATACGTGTACATGGGAGTCACAGCGGGCATAAGCGCCTACGGCAACAACATGGGCATCCCCACCGTGAACGGCGCCATATACTTCGACGACAGCTACACGGGAAACGTCACAGTCTACTGCGGCTGCATCGGACTTTTGCCGCTTAACAAGTTCCAGAGAAACGCTAAACCGAACCATGTACTCCTGTTGGCGGGCGGAAAAACAGGGCGCGACGGCATCCACGGCGTAACCTTCGCTTCCGCAGAGCTCACAGAAGAATCAGAAGAAGTGTCCAGACCTGCCGTGCAAATTGCGGATCCAATTGAAGAGGAGAAGCTGAAGCGCGGCATAATTGAGGTCCGCGACCGCGAGCTTGCGTCGGCGATAACGGATTTGGGCGGCGGAGGCTTATCCTCGGCGGTGGGTGAAACCGCTGAAAAGTTCGGTTGCGGCGCAACAGTGGCGCTTGACAAGGTGCCTTTGAAGTATCAGGGTTTGGCTCCTTGGGAACTTTACATTTCCGAGTCACAGGAAAGGATGCTTTTGGCGGTTCCGCCCGAGAATTTAGATTCGGTTATGGAGGTGTTTGAGCGGGAGGATGTTGAAGCGACCGCTATTGGAACATTAACCGCTGAACGCCGTTTGCACTTGGAGTATTTGGGTGAAACGGTTGCAGACTTAGACATGAAGTTCTTGTTTGACACATGCGAGAGCACAAAAACCGCGGTCATCGAAACCCCACGGCTAACGGAACCAACGTTTGCACAGCCCGAAAACCTGTCTGAAACGTTGATGCAGTTGCTTTCTGCGCCGAACATCGCCAGCAAAGAACGTGTAGTGCGCACCTATGACCATGAAGTTAAAGGCAACACCACGCTTAAGCCGTTGCAGGGCAAGTACGCTGGACCCAACGACGCAGTCGTGCTGAAACCGCTGGACAATTCATGGAAAGGCTTAGCCCTCTCCTGCGGCATGAACCCGAATTACGGGAAAATTGACGCTTACTGGATGGCAGCTTCAGCCATTGACGAGGCTGTACGGAACAACCTTGCCGTGGGCGGACGAAGAATCGCTTTGCTGGATAACTTCACGTGGGGTAACCCTGAAAAGCCAGAGCGACTAGGCTCGCTGGTTAGCGCCTGTGAAGCCTGCTATGATGTCGCAACGGCGTTTAGGACCCCGTTTATCTCGGGCAAAGACAGCCTCTACAACGAGTCACCCTTAGGACCAGTAACGCCCACACTGCTCATAACGGCGGTGGGAATCGTGCCCGACATACGTTCAACCGTGTCAATGGACTTAAAGGCGTCAGGCAACCTGCTCTACTTGTTGGGCGAGACTTATCCTGAACTGGGCGGCTCCGAATACTACAGGCTAAAAGGCTTCATAGGCAAATCCGTGCCGAAACTGCACGCCACCAAAGCAAGAAGAACCTACTACAACCTAACCAAAGCCATGGGCGAAGGCATCATAAAATCGTGCCACGACCTCTCAGAAGGCGGATTAGCAGTGGCTGCCGCGGAGATGGCGTTTGCAGGCGGACACGGCTTAGAACTGGACTTAAGGCCAGTGCCGAACAAATTGGTCAAGCGAAATGACTTTCTGCTGTTTTCTGAGTCTAACAGCCGCTTCCTCATAGAAGTGGCAGAGCAAGATCGCTCCGAGTTCGAAGATTTAATCCGAAGCAAAGCATGCGCGCCGATAGGAAAGGTAACCAAAGACGAGAATCTGCGGATTCACGGCTTAGACGGAAAAGTCGTGGTTGATGCGGGTCTCGCTGAGTTGCGGCGTAGCTGGAAGAAAACGCTTAGCATGGAGGCACAAGGCGAATGAGAAGGGAAGAAATCAAAGTCTGCGTTATGCGCGTCGGCGGAACCAACTGCGACGCAGAAACCAAACGTGCATTCCAAGAACTCGGCGTGCAAGCGGAAGTGCTTCACGTCAACGAACTAGTCAAACAAGGCAACCTGCTGGATTACAACGTGCTGGTGTTTCCAGGCGGCTTCTCGTTCGGCGACTACGTGCGTTCAGGCGTAATATTTGCAAGGTCGCTCAGCGTCAAGCTGGGTAAAGAAATAGACACTTTCGTGGACGAAGGCAGACCAATCTTAGGCATATGCAACGGCTTCCAAATCCTAGTTGAATACGGGTTGCTTCCAGGCTTTGAAGGCACCAGCGCTTACCCAGAAGCCACACTAACAACGAACGTGCCGCAGGGCTTCAAGTGCCAATGGATTCGCCTTAAAAACGAAAACAAAGGCAAATGCGCCTTCACAAGCAAAATCCCCGCAGGCAAAGTTCTGAGAATGCCCATTGCACACGGAGAAGGCAGATTCCTGTTTCCAGTAGAAAAAGAGCAACAAATGCTCCAAAAACTAGTTGACAACGACATGATGGTTTTCCGTTACTGCGACGAAAACGGCAACGTAGCCGACGGCAAATACCCAACTAACCCAAACGGCGCATTCCACGACATTGCAGGCATATGCAACAGGGAAGGCACCATTTTTGGTTTGATGCCTCATCCTGAACGCGCAATGTACTGGTGGCAACAGCCAGACTGGACGCGGCAAAAGCAGATGGCGCAGTACGGCGACGGAAAACTCGTCTTTGAAAGCCTGATTGACCACTTAACCAAGAAGATCTAAGTCTTCGGCGCGCGGAAGCCCAGCTCTGGCGCCCATTTTCATGACGCACCGTGAAGCCACAAAATTACCCAGCTTGCCACACTCGAGCAGGTTTTTGCCGTTAACTAAACCGTAAAGGAAGCCTGCGCAAAACGCGTCTCCAGCACCCGTCGTGTCCACAACGTCCACTTTGAAGGGTTCTATCACGTGCCGTTCGTTGCCGTCCGTGACGTAGCAACCGCCACTGCCGAGCTTGACCGCTACAATTTTGACGCCTCTTCCAATCATGGCGTCGGCGCCTTTGCTGTAGGCAATCTCGCCCGTTAAAAGCGTAAGTTCGAGGGCGTTAGGCATCAAAACGTACGTTTTCCTGATTATGGGCTCCAGAGTCGCGGAGTCTCTCCGCGCGTACAACGCGCCGGGGTCAAAGCTGACCTTGGTACTTTCGGGTACGGCATCTAAGAGTCTTTTCTGTGTTTGGAACGATTCGTCTCCCACGAACGAGGTTAAATGCAGAAACTGGGCTTGCGCAGCGTATCTGGCGTTCACTTCGTCAAGCGTTATGGTGTCGTTGACGCCCGAGTTAATGTACAATGCCCGTGCGCCTTTTTTGTCCACGAAGCCCATGACTGAGCCGCTTTTGCCCTGCTCCACGCGGACTACACCAGCGGTGTTTACGCCTTCATTACAGAAGTCTTGGACCAGCACGTCGCCTTCCCTGTCGCAGCCTACCTTGCCGATGTAGCCTACTTTGCAGCCGAGCCTTGCGAGACCAACAACGGTGTTTGCGGCTGAGCCCCCGCAGGCTTCCACGTAATCCTCTACGAAGCTTTCCTCTTCTGCCTTGGCAAGCTTGTTCACCTTGAAGAGCTTGTCCACGTTAAGCGCGCCGAAACCCACAACATCAAAACGACTCATGGAAACAACTCCCACAAGTGAATTTTAAACGCCCCCAGTTTGCCGCCGTAATTTCCAGCGGAAACCCCCGACACGCCGTCCACACTTAAAACGGCATCGATTCCCGCCTTCATGGCTTCCTTGACGGCTTCCATTGAAACACCATTGATTACTATTTCTGGAACGTAACCCACGCCGTCGGGAACCAGTGAGGCTTTGCCCAACTTTGGTTTAAGCGATGAACAATACGGGTGGTTCGTGGTGGGTCCTATGGCTGGGAAACGGGTTTCAGGTTTTGAACCCGCGGAGCAAACGTCAAACGGAGTAACAACGCCTTCTATGTTGTGTATGGCTTCTAGAGCTTTTTCGCCCGCCGCCTTCACAGCTTGCTTTGTTTTGCACATCACCCAAAAGTTCGCGCCCATAACGCCACGGGCGTAGCCCAAGTAACGTTCGATTATGAAGTCTGGAACCATCAGGGGAACAACGATGACTTCTCTGCCGTGCTTTTTTTCAGTCCATTCGTAGCCGTCGCCGCAGTGCCCTACACGCTCCATCATGTCCAGTTTGCCCTCCGCGTCAGGCAACGCGTCGAAAACCGCTGTAAAAGGCTTAACCAGTATGTCTTGGCGTATCCTGTAAGACAGCTCAGCCTCAAACTTCTTTAGAGACTCGGCGAAGGTTTTTTTCGGGTTTATTTCTCCCCAGAACTGCAGTACCGCGCCTTTGCGTTCGTCTGGGGTTTCTTTTTCGTTCAGCCATTTCTCGACTCCGCCTTCCACTCTGCCGATGACTACGGAGGGCGTGGCGGTTGAGTCTTCTGCTGCACGGCGCAATGTGCGTTCGTCATCAGCAGTGACAATGACGCGGCAGAATACTCCTGCAAAGGCTTCGGCGTAGGTGTCCTCGATTTCTGCTTTAACTGCCTTTTTAGCCGAGTTTCCCAATGGCTTCGCCTCTGACTTTTTTTCTGAACTCGCTGCTTTTTTTCGTTACAGTTTCCATATTTTTCGCTGTTACTATTTGAACTTTCGGCAAGGTTTGCGGGTGAAGCGAAAAAAGCCTGTCGAGAAGCGAGGGACTTACCACTCTGTTGCTTTCAAGAGATTGCAGGTTCCAGTTTTCCACAAGAGTCCAGGCGGCTTGTTTTCCCTGCTTGCAAAAGACATCGGCAATTACGGCTGTGACCGCGTTGTTTTCTGACAAAACCGAGACCTCAGCGTTCTTCACCGCGTAGCTGTTGCCGTTGAATGAAACAGTTAACCCGCCATTTTCTCTGACCAGCTTGAAGGCTTCAGCATCGGTTATGCTGTCACCCACGTACATCACGTCTTCCAGCGGCACATGCAGCTTCGCCACGGCGTCCTCTATGGAAGCGGCTTTCTGGCTCCCCCCCACAGTAGTCACCTCGGAGAAAATTCTGCCTACGCTCATGCCTTCGATTGCGCTCCAGAAAATCGTGTCCAACCGCTTAATCGTCTCTTGGTCAACACTGGAAAAGTCTTCCAAAGTTTTTGCCTCTGGAGGAATAGTTATCATGGGCATTTGCACGATTTCTTCTGAGATTTCTTTCAGCCGCGCCTTTTCCTGCTCGGCGACGGTGTATTTGTCGATGCTTAGTTTGGTGCAGTAAGTGTTTTCGTAGGGGAAGTCTAAGGCTTTGCAGAGCGCTTTTATGTAGTGCTCGTAGCTTGTGCTGACGATGAAGGCGCTGGCTACTGTCTTCACGTGCTGCAAGGTGTTTTTGCTGTTTGCGATTAGAATCAGGTTCTGCGCGGAGAACTCTTCCATCTGGGCGTCTTTAACGTCGTACGCTTTAAGGAAGGGCAAAATCAGCTTCAGCGTGCTGCCCGCCGTGTAATCAGGCTTTTTTAGAACGTCCGCGAGCACGTCGTCATATTTGCTTACTATGGTGAAAAGTTTGCTGCCGTTTGGAACAAAATGCGCTGTGATTTCGAAGGCGTTGTCGTTTTTGCTTATGGGTCCCTCGCAGTCGGATACGAAAACGCGCTTCACGGGTTACGCCTCAACCGTTCCATGTGGCTCACGCTTTGCGCTATGTGCTTTTTCGAAGCTATGTCCGTCCTGTTCCACATAGCACCGCCTTCAATCGCTCGGGCGCCTTCCAATGAGACTTGGCGTGCTTCCTCAATGGTTTCGCCGACGCCTAACACGCCCACCGCTCGAGACTTCAACGCGTAAACTTTGTTGTTTCTGACTTCCATAGCACCCGGATAAATTCGGATGGTCTCGCCATACTTGCTGGCTAGCGCATAAGCCTTTGACAGGTCAACCGTGGTATCAACATCGGCTTTATCTACAAGGCTTGGAAAAACATCCGCGTAGCCTCCATAGCCTGGCGGAACCTTGTAGGTTAAAACTGTTGCCGCTTTCTTCAGTTCAATGCGGGTCAAGTTGCCTTCCAAAATTTTGAAGCAGACATCCACGAAGTCATCCTTCAGGATGGGAAGAATATTGATGATTTCTGGGTCGCCTGGGCGGCTGTTGTTTTCGAGTATTTTAATCTCGGCGCCAGTGTGCATGAACGCCAAGTAGAGGGGCACGCCTCTCAGTGCCGTGTCGTCTCCTATTTTTGCCTTCCATTTCTCGAAAATTCTTGTGGCTAATGCGACTTCCTTTTCCCGTTCAGCCGCGGTCAAAAACGGCAACGCGTCACCCACGTCTTTGTAGGAGCCCATTCCGCCTGTGTTTGGTCCTTTGTCGCCGTCGAAGGCGCGCTTGTAGTCCCTTGTGCCGGGCAGGGGAATGAAGTGTTTGCCGTCGCATAATGCTTGAAAGCTGGATTCTTCGCCGTCTATTTTCTCTTCTATTATCACAGTGCCGTACTGGAAGTTCGACATGAAATGCTCAAAGAGCTTGTCCCGCGTGATAAAATGGTCTCCCCAGACGCCTACGCCTTTTCCAGCTGTCGGCTTGTCAGGCTTAACTACGGCTTTGTTCTCAAGCTGGTCGAGCCAACTGTAAACCGCGTTTTTGACTTCGTCTGTTCCTTTGTAATCTTCAGGGTTGAAAATCTTGAAGCGCGGGTTTGCCTCTGGCGCTATTTCCTGAAATAATAGGCGCTGCTGCACTTTGCTTACTTCTATGGCGTATTCCTGCTTTGGGCAGATGACAGGTATGCCCGTGCGCTTTTCCACGAGGTCTCGTACGCCCGCGATTATGGGTTTTTCTGGACCAACTATTGCGAAGTCTATTTTGTCCTTGTTGTTTTCAGCGAACCTGCAGATTTCTTCAGTGTTCAAATCAGGGATAACCACGTGTTCAGCGGCTTTTTCCATGTTGAAAGGGTTGAGCTGCTTGTCTGCGATGTAAAGTTCCACTTTGTGGTTTGGGCTTCTTGCGAAAGCGTCAACCATCGCGGTTTCTCTTGCACCGTACGAAACGACGAGTACGCCTATTTTTTCCATAATGGACACCTTTGTTTGTTAGAGAATAAACTGGAACGCTTAATTTGTTTTTTCACCAAGCTTAAGGTGAGGTTTCACATGTCTCGTAGATTCTTCCTTTTTCCTGATAGCCTTTAAGAAACTTTTCTTTCATTTCATCAGCAATTTTCTGAGCTAACGGCGTGGGGTACTCTCCTGTGATGCACGCGAGACATAACTGGTCACGGGTCTGGCCGGTGGCGCGCACTAATCCTTCTACGGATTGGTAGCACACGGTGTCTGCGCCGATTATTTTCGCGATTTCCTCTGGGCTGTGGTTTGAGCCGATTAGTTGCCCGTAAGTTGCCATGTCAATGCCGTAGAAGCATGGTCCGATTATGCGTGGGAAAGTTACGAACATGTAGATTTTTTTTGCGCCTGACCTGCGCATTTTTTCTATTGTGACTTTTGTGGTGTCTCCGCGGACTATGCTGTCTTCGGTTACTATGAGGCGTTTTCCGTCAACCTTTGAGCCTAAAATGTTTATTTTCCTGTCTATGGTGGAGCAGCGGTCCCTGTTAAGCAGTATGAAAGCTCGTTCGGTGACGTAGCGGTGCCTGCGGGACGCCCGTTCCCACTTGAGTCCAGACTCTTCATGAACGCCCATGGCAGGGTCGTCACCAGTTTCAGGCACCGAAAGCACGATGTCAGCGTCTTTCACAATTTCAGGGTACTCGCGTACGATGTTTCGTCCGAATTCCTCTCGGATTTCGTAAACGTATTTTCCGTCGAAACGCGAGTCAGGTCTCGCAAAGTACGCGTATTCAAAAGCGCAGAAAGCTTTGCGCGGGTTCTTGATGATTTGGTGGCGTTTGAAACCGTCTTTTGAAACCGTGACCAGTTCGCCTGGTTCCAGTTCGAAATCTCTTACAAAACCGTTTATTTCTAAACCCACGGATTCTGAAGAAAAAGCGTAGGTTGCCTCTTCTGGGCTGTGTCCTGCGCAAAGAGGTTTTATTCCATGCTGGTCTTTGAAAGCGAAGAAGTCTCCGTCTCCAGTTATGCCAGTCACGGAGAACGCGCCGTCAATGTTTCTCATGCACTCGCCGACGGCTGATGCTAAGTCTTTGCGCTTTTCCAGTTCGAGTAGCAGTTTGCGGCAGACTAAATCTGAATCGCAAGTGTAAGGCAAGTCGGAGAACTGCTGGTCAGTTTCCTTTCTAAGCTGAACCGTGTTAACAAGGTTGCCGTTAAATGAGAGCGCCAGTTTCAACCCGTTCAGCGATGCGGTGACTGGCTGGGTGCCTTCCAGAATAGAAGTGTCATCACATTTTCCTGAAGTTGTGTATCGCACGTTGCCTATGCCTATTGAGCCTGGCAGCCGCCCGAACCATTCCTGTATGGCGTTGGACTTTAATTTCGGGATCAAATCGAGGTTTTTGTAAACATAAAATTGTTCCCCGTTGTATGTGAGGAAACCATGGGACTGGTGTCCTCTGTGGTTTTGGGCGCGAAGACCCCAGTACACGTGTGAGCAGACCTGCTTCTTTTCGAAGTTTATTACACCGAAGATACCGCAGCCTATTTTTTAATCCCTTCTTCCGATGGTGAGAAGTAGAGAAAAAAAGTGGCTTATCAGCTTTTAGTACATTTTTAACTAAAACCCATGGAAAGGACATTTCTCCCAAGCAATTTCCCCTTTTCTGTTTTCTTGTTTTTGCTGTAATCATGGAGAAAACAAAAAGGAAGCTGGAAGAAAAACCAGCAACTGCAACGATGAAGTTATTTGTTGTTTATTTCAGTGCTTTCCGCAGTTCTTCTGCTTTGTCAGTTTTTTCCCACATGAAGTCGGGGTCGTCTCTTCCGAAGTGTCCAAACACGGCTGATTTTCTGTATATTGGTCTGAGAAGGCGCAGGTTCTCTATTATTGCTTTAGGTCTCATGTCAAAGTGCTTTTTAACCAATCCCAAAATTTCCTCGTCGGACAGCTTTCCCGTGCCAAACGTGTTCACGAACACGGAAATTGGTTGCGCTACGCCGATGGCGTACGATAATTGAACTTCGCACTCGTCTGCCAACCCTGCGGCAACAATGTTTTTGGCGATGTATCTTGCCATGTAACTGGCTGACCTGTCAACTTTTGACGGGTCTTTTCCGCTGAAGCATCCGCCGCCGTGGCTTCCAAAGCCTCCGTAAGTGTCAACGATGATTTTTCGTCCCGTTAGGCCTGAATCCGCTAAGGTTCCTCCAATCACGAACCTTCCAGTTCCGTTAACGATGTATTTCGTGTCTGCGTTTAGCTTGTCGGCGGGTATGACTTTCTTAATTACTTGGTTGATTACGTCTTCTCTCACTTTTTTCTCGTCAACTTTCTCTGTGTGTTGAGCAGCGATTACGACCGTGGTTACTCTTACTGGTTTTCCATCTTGATATTCCACGGTGACTTGGGATTTGCAGTCTGGTCTTAAATACGGCAAGATTCCTTTTTTCCTGCATTCAGCGAGCCTTTTGACAAGTTTATGCGAAAGCATTATGGGCAGAGGCATCAACTCGGCTGTTTCGTTTGTGGCGTAGCCGAACATCATTCCTTGGTCGCCAGCGCCTTGCTCGTGGGTTTCAGTTTCAGTTACTCCCCTCGAAATGTCTGGGGACTGCTCCTCAATAGAGACTAGAATGCCGCAGGTTTCCCAATCCAACCCGTCTTTGGCGTTGTCAAATCCGATTTCCTTCAGCGTTTTCCGAACAATGTGAGGTATTGATACGTAGCAGGAAGTAGTGATTTGACCTGTGACTACAATGTTTCCCTGCATAACTAACGTTTCGCAGTCAACCCTTGCCTTCGGGTCTTTGGATAAGATGGCGTCTACAACGCTGTCTGACACTTGGTCTGCAACTTTGTCTGGATGACCCTCACCCACAGATTCAGACGTGAACAAGTATTTTCCACTTTTTCTCATAGGAATCGCCAATTAACTTTGTAATGACGTTTTAAATAAATCGCATTTTCTTAAAAGGCTTTCTAAATTACTGGACAGAACTGGACAAGCTATCACGCAGCTGTTTGCATCTGCAAAAGCCATTTTAAGGCTTAACGCCGAAGAAACTTTGGGGTAATCAATGAAGAAGGGTATACACGCTGAAAACGCTCCTGAACCTGTAGGTCCGTACAGTCAAGCCCTCCAAGCGGATAAATTCCTGTTTGTTTCAGGTCAAGTGGCAATAGACCCCAAAGAAGGCAGAATAGTTGCAAACGGCATCAGAGAGCAAACCGTCAGGGTTATGGAGAACATCGAGGCGATACTTGAAGCCGCAGGCTACAACTTGAGCGATGTTGTCCAATCCAACGTGTACCTCTCTTCAATGGCGCTTTTCAGCGAATTTAACAATGAGTATGCAAAGTATTTTGACGCGGTCTTCCTGCCCGCGCGACAGGGGGAATAGAGCTTATGCCCGGTGCACTCTTGGAAATCTCGGGTGTAGCCTACAAAGATTGAGCGCATCGTGCAATGCGCTGGGGCGCGACCATCTCTGCCCTTGTTCTCAGTCATAAATTATAATAATTAGCCACTTTAATAGATGTGTGGCGCTAATTATGACTTCACAGTTCAAAAGGTTGATTGAAAGTCTTGCTAGCCCAAAAGGCCCAGGACCATCCACTACCTTTTCCATGTTTCACATCTTCTATGCCTTGGAGCTTATGGCTAAGAAGCCAATCGGGCGTAACAAGTTGGCTGAGAAATTAAACGTTGGAGAAGGCGCCATCCGCACAGTAATCAGCCGCCTTAAGGATTCTGGCTTGATTGTGACCTCAAAAGAGGGCTGTATTCTCACAGATAAGGGCTTGCGCGTCTGGAAAAACTTTGAGGATACTTTCCCAAAAAGATTTGAAATCGGAAAAACAGCTTTGACAACTTCGGAGTACAATTATGCCTTTTTAGTCAAGAACAGGGGGGACAGGGTCAAATCTGGTATAGACCAGCGAGATGCAGCTATAATGGGTGGGGCGAGGCGTGCGCTTGTTATAGTGTCCAAGAATGGACGCTTAATAATTGAATCGATAAGCAACAGCATAGAGAAAGATTTTCCAGAAGCCGCAAATGAGATTCTTAAAGACCTCAAACCTGAAGACAATGATGTGATAATAATTGCTGGTGCGGATAATCCGTTAAAAGCGAAGCGCGGCGCTTTCGCCGCAAGCTGGGTGCTTATTGGCAACAATGAGAAAACATAGAGTGCCTGCGCGCGTTAGCATTAGGATGTGTATTTTTCTCCTCCGGTTAGAATTCGCTCCAAAATGGTGTTGAAGTTTGTCAATCCCTGGTTTGTTTTGGCTGAAACTGGAATCAACAGGGATTTTATGCCAAGCTGATTTATTGCGTGCATCATGTTTCTGCTGAAAAGGCGTTTTGTGCCTTTCAGTTTCTGCTCGATTGAATCTTCTAAGGCTCTCGGGTTAGCCGCCCAGTCAGTTATTGTTGTGACTTCTTTTTCTGGAAGCAAATCGCATTTTGAAAGCAAGTGAATTTGCGGTTGGAAGAAGCGGTTGTAGACGGCTGCTGAGAGAAACATGTTGGAAACGTAGTTAAGCGGGTTGATGGAGAAAACTGCGTCAAACATGTAAACTATTGCTTTAGGTTCTTTTGTAAGCTCGTTCACTATGTAAGGGCCGCTGGCTCTGAACGCAAAAAGCTCCATTTGCCCCGGGGTGTCCACCAAGACGAGGTCTGCGTTCGCGGCTTCGATGTCTCCTGTGAGGTTATCGATTTCGTCGGCTATGAGGTCGGCAGCCAAGATTAAGGCTCCGTTTGGTCCTAAACAGTATTTCTCCATTAAATTGCCGACGTCCACGTAGTTTCTGACGTCCACGTCAGGCGAATACGGAAGTTTTAACGCTCCAGGGTCCAGGTTAACGACGGCTACGTCTTGTTTTGACATTTTTAACCATTCGCTGAAGGCTGCTGTGAACAGGGATTTGCCTGAACCTGCGGTTCCGATTATAAACGCGATAGGCATGTTTGTTTCTCCTTCTGTGCGGTTTGTGTTGGTTTGGGTGTAATAACTTTTCTGTTGCTGACGATTTGTCTATACATCATACGTGTGAAAGCCTACACTGCTCTCGGAGAGCTACCCCCTATCTAAAGGGCTGGATCAATGCTTGGCTGGTGAAATGCAGGTGGGTGTTCTATTCTCTGGACAGTCTGTTCTAACGCTTAGGATTAAATCAACTGCAACCAATTCTAAACGTGACCTGCAGGGTCGAACAGTTGAGGCTTGACGGATTTGAGCAGAAGGAAACTTGCTATTGCTTTAGGGGTTATTTGTGCAGCCTTGGTGGCGATAACGGTGCTTTATGCGCTAATCACGCCAGCGCTTGCGGAGGTTAACCCGGTAGCCGCCGTAGCAGCCATAAGCGTTGGAATCGCGGGAATCGCCTGGTTCAGAAAAGCCAGTTTTCACAAGTAACGCTTATCTTTGAACTATAAATAGTTCCTTTATATAAGGGGGCTATAGTCTTTTCCGAGCGTAACAGTGCTCCAACTAGAAGCGTCGAAAGTTAAGCGAAGACTAATATCTTTCGATTTATGCTTATTTTCTCCAGTGACCCAACAATGAGGTATTGTCCGGAATGTGGTGGAGACATGCAATACGCGATAGCCACCAAACACTACATCTGCAAAAGCTGCGGCTTATCGGTGACGCAACAGGAACTCTGGGAACTGCGAGAGAAACTGAAGCCTAACTTTGAAACAGCTGAAGAAGAGAAGCAAAAAGAGAGAAACGAATACCTGAAATGGTGGCTAAGCAAGAAAAAATAACCGCGCAACTTAATTCTTATGTGCGGTTGGTTAGCAAACAGTATAAAGAGCAAGACGCTCATTGTCATTTTAATAAGCTTGCCTGAACTGTGAAAGTCATGACCAGAGACATGGAGATAATCTGCGTAGGCAACGAACTTCTGATTGGCAAAACGTTAAACACGAACGCGCAGTGGATAGCCAAACAAGCCACATCTCTGGGCTTAACCGTTAAGCGCGTAACAGTTGTAGCTGACGACGTAACCGAAATCGCAAACGCAATCCGTGAAGCATTCGGGCGCAAACCGCACTTTGCCATAACCACTGGAGGATTGGGACCAACTTTTGACGACAAAACGTTAGAAGGCATAGCAGAAGCACTGAACCGCAAACTCGCAGTCAACACAAAAGCACTGAAAATGGTCAGGGAAAAATACGAAGCATACGCAAGGGAAAAAGGAACGGAGAAAGTTGAATTAACGCAAGCGCGACTAACGATGGCAACGTTACCAGAAAAAGCTAAGCCGATTCCCAGATGGTGAAAGGGCTGAGGAGAAACTGCGGAAAGCGGAAATTCAGCTTTCCCGTGTGGTAGGGGAGATTGGTGGTAAGGTTATAGTTTACGGTTGATTGGTGTTTTAGGTATTTTCTGTAGTAATCTGTTGTCCATAACAGCTAATAATAAGTCGTGAATAGTAATATTTGAGAAAGCATGAACTCTAGGGCAACAAAAACAGCAATACTACTCGCAACAACGCTAATCTTATTCTCCACCGTCTCACTCAGCAAGGCGCAAGACCCAACACTCTCTTATCAACTCCTAAACCAGCCAGAGGGCAACGTAACCTACGAGCTTAACGTAGTAATCCCTGAAAATCTTCACGAATACTACGAGGAAAAAAGCCACAGATTAACCTCAAGCAGCGAATTTTCAACCTTCGTGACCCCATACGCCTTGCAGCCCATAGCTGACAGACTCTGGGAAATCTACGACAACGAGGAAGACTTCACCAACGGAGCGCTTATGATGGTGCACCAAATAACCTACGTGGAAACCACACCAGCGAAATACCCCGTTGAAACAATGGCAAACGGCCAAGGCGACTGCGACCTTTTCTCTTTAATCACTGCCTCGATAATAAATGCTGGAGGTCTGGACGTGGTGCTTCTGTATTATGAAGAGCAAAGCCACATGAACATCGGAGTGCACCTCTCCAGCGCCCCAGAAGACGTTAGGGACAGCGTTTACTACGTGACACAGGACGGCACGAGATATTATGTTGCGGAGTGCACTGGCGGGAACTGGAAAGAGGGATGGCGAGTCGGCGAGTGCCCACCCGACCTGAAACAGGTCTCCGCTGAAGTAGTTACGCTTGAAAACGCGGAGCAAGTGGCGCCTGGACAGGTTTCCGCGAGCTTCACAGCAATGGAACCAAGTGCTCTGTCGCTGGAAGTTTCACCAATCATCTCTCTCCAAAACAGCGCAATAATTATCGGCGGTCAACTTGCCCCTCAAATGCCTAACGAAAACGTAACGCTTTACGCGAAAATTAACAGCGCAGCTTGGACAGTGATAGGCACGGTAATAACGGAGTCAAATGGAAGTTTTGAATACGTTTGGATAGCTGAAACTGCAGGCTCACACTCTATCCGTGCTGGCTGGACGGGTAACGCGTGGTATACGGGCGCAACGAGCTCGGAAAAAAGCGCGACGGTGCTACCCCTATTTTTAACTGCCTTGATAGGTGTGGCCGTCATAGCGGCAATTATAGGCGTAGTCGCAGTTTTCATGGCAAAGCATGGGCAGCAGCAATCCCTTGAACCGCCTGAGCCTCAACCTTGGTAAGTTTCGCAAAATAAGACGCCGAAACTTTCAGCTGAAACTGAGTTGGTTCTGTCTCTAAATCAGTTGTTTGCGGGGTTTTGGTTCGGTAGCCTATGTTTTTTTGGAAAGCAATTTGGTTACTTTTGGTAATTGCTTGTTGCTTTTAGCACCTGTTGATTCGGATAGAACTATCGCGTGAAAAAACTTATACCCCTCAGATGCAGATTGGAATTTGGGGTTAGGTTTTCAGGTGGGTAATATAGTAATGGCGTCGCCGGGTTTTGTTTTGAATTTCTCGGCTGCGCTGCCTTGGTTTAAGGCTATTTCTAGAAAACCGTGGCTTCCAATCAGGGCTAAGGGTTCGTGGGGTTTGGTTTCTCCGTAGGCTTTGCACAACTTCAGTTTCAATTTGTAACTGGGCAATTCTACACTTACCGCGCCTTTCATGTGGCTCTGCGTCACTTCTTGCTCGTTTATGTTCGTAATTATATTTCCAAAGCCGTCAACCTGCAAGACCTCACCGACCAGCACCCCATTTCTTCGTTTGACTCTTGCGAATTCAGGCTTTGCGGCTTCGCGAATTTCAGGTCCAAACTCGGCTGGTTTCACCCCATTCAACAAGTGAGCGGCTGCAGGCGCAAAAATGTCTCTACCGTGGAACGTGTTTGAGACTTTGGGCAACATGAACCGCGGATTCGCCAGTTCGTGAACACGCATTATGCCTTGTTTCTCCGCAGCCAAAACTAAGATTCCGTTGTCCGGCCCAACAAAGAAACCTTGCCTGGTCTGTATCAGTATTGGACGCCTTCGAGTGCCAACGCTAGGGTCGACAACCGCCACATGGATCGAGCCCTTCGAAAAGTACGGCACCGCAGAAGCCAACATGTAAGCGCCCATTCGTATATTGAATTTTGCTATATCATGTGTTATGTCGACGATTACGGTGTTTGGGCATATGCTTAAAATTGCAGCTTTCATTTCCGCCGCGTAAGGGTCTTTCAACCCGAAATCTGTTGTCAAAGTCACTATTTTGCTTGGCATAATAGTTGATATGCTCATTGTGCCTCTTGATAGTTTTGCTCCGCCCATTCTTCAGAGTCCACATAGGTTTCCGTGAGGTCATCTGACGCTTTCTTCGCTTTATTTCGTCTCCTTAGTCGCACATCCAAACCTATCATTACTACGTAAGGCAGAGAAAGATAAAGCCCAGCTAGAAGGGGATTGCTGAATACGAAAGCAAAACTGAGCAACTGAGCCAGTGAAGTTCCCGCATAATTTTGCAGGACATCCAATAGTGCAAATGTTAAGAAAGTTAAGGTCAGGCAAACAAAGAATTGAACGAGTACGCCTCGTTCTTTTCCGAGAAGGAGGGAGGGAATTACGGATGACAAAACGAAAGTCCAAGCGAATGCATAGACGAAAACAACCATGTCTACTCTGGAGGCTAGCCAAATGCCTATTGAGGGAAGAAAGGTGTCGATTTGTGTTACTAGAGTGGTGACTGCTGTTTCTGTGAAAAGTTGATAACTAATCATTAGTGTCCAAGCTACGGAGAGGTATAACGGAGTTATGAAGACCGCTTTTCCCAGTGTTGCCACCTCACACCCAATAGAAATATTAAGTATTAAGTTTTACTATACAATACTCTCTATCGCCAAACTATATCAACGAACAGTTTTGGAAAGAAATTAACTATTTAGCCACCGTGTACAACGGGAACAAGAACTATTTCATCCCCGTCCTTCAATTTCGTCTCCAGCCCATTTAAAACGCCAATTTCCCTGCCATTCACAAGTATCAACGCATTCGGCCTCGGATCCTCAAGCTGCCGGTCGATAAGGCTGCGTTTTATCTCAGGAACCGCTTCAACTAGTTCGTTCACCAACTTATCTATAGAGGTGCAACCTTTACAGTCCAACACAAGTTCGCCCGCGCCTGAAAAATGGCGAAAAGCACCTACAAACTTCACAGTTATCGCCATCTTCATCCAGCCTAGGATATAAAATGTAACAAACTAACACTAATAAACGATTTCTCAGGTTTTTCAGGAACCGAATCTAATTGAAGACATAAAGAACAGTGAAGACTAACGCAAACAGTAGACGCTTTAATTTTCAAATCTTTCTTCAGTCAAAGTCTCTACGATATCCGTGGCTATCTGAACCAGCGTGTCAGCCTGCTGCATCATTGCTTCGCCGTTTACCTCCTCCAACTGCGCCAACTGCTGCACCATTCCTTCGATTTCCATTAGAAAACGCAGAACTGAGTCGTTTGTAGGCTTGGCTTTTCTCGCCTCTTCACGTACGAGAACCTCTATGAAAGCGGGTTCGCCCAGACTGTAGTATATCGCATTTCGGGCTTTCCTAATTGACTCCACCACCAGACTGGGAGCCATGTAGGGTATCTTTCGTGCCGCTTCCAACTCTGCTTTTGCCTCACGCAAGTACCTCAGCGCCCATCCCTTTCGGTATTCATCCATCATAAGGGTTCCTTTTCCCATTTGTGCCTAAGCTGACAGTTCCTCTTCGACGGGTTCACTTGAAGAATCGTCTTGAGTTAAAGAAATAGTGCGTGTTATGTACCCAGCAACCTGGTTCCTCACTTTTGTGGTCGCACCTTGCGTGAGCTTGTCAACTGCGCGTTTGTTGGCGTCAAAATTGCTGGAGAATTTATCTGGAAAACGTTCCATGAGTTCTTTGGCTAAACGTTTAATGTGTTCCGTCTTAACTTTTCCCAACTGCAGAGTCCTCCGATCATCAAGTACTGGCTTTTCGTCCTCCACTGCTTGAAAGCGTAAAAGCAACTTTCAATAGAAGAAGAGGCTTAATTTAAGTTTACGCCTCGTGCATTCGAATAACCCTCGCAGAAAGCTACAGCACACCTATTGCACTAGTAAATATATAAGGACCAAAAGCAGAAAAGTCAACAAAGGAAGTGGAAGTCTTTGCCTGTTCCTCGAGTAAAGAAAGGCAAATGGTCAAAAGAGAGAGAAAGAACAAAATCGGGAAGATGGAGAAAAAAGCGGTCTGACGCGGATCAGTCAAAGAAGCCTAAACGTTCAACCCGCAAGTACGTTTTAGCCATAGCCATAATCGGGGCGATAGCTATAGCGCTCGTAGTGCTTTACTTACTTTTCCCAGGGCTATTTGACTGGATTAAAATCTAGACATTCAACGTGGCTTGGCGCAAAGCAGAGGCTAATTCATTTTTACATTGAAGAAGCTCTCGAAGTTTCTAGCTATTTGGTCTGCAACATCAACAACAGACATATTCTTAACTTCAGCCACAGCCTCAACCACCGTCTTTACAAACGAAGGCTTCGTCATCTGACCATTATAAGGAGTCTTCCTGTAGGTCACTGGACCATCTGTCTCTGTCAAAAAGTTTGACAGCGGCACCTTTTTCACGACTTGGCGGATGCCGTCCGAGTACGCTACCGGCGGTCCTTCAGTGATAAAGTATCCGTGGTCTACGGCTTTATACAGCGCACTCATGGGGTGGCTGAACCAGTGCAGCAAAACCCGCTTCAGATTGTACGATGGAAGCATGTCTACAATTTGAGCCGTTGTCCCACGCGAGTGAATTATGGCTGGAAGATCAAGCTTTTCAGCCAAGCGCAACATTTTGTCGAAAACCATCAGCTGTTTTTCCCATATCGTTTCATACTTATAGTCAAGGCCGATTTCGCCTATTGCGACTACTGCCTTTTTTTGGTGTTGCTCAGAAATCAAGTCTAAGGTCTTTTCAAGCTCGTTTTCTTTAAGTACATTTACGTTCCATGGGTGAATCCCCAGAGCAGGATAAACCACGCTAGGATATTTTTCAGCTAATTTTAGACTCCCGATGCTTGTTTCGAAGTCCATAGAATTCGAAACCAACGCAACAACATTGGAGCCTTGGGCATCCGCCACAAGCTCATCTGTGTATTTTGCGTATTCTGTGTCGGAAAGGTGGATGTGCGCGTCAATTAACTTCATTTTAAGCCCTAAGTTGCCATTATACTCAGCAGAGCGTTTTATAATTTTCTTCTTTATGTGAAGAATTTTTATCTTAAACGGTAATTTAAAGAAGTAGAAGACAAAAAAGGTTAAATACAGCTTTAAAAAGAAAAAGAAGCTACGGAGAAGTCTTTATGACCGATTTAGAATTAGCTGTTGCTCCCATGCACAGGCTGTGCAAAAAAGCAGGAGCGGACAGAGTAAGTGAAGCCGCAGCGAAAGAACTAGCAAAGGCGTTAGAAGGAATTGGCGTCAAAATCGCGAAAGAAGCGTTAGATTTTGCCATGCATGCTGGAAGAAAAACCATTAAAGCTGAAGACATAGAAATAGCCACTAAAAAAGTAATGGAAAAATAGTAAGTGAACTTCCCCTTTCTTTTTTGTTTAGTTAATGTTTTTTCTAACGCGTGAAAAAATATACCCTCTGCAAATAGTTTAAATAAGTAGCCATAGTCTTTTGCGGACGCTATAAAATAATGGAAAAGCGGAAAAAGTATAAGAATGCGTATGTTTTCTCTATTGCAAAGCTGGATAGTGTTCAACGTGAATGTTCCCAAACAAATCCGGACGTACTGTCCGAAATGCAAAACTCATCAAACTCACAACGTAAGCCTCTACAAGGCAGGAAAACGCAGAGCCCTAGCCAAAGGAGAACGCCACCACAAACGAGAAAAGAAAGGCTACGGCGGACAAAAATACCCGCTTCAACGCGAATTCGCCAAAACCACCAAAAAACAAACCCTGAGGCTTAAATGCAAAGTCTGCGGCTACATGTACCACAAAGACGGCATACGCCTACGAAAACTAGCCATAATATAGGAGCACAAAACACATGACAGAATGGAATAAACTCATCCCAAAACCGAGAAGCAAATTCCTGCGCGTTAAATGCCTAAAATGCGGAAACGAACAACTACTTTACAGCAACCCCGTAAACAAAGTCATCTGCAACGTCTGCAACGAAACCCTCGCAGAACCAACAGGCGGCAGAGCCAAAATCAAAGGCGAAATCCTAACCGCCTTCGAATAGGACGAACAACAAAATGGCCGAACGAAAGCCCCAATGGCCCGAAGTTGGAGATCTAGTAATCGCCACCATAGAAACAATCACCACATACGGCGCCTACGCAAAACTCGACGAATACGACAAACAAGGACTGCTACATGTCTCCGAAATCAGCAGCAGCTGGATAAGAAACATCCGCGACTTCGTACGTGAAGGACAAAAAGCAGTACTGAAAGTTATACGCGTAGACTTGGAAAAAGGTCACATAGACTTATCCCTAAGACGCGTTACCAAAAGAGCAAGAATCGAAAAAATACGCCAATGGAAACAAGACCGAAAAGCCGAAGCCTTGCTTCGCGGCGTCGCAGAAAAAATAGGTTTACCCACTGAAGAAGTTTATGAGAAAGCAGGCGCTCTCGTAGAAGAAAAGTATGGATTATACGATGGCTTCGAAAAAGTAGCCAAAGAAGGCGCCGAAGTCTTGACAGAGATAGGTGTTCCTGAAAACTTGGCAAAAGCCTTTGCTGAAGTGGCAGAAGAACGAATCCGCGTAAAGATGGTGAAGGTCAAAGGAACACTTGAAATCCGTTGCATGACGCCTAACGGAGTTAAAATAATCAAAGATTCGTTCCTTAACGCCAAAAAAACAGAAAAACCAAAGGATGCAGACGTATGGTTTCACGTTATTGCTGCCCCAAAATACAGCGTGGAAGTATCAGCGGAAAACTACAAACGCGCAGAGGAAGTTCTGCAGAAAGTCTCCCAAAGTGTAGTGGAAAACACAGTCAAGGCTGGTGGCCAAGGTACCTTTAGAAGGGAGAAATAGTGGGCTGGCTTTTAAGGAAATGTGAAAAATGTGGAAAATACACTTTAAAGAAGAATGGTTGCCCATACTGTGGTGGGAACGTTCGGATACCTCATCCGCCAAAATTTTCTCCTGACGATAAATATCTCAAATACAGGGTGGCTGCGAGAAAGGAGGCTGCGAAGTAGTGAAAGACACTTACATCAAGGAGTTCACGCAAATTGAAGCCAATAATCCGATTCTGGTTGAGGGGCTTCCAGGTTTAGGGCTTGTCGGCAAAATCGCTATACGTTATTTGATCAAAAAGTTAAACGCTAAAAAGTTTGCGCATCTTTATTCTCCGCATTTTCCGTACTTTGTGCTGGTGAACAAAAAAGGGAACGTTCGGCTTTTGCGAGGAGCGTTCTATTTTTGGAAAAATGAAAACGGACCAAACGATTTAATACTTTTCACCGGGGATAGCCAGTCGCAAACTATTGAAGGGCAATACGAAATTGCTGATCGAATGCTTGATTTCGCTCAGAAACACAACGTAAAGACAATTGTGACTATTGGCGGTTATCGAATGGAAACAAAAGATAAACCTAATGTTTTCGCAGTCGCCACAGCCCAAGAGCTTTTAGATAGAGCTTTAGGCTCAGGTGCAGTTGTGGGCAGTTCGGGAAGCCCTATAGTTGGCACTGCAGGATTAATACTTGGGTTGGCGCGTTTCAGGAAAATCGATGCACTTTGTCTTTTGGGAGAAACGCGTGGTTATTTGCCTGATCCTTTGGCGGCGAGAAGCGTTTTGGAAGTGTTGAAATCAACATTCAGTTTTGAAGCAGATCTGACTGGTCTGAACGAAGAGATTGCTAAGGCGGAAACGATGGTGACGCGTTTACAGGAGATTGAAGAGAAACGGGCTTTGCAGGCTGAGGAAACACGGAAAGAAGAAGACAAGAAAATCACGTACATATCCTAGACAGAAACGCAATGTGCTTTTCCAGTGTGTTCTCAAGTGCGTGGAACAGTCTATACCCCCTTATATAAAGAAACTATAAATAGTTCCGTATTTGTGGCGCGCGTAATGCCCCATTGCATTGCTCGAATTAACCAAGAAACTCGTTGATTTCGGGAGTTCGGGTTGGATTAAATTTTGCTGCAAAAAATATTTAGCGAATTTCTGGGTTTGCTCTATGCGCGGTAGAACAAGTTTAATAAATAGAGTGAAACAACGTTCGATTATTGTTGCATAATGGTTAGTGTGTATTCAAATAACAATCCCTGATGTTGAGAACCAGAAAAACGAAGACACTTTTTCTCTTCCAGTAGATCTAATTCGCACTGTCGGAATCGTGTTGGTAGTCATGCTTCACGTATCCAATGAATACTACACGGCAATTTATCAGACCCCTCTTGAATCAGCGGGGTTTTGGTGGACAGCTACGGTTTACAAGTCCTTGACTTTATCCTGTATTCCTTTATTTGTCATGCTGAGTGGCGCTTTGCTGCTTCAACCTTCCAAGATTAAAGAGCCTATCAAAGTTTTTCTTAGAAAACGAGCTAACCGTATCGGTTTGGCATTTGCGTTTTGGAGCGCGGTCTACATTGCATGGGGCTTTTTCGTGAACCAATTTCCAGTTACGTTCGATAACGTTGTAGAAGGGACAGTGAAGAGTCTATTTACTGGTCCTTGGTATCATTTCTGGTTTCTTTATCTTATAGCGGGTCTCTATTTAATTACCCCTATTTTGCGTGCAGTAGTAGCCTATAGGTCTCAAAACCTTCTCAAGTACCTTATAATTTTGTGGTTTTTAGGTGTAGCCGTTGTGCCCCTTCTTCAATTGATTATTGGCTATAGCGTAAACAATAGTGTTTTCGTCTTCGGCGGATGGATAGGCTACTTTATGTTAGGCACATACTTGCAAAAGAAACAGTTGCGCTCTTCAATTTTATATGGGCTATTTTTCTTAGGATTAATCTGGACTGTATCCAGCACTTGGTACATGCATTTTCTTGCCCATTCCCTAGAACAAGACTATTTCTTTTTTGACTACCTTACTGCAAACGTGATTGTAGCTTCAGTTGCTTTATTCATGATTTTAAGCAGGTTCAACGCCGACTGGCCAGGGAGCAAAAATCCCCGCGTCCGCCAAGTTGTCCACGCGATCAGCGAGAACACCTTGCCGATCTACCTGTTCCACATAATTATTCTAGAATCACTTCAAAGAGGCTATTTCGGATTCAAATTAAGCCTTACGATAATGAACCCAGTTATCGGAGTGCCCCTTATTACCATTGTTACCTTCTTTATTACGTTTGGATTAGTCCTTCTTATGAAAAAAGTCCCTCTCTTGAAGAAAATGATCGGCTAAAACGCCTTGTAAATTTCGCTGGCGATGAGACTCGCACCTTCATTGCTAGGATGGACACCGTCAACGAAATATTCAGGATGGTCAGCTAAAGGCGTGTAAACATCAATCGTAGTCAGACCAAGTTCCTCTGCCACCTGTTCAATACCCGGAATCACACCTTCCAATATATTCGCGTTGCTCAAATCAAGTTCATTGTCGAAAAGTGGAGGCGGTTTCACGAGAAAGATTTTCGGCTTGCTTTCAAGCGCCTGCACTTCGCGAACCAGTTGCTCGTAGTCGGCTACAAAGTTAGCAATAGACTGGTAATAGTCTGCACGCGCGTCGTTGGTTCCGAGGAGGATAATAACAATATTGGGCAGGAACTCCTTCGCTTTTTGGAACTCCCTCTGATCAATGTACGGGGTAAAGCTATTAATCAACACTGTTGACCCACTAACACCGAATTCTCTCACATGGTAGCTGGTTCCAAGCATGGTCTGCAGGTCATTCGGATAGGTGCTAAATTGGGTGATGCTGTCGCCGATGCACGCAACACGGGTTGCGCCAGTTCCTGAAAATACTACTATTAAGGTTAATGATATAATTATAGCAGCAATGCAAACTGCCAACAATTTCGTTCTTGTTATAGTCATCCTTCCTTCTTTGCCGCACGCGATTGTTGAACTCTAACAAATCATTAAGCTAAAAGGATTTGGGATTCTTGGCAAATTGGCACCGCTCTCTGTTTCACACATGCGCTATAAACGCCGGCTTCGTCGCCGTCATCTTAAGCGAAAAACTCTTTCTGAATTATTTCCACGATTTTCTCTGCTGCGGTTCCATCTCCAAAGGGAGACGTTTGAGGCAACTCTTTTCGTCTTTTCAGCGCTGTTCCTATAGCCGCTAAAATTTCGTGCTTGTCCGTTCCGACAACTTTGGCGAATCCTGTTTCAACTGCTTCGGGTCTTTCAGTTGAGAGGCGAATCACTAGTACAGGTTTCCTGATGCTTGGGGCTGTGGCTTCTTCTTGGATTCCGCCTGAATCTGTTATTATCAACTCGCTCTTTTTCATTAGCACCAGAAAGTCCAAGTAACCAAGAGGCGGAAGAATCTGAACATTTTCAAGCTTCCTGATTTGTGCGTACATCTTGTTCTGGCGCAGTCTCTTTTTGGTACGTGGATGCATCGGGTAAACAACAGGCACAGGTGAACTCGCGAAAACTTCCATAAAAGTCTTCAGAACGGCTTCGGCGTCTACGTTTTCTGCTCTATGGGCTGTCGCTAAAGCAAACTTTTCAAAACGTATTTTCTTTAGTATCTCGGATTTTCTCTCTGCTATTGGCAAGTGTTGAATTACAGCGTCTATAACAGTGTTTCCAGTGACGTATATCTTGCCCCAAACGCTTTCTCTTTTCAAATTAGCTTCAGCTCTTTCAGTGGGGGCAAAAAGAAACGTCGATAAATGGTCCGTTAACCGTCTGTTGTGTTCCTCTGGCATACGCAGGTCAAAACTTCTCAAACCAGCCTCCACATGACCCACGGGCACCTCTCGTTTGTTCGCCGCCACCGCTGCTGCAAGTACACTATTGGTGTCGCCTTCAACCAATACGACGGCAGGCGCAGTTTCCTTGAGCACTTTGTCCATGTACAGTATTATCTGTGCCGTTTGTGCACCCGGGGAATAGGCTCTAATTTTGTAAGTGTAATCTGGCGATGGCAGCTCAAGGTCTTCAATGAACTGCTGTGACATGTTATAGTCATAATGTTGACCACAATGGACAAAAGTTGTTGGAATTTTATTTTTCCGCAGTGCTCTAACAATCGGCGCCATCTTTATTATTTCTGGCCTTGTGCCTACAACGACCATTACTGTCTTCATGTTTCTTCGCTGCTCATGTTTTCTTTAAGTAACCTTCTCGGTGCTCATAGATCGTGCCTTCACGCAGCAGCTGCCAGAGCATGCGTTCAGTTTCCGCTCTTGGAATTTTATGCTTCGACTCTAACTCGCTTATGAGCGCTGCCTTTTCAACCATGCCCGTTTCTCTTTCCATTTCAATAAGCACTGAAAGAATTACCTGCATCTTGTCTCTGACGCTCTTTGGTCTCCCAGTCATTATCAGGTCAATGTCCACTTTGTACGAAGACAAGTCTATTCCAACCTCTTCCAAAGACCGCTTCATAATCGCTATCGCTGCCTCTGCATCCTCAGCTGAAACTTCTTTCCTCAGCGCTACTCGAGCTCTTGCTTCAGCTATACGAACGAGTGACTCAAGCTGCCGTGCAGTTATTGCAACTGGCGACCCCTCAGTTTCGCTTGCCGAACGCATTGCCAAATAGAACTCCTTAAGATGCTTCAACGCGTCCTTGCTTAGCACCGGTTTAATTGCTTTAGCGTAGCTTACGTACTTCCGCATGAGGTCTGCTTCTACTTGTGCTTCTACGGGGCTTGATCCACGCCTGTGAATTTCAAGGATGTGCTCCGACATTTTTGCATCAGCCTCTTTGTCTGGCACATCTCTAAGCACGAAAATCAAGTCGAATCGAGACAGGATTGTCACTGGAAGAGATATGTTCTCAGCCACGGTTCGATGCGGTTCATATCTGCCTAAAGCTGGGTTGGCTGCTGCGAGCATAGCGGTTCGCGCGTTTAATGTGGCGACGATGCCGCCTTTTGCGACGGAAACGGTGTGCTGCTCCATGGCTTCGTGTATTGCGACTCGATCTTCAGGGCGCATTTTGTCCATTTCGTCAATGCATGCTATTCCCTTGTCAGCTAACACCAGTGCTCCCGCTTCGAGGCTCATGCTGCCTCCTTTCTCCCGAATTACGGCTGCAGTTAAACCAGCAGCGGTTGTTCCGCGCCCTGACGTATACAAACCACGCGGCGCAATTTTCGCCACATACTGCAAAAGCTGAGATTTTGCCGTACCTGGGTCACCGATTAAAAGAGCGTTCATTTCCCCTCTTATGGTGATATCGGGTAGGCTTTTTGATACACCGCCAAAAAGAAGGTACATGATAGCTTCCTTAATGTGATCATAGCCGTAGATTGAGGGCGCTATT
>JAFGNM010000033.1 GCA_016927015.1 Candidatus Bathyarchaeota archaeon | reverse complement strand
GCCTGTTTTCACAGTTAATAGCATGTTGAAAAATCAAGCCAAACCTATTTGGAGCCTAATAGCCAATCAATGCAGAAAACGTAGAGGAAGGTCTACCCGCCGCGTTTCTCTCAGAACTATAAATAGTTTAAATAAGGGGGGTATAGCGAAAAAATCGCGCATCAGTCGCGTTTGGCAGAGTGGAAATGGCTTAAATCCCGCTAAGCACGTAATCTGCTAGTTTCGCTATCCTAGCTTGAAGCCGAGGAAAAAGCCCACGGCAAAGCTTCCAATGAACGGAATAAGCGCAATCAACCCGACAAGCCACGAGGCTGCTGCTCCAGCCCCGCCAAGCCAACCGCCAACCGCACTCCACAACGCGCCAAAGTTAATGTTTATGATGTCGCTTGCCCCAAGATAAAGCAACGCCGCAATGAAGACACCTAACACGATAAGGAAGATCTTGGCGATTTTTTTGAGGGCAAAACCAACCACGAAACCGCCAACCGCACCAAGACCAAGCTCATAAACAACAGGCCCAATTATCTCACTCAACGCTTCCACCGTTGATTGCTATGGCAAGCACGCTTTAAATGCGTTTCCCACACCCTGTTGCACACAAACACAACCAAACAACAATCAACTACGGAAAATGCCAGTTCTCAATCATGCCCTCAGCAAGTGCACCATGCTTTTCCAGCCCGTAACGCCTCAGCGGCTTAGTCAAATGCCTCTGCGACCTCGTCGAAGTCACATACAACCCCACCTTCAACTCCCTTTCCACCGCAACCTGCACCTTTCGAGCGTCACCAAATCGCGAGCCACACTTCTTACAGCGAAAACCCTTACCTTTACCATAGACTCCAATCGCTTGCCGCATTCTGGACACACAGGATTTTGAAACACCATTTCCGGCGCAAGCGCCAGAACCTTGATCTTTTCAAGATTAACTGTCAAACGCTTGTCAGGTGAAGGCTCACGCACGGCACCATAGGCTTCTATGCGGTCGCCTACAATGAGCTTCCTTGCCACTTTGCGAAGAGCCCCTGTAGGCTCGTAAGCGGCGCAGTCAACCTCTCCGCTTTCGTCTTTTATGGAAAAAATCACGTGCCGCAAAGGAACCATCCGCGGACTCCGCGATATAACACCCTTCGCAACAACCGACTGGTACGGTTCTATTTGGTTCAATGCCGCAACGGGCTTGAGGTGCGCGTCTGTGCCCTGATTACTGCGGAAAACAAGCCACCTTTCCACTTGCTCCAGCGGCTTAACCAGCTCAAAAGCCTTCTTAACCGCACTGGGCGTTTCGCCCCTTATGCCAAAAAGAATTGGGTCTGGACCTCGTGGCGTGATGATTACTCTGCCCTTCTCCGAATCCACATTGTTGAACGTGTATGGCCGCGTCAACTCGTCCATTTCAAAAATAGACGCCTCATCTACTTTTCTCTTTAACCCGCAATTTTCTGGAACGCGATACGCAATTAACTCATAGGTGTGGTCATCTTCGAAGGTTTCGCCAACTGCTGCCAACGCGCCGATTATACCCCTGCAATTTTTAAAGCCTAAAGCTTCGCCCCCAAACCTTTGGATAAGACCTGTGGCTTCTTTCAAAGTTACGATGCCCGTTATGGCGTTTTTCGTGAAAGCCTTAATTTCTTCTGGAATCTTCTCGTTCTGAAAGAAAACTATTCCCGGGTTTGTGCCCCTAAACGCTAAGTCAGAATGCTCCTCCACCAAGCTTATCGCGGTTTCTTTTATTTTGTCTTCCAGCCCCGAGGCGTGCTTGATTCTGAGGCACAGGGCACCGTTGCCTCTTGTCTTCCACGGCACGTTAGGGTTAAGCCTAATCAGTTTTGGGTAATCCAGAAACGTGACGTTTAGCTTTTCCAGTTTTTCCACAAGAAGGGCAGTGACGTAGGTTGTGCAGCCCTTTCTCGTTGAATCAGTGTCATCCAATCCTATGTGCATTATCTGTTGGTTCAACAACCGCAACTGTACTCCAGTTGCTAGAGAAGGTGACGCAGAGTAAAAAATCTTATTTTACGGTGGTTGGACTCAGAGGTTCGGGTGCTCTATCTCGCTCAAGGGGAATAAAAAATACATGGTGGGTTTCCAAACCTCGTAATCCAACCGGAAAAAACTGTGCATCCCCCATAGTGAGAGTTGCTACTGCAGCTAGACTTACTTTGGAGGAAACATCCGCCTGGACTTTGAAGAGTTCTCCCAACTGCCCACTACTCCAAGACGCACAATTCTTCTTCGGCACTAAAAAATTTAAAACTATGTGACTGTATAAGCGCAGTCACATCTTTGCAGTTAATTCAGTTTCAACGAAGGCACCTTTGGGTTTTAAGATTTTACGAAAAATGGAAACTTTAAACTATCAACTCTTTGAGATAATGGTTACGGGCATGCGCATCCAACTCCTTTGCGTCTTCAAAGTTGGTACCACACCATGGGCACTTTAATTCTTCCGTCACCCCTATCACCTAATAAATGAATGAGAAACTGTACGCTTTAAGCATGTGTGATTGTGCAAAAGTTACAACAAGAACTTTTTAAGCGGCTACGCTGACCGATCAATCGTTTCAACTAACCCGATAAAAGAAAGGGAAATTTGAGCGCGAGAAGATTACCTGTCTTCCACTACAATCATTGTTAATGTGGATCGTACTTTGTCAAGTCGACGGATGCGCCACGTAACTATTTCTTTTAGTTTGTCCATGGTGTCTGCCTTGACTCTTGCAACTATGTCATAGACTCCGTAGACAGCAGAAGCTTCTTCGACGCCCTCGACTTTTTTCAATTCCTTCAGCACATCTGACTCGGAACCTATTTCGGTGTTTATCAATACAAATGCTGTTGGCATATAAACTCCTCAATCTACTGTTGTCTCATTGTGCATTAAAATGTTTTTCTCAAAACAGAACAAACACCATGCCCTAGAGGCGCAGAGACGCAAACATTTGCCCTTTCAGCAATTGCCAATCCTGAGGCTTTCCACCTCAGCCCGAGTGGGAATAGACACTGTTACGGACTTGCTCAGGCTTTCTCTGCCAAAGTTAACTGTGACTTTGACGCTTTTTGCATCTGAATAGAACGCCGTTAACGCCGCTGCCATCCTAATCGCGCTTTTGGTTTTGGCTCCCTGAAGAACAGTGATTGGCCCGGCAGCATCGGGTACTTCAAAGTAATAATCGTTCCGCGCCTTCTCCACAGTTAAAAGCTTGTTTTCCACTTCGTTTCTTCCGACAACTATCTTGTTTTTGCCAAATCTGAAGTGTCTGCCCGCTTTCAGCAAAGCCACGTCCCTTATGGAGCATCCCTTCTTGTGCTTGAAAAGGTCCCGCAGCTTGTTCGCGTATTCCCTACACGTGAGCAAGCACCCACCCGCTGGAGAAGGATAAGCCTTTATGTTGAATTCCTCAGCGAGCTTCATCTGCGGCTTCCTCGACCTGCCGCGAATACCCAAAAGCTTCGTTCTATAAACTAGGCCCTTTTTCTCGATGACTGTTTCAGGCAGCAACCTTGCTGACAGCGGCCTCAATATTTTACCTTTCAAACCAGACTCTTCTTCAACTATTTTCAGGGCGCTGAAATGTTGGGACATGGGTCTTTCATCGAGAACTTCACCTGTGAAGATGAAGTCTGCGCCCATTTCCTCGGCGTACTTCTTTGCCTTCTTCAATATGAATATCCGGCAGTCAATGCACGGGTTAATGTTCTTGCCATAGCCATGCTTGGGCTTCCGCACCATTTTCAAATATTCGTCGCCGACGTTCACGACCTTAAGAGGCACGCCCAGCTGCTTTGCCGCTTCGGTTACTCCGCACTCGTCTTTTGCACATGAACAAAAGGGGCTCGCAAAGTTTACGGCTACAACATCAATGCCTTGGTTCAGGATTAATTTAACAGCAAGAATGCTGTCTAAACCGCCTGAAAACAAAGCTAAAGCCTTAACCTTTGTCATACAGCCAAAGCTATCCTCCGCTTGAATAAGAATTTACCTCTGAGAAACATTTTAATTTTTTTAGATCAAACCCTGAAACTGGCGCGCGCAGTTTTTTTGGTATCCGAAGAGTATTTGATTCGGGAACGTCAAATCGATAGGTAAAATTATATCTTGACGCGTTTTATTATTGAAGGTTCTGTTGAGGGTCCGTGGCGCAGCACGGATAGCGCGTCAGCCTTCTAAGCTGAACGTCATGGGTTCAAATCCCATCGGACCCGCCATTTCACCCTTTTTAAACGAAATATAAAAAAGGGCTTTTTTTCACACTCTATAAGAATAGAATAATCCCGACGGTGATTTGATGAAAAGGAAGGATTACCTGCAGAATCCAGTGAAGCATATAAAAATAAACGGGACACTGACAGTGGACCAGTTAATGCGGCAGTTTCAGGGTTCCGGCTCTTTCGGGGCTGGAAGGCTCGCGCGGGCATGCAACATATACGAGAAAATGCTGCGAGACAAAGACTGCACCGTGTTTCTCGCGCTTTCTGGCGCCGTGGTTCCAGCGGGAATGCGCGCGCTCGTTGCGGACCTTATTCGTGCGAGACTCGTTGATGTTATAGTCAGCACGGGAGCCAGCATGGTTCACGACGCCATTGAAACCTTGAACGGGCACCACTACAAGGGAAGTTGGATGGCGGATGACCGTGAGCTTTACAGGTACCACATTTTCCGCATTTACGATGTCTTCGTTGCTGAAGAGGACTACGTGAAACTGGATTACCAGCTTGCTGAAATGTACCGCGAAATCGCTACTGAAAGAAACGGGGAAAGCATCTCTTCAAACGAGTTTGCGTGGGAACTGGGCAAGAGGCTCAAGGACCCGAACTCTATTCTGCGCGCTGCTTACGAGGAAAACGTGCCCATATTCATTCCCGCGGTTCGCGACTCAGAATTCGGCTATATCCATTTGCTTCACGCTTCACAGGAAAAACAAAAAAACATACTGAAGGTTGACGCCTTCAAAGATGTGCCGCGTATATGCGAGATTTGTGGGAAATCGCCTAGAAACGGGATGGTGGTGATTGGCGGCGGAGTGCCTAGGAACACAGTTCAATCTGCCGCTATTGCAGCTAAGAAGGGCATGGACTACGCGGTGGTGATAACTATGGATCGCCCTGAAACTGGCGGTTTGTCAGGCTCTACGCTTAGAGAAACGGTGAGCTGGGGGAAAGTGAAAGGTGAAGCCGACAAAATTATGGTTATCGGCGATGCTTTGGTTATGTTCCCGCTGATTGTTGCGTCTGTGGTTGAGAGACTGGGCAGCGAGTTCATGCGTACGCCTTATCTTAAACGCGGAAAACCCGCGGTTCGGAGGAGCAAGTAATGGGAAGTGTGGAGAAAGAAAAGAGGTTCTGCGGCAACTGCAGCAGCCATAACCCATACGAGTACCCAGCGAGGATTTTCTGTTCAAAGCGTTACGCCCAAAACAAAGAGCCAATAGTGGACACGTTGTGGTGCTGTGGTGACTGGAGTCCAGTTAACCAAGACTGCCACTGCGTCCGAGACGCCCTCAAGAAAAAGAGCGGTGCATGACGCAACGCTAAAGTTATTACGTAGAACCCGTGTTTTGATGGCGTAGGCTGAAGCCCGGTGGTGTAGTGGTCAAGCATAGGGGCCTCTGGAGCCCTCGACGAGAGTTCGAATCTCTCCCGGGCTATTTCTCGGCTTATTATAAATAATCGAACAAACGGAAGCGCACACGTTTTATCTGCAAGCATGCGCAATTTGCTGGCAAGTTAGAATCTATCAAATTACTTTGCGCGCTTTCGGAACGAATTTCTATGTTTTTTACTTTGGGACATTTCATTCGTTCAACTCTGTTTTAGCCTCAAAACCCATTTTTTAATTTAAACTTTTTTTTCTCAAAATCCATTAATGATTATGCAATAACAATTATCAGTTTGTAAAGCACATAAGCAAAAACGGCTGATAGAGGCGCAGATAAAATCCATGCCCAAATGATATTTCGCATGGTCCCCCAGTTGACAGCTTTTTTGCCCCTGGTCAACCCTGCCCCAATCAAAGTTCCATTATCAACATGGGTAGAACTCATTGGTAGCCCAAAATAAGCTGCTGAACCCAAAATCATAGCACTGGATAGATCACTTACAAATCCCATATAAGGCTGAATACGGGTAATCTTTGTTGCCATTGTCTTTACAATTCTCCATCCTCCAAACACGACACCAGACGATATGAGAATATATGAGAGGATAATTACCCAAAAGGGAACAACAAACTCCGTTATGTAGTCATAATACAATAGAATCATAGTCATTATACCCATCACTTTTTGGGCATCATTTGTAGCATCGGTAACAGAAAACAAAAATGTTGCAACTATCTGGAGCCGTTTAAAACGTCTATTCATCTTGCTTGCAGGGTGATCTCTAAACGCTCTGATAATTAAGCCAGTTATGAAAAAAGCCACGACAATAGCTACAAATGGTGAAGAAATCAAGGGTATAATCACTTTATTTACTATGCCGCCTACTTCTACGATTTCAAATCCTCCTGCTGCAACACCTGCCCCAATCAATCCACCAATCAGGACATGAGTTTCAGAAATTGGCAAAGCATATATCCATGAAAATATGACATCGAAAATTAAAGCACCAGCCAGAGTTGCAATAATGACCTCTCCTGATGCGAATCCTTCTGTAATTATTCCAGTTCCAATCGTTTTAGCTACAGCAGACCCAAAAACTGTCATGCCAATCAAAGAGCCAATTGTGGAGAGCAGAATTGCATGGTTTGTTTTCACAGCTCTGGTTGCAATTATTCCAGCGGTTGCGTAGGCTGCATCAGTAAAACCCGTCCAGAATCCAAAAATTATAGCCAAAATTAGAGCAATGATTACGGTAAGTTCTATCATGGGATCAGGCGTTCTTTATGACTATGTCTTGAAGAACTAGGCAGACGTCTTCGCATTTGTCGGTTATTTGCTCTAGGAGTTCGTATATGTCTTTCATTATCATGATTTTGATGGGGTCTTTTTCTTTGAAAAGCTCTACAATTGAAAAATCAAATAAATCATCCGCTTCATTCTCCAAACTGTTGACAGCTTTGAACCTCTTTTCTATTTCCACTTGATTAATTTTCCTTATGTGCATTGTAGCGCCGCTCACTTCCTTAACCTGCCGGACTATGATGTCGGCGAATTCTTTTATTATGTCACCTGGTTTTTCTAGTTTGAAAAGAAAAATCTTGTTTGCTGTTGCATCAATTAAGTCAAGGACGTCATCATACAAGGAAGCGAGTTTGGAAATATCTTCTTGGTCTATCGGGGTAATGAACGACTTGTTCAGCTTTCGAAAAATTTTGTGGACAAGTTCATCTCCCTCATGCTCCATAATTCTCATTCTCTTGATTAACACGTCAAAACTATCGTATTCCCTTATCATAGTCTGGAATAACTCGGCTACTTTCACAGCTAGCTCGGCTTGTTCCTCAAGAAGATTGAAAAAGACCTTGTCCTGAGGAAGAATCCACTCTTTGAAACCCATAGCACTTCCTAAAAGGCACTACTAATATTAGTTTTGCTGTATTTAGCCTTGCAAGGCGTCATATAAACAATGTATGGATGCTTATGCGAAAAATGCGTTGCTTCTCACCTTAGTCTGTGCTCTTTTGGTAACGGACTGCTCGCATCGTGGGAACGGTGCGGGAGCACCACGACTTTGGTTACCGTCGTGAAAAGGGCGAATTTAAACTGTTGCCAACTGGAACTATCGCAGAGCCCTCTTTTGTTTGGATCATCAAGTTTTATAGGCATCTGCAGTATAATCATTTATTGCAAGCTTCATTTCATGGGGACACATGTATGCCTTCATTAGAAAAAAAGAACAAGCAAAAAAAGAAGAAACACGACAAAAAGATGGGAAAATAACACAAGTCAGATATGAATTTGTGTTAAGTCAACTTTTTGTTCATGTACTAGCTGTGTCTATGAAATGGTGACTGTTTCTCGGGCTACCAACAAAACACTATTGGTTAGATACCATGTACAACATAATGCTTTTGAATCGAATTCTGAATATGGATGATTAGTTGTAATTACTATATGTTCACATAAGTTAAATACGATAATTGCAGAACCGTTTATCAACGCAAACACCACAAAGAGACGGCTGAACAAAAATGTTGCTGGGATTCATGATAGTAGGTTTTTGGCTCGCTTTAGCAGTTTATTGCTTCTGGTACTTCTTCTTAGCGAAAACAGTTCAACCATTAACCTTGGACGAGCTTGCCCTAATATGGCGACTGCACAAACAACAGACAGGATGCAAATCATCACGAATCCACAGCTTACTTGAAAGAAACAACGATATCGTAGGATTCAAATGCGATTGCGGCTACGAGTTCAAGCAAAAACGCCTGATAACACAAAGAGCCATCAAAACGCATAATTCTAGTGGATGCACCGCGACCGCTATTTCTTCACAAAGCTCTGCGAGGAAGGTGAAGGAAAAACAGTGATCATAGCTTTACACTCCTACAAAGGCGGAACAGGAAAAACTTTGCTCTCAGTAAATCTGGCAACACTATTCGCCAAAATGGGTAAAAGAGTCTGTCTACTAGATTTGGACCTTCGCGCTCCAAGCATACACTCAATTTTCAAAAACGAAACACAGTATTGGGTGAACGACTATCTGAGCAAAGCTTGCAAAATAGAAAACATTCTATCAGACTGCACCAGCAAGGACGTGGCAGAGGGAAAACTGCTTGTTGGTTTGGCAAACCCTTCAACTGACGCCATTCGCGAGATGGAAGCCAAAGATAGAAAATGGGAAATGGAAGCGTTGGGCCGGCTCTTTGCGCTTAAGACCTCGCTTCTTAACGAGATGCAACTCGATTACGTGTTCTTTGACACCAGCCCAGGTCTTCAGTACTCCTCTATAAACGCCATCGTCAGCGCCGACATCGTGCTGGTGGTGATGTCACCAGACAAATCTGACTTTGAAGGAACTCGGCGGATGATGCGCGACCTCTATGAACTCTTTGAGAAGAAAACAGGAATCATAATCAACAAAATACCCTTCGAATATTTTTCTGCAGAAAACCAGAATAACTCAATAAAGCTTGCAACTCACCAGCTACCCATAGTCGGAGTCGTACCTTGCTCTTGCGACATACTTGCCGCTGGAGGAAAATGCTTATTCGCCTCCGAAAAACCCGACCATCCATTCACGAAAACACTGCAAGAAATAGCTACAAACCTGGCGTTTATGATGAACTACCCTGCGCGCGCCACGCCAAAGCCTATTAAGCTCGAGAAATGCCCTAGCAATTGTGTATCCGCCCTTTTCAATGCCTAACGTAGAAAAATCTAGATTCCAGCCTAAAAACGCGCCATTCCCTGTATGTGAACCTAGCCCGAGATAATATAATGGCTGCAAAGTTATACTGCGGTTGTTTCTGAAGCGTTTTCAAATTAGGCTTCAGGTAATGTTTCTGTGCTCCTTATTCCTTCGATATCGTTTATTTTGGTCGTGACTACTCTTAACTTCTTGTAATCTTCTACCTCGACAAAAACTGCCATGTCGAATCTTCCGTATGTGAAATACGCTTTTCTTACGCCGCCAATCTCTCTGACTGCGGATAGAATAGCATGAGCCTTTATGGGCACAATTTTCAACAATATGCAAGCGTTCAACATTTTTCTTCCGCCTTATGTTGTTTTATCTCCACGAGGGTTTCGGTGAAGACTACACCAGCAAATTTTCCCATTCTCAACACTGTCTCGTCTAAAGTATTAAGGTCAAAAGCTTCGAGGTCTACGACAACATCGTATCTTCCAAGGGTCGGAAAGATTCGTTTAACGCCTTTTAATTGACCCAAAAACTCGACAACGTCTTCAAATCTGCCATGCGTGGTTCTTATTAAAACACATGCGGAGAGCAAAGAATCATCCTCAAATATACAAGGCAATAATGAGCTATTAAATTATTTGTTGCATCATGTTTGGCTGGGAAATGGCGGATAAACATGTTTTTACTGCAAGGGCAAGTCATAAATCGAGGAAATTTTAGTCAGCGCGTATCTTTTCGCCGTTCCAGAATAGATAAACGTCACCCATGAAAGACAAGGCACCGTTGTCGTAAACAAGTGCGGAACGTTCAGGTATAGCGTATATTTTCTCTTCTTTCGACAACCTTTTCAGTTCATCGTCTTTTGAAGGCTTGTAATGCGCTTTGACGCTGAAATCCACTATCCTTAAACCCTTAATCATCAGGGTTGTTGGTTTATTTCTGTTTCTTGTAATTACGCAGTTTTTGCCCAGTGCCAGAGCGCCCGCGCTTCTTCCAACGACAACTCCGGCATACCTTCGCAACAGTCTGTCTACACCTTTGTTTTGTAAGCGTTCAACTAAAACGCTTGTGAGCCCGCCGGTCAAGTATATCAAATCGGAGCACTCGACTTTTCTGTTAATCTCTTCGAAGGTATCGCTGTAATCTGCGAAGTCAACAGTGCTTGCGCCGAGATTTGTGAAGTAGTCAAACAGCCGCTGCCTGCGTTTGTACGTTTTGTCAAATGATGCTCGCGCCCACGGAAAGACCACAACACGAGGCGCTTCAGCCGCATCGCGGAAGGCAACCTCGTTGATTTCTCGCGAATCTCGCTTTACCACGTTTTCTCCGCCTAGAAAATACAATTTTGCCATAGAAGTAATAACGCTGTTCACGTACTTTAAGGCACTGTGTGACGTTCCAGCTGTTTTCCAGTTTTTCTTCACGAAAACATTTATGCCCTATCTTACCGAGAAAGGTTACAGGTGCCGATGTGACCGAAGCAGACGAGTATGACGAGATATTCGCCGCGTTAAATCATCCGTTGCGTCGCCAAATTTTGCTTTTTCTTGAAGAGCATGGCGAAGCGGCCTTCACGCAGGTCCAGAACGCCGTCGGCTTAAAGGACACGGGTTTGATGAGCTACCATTTGAAAGAGCTTGCGCCTCTTGTTGAGCAGTCCGAAAGAGGCAAGTACCGCCTTTCCGAGGTGGGTCAAGCTGGAGTAGAGCTTTTCCAGAGAGTTGAGAGAGAACGGCACGGGACACGTGTTACGGTTCGGAGTGAGATTGAGAAGTGGCTGGGCGAAACAATCGTGAAGAGCGTGCTGTTGGTGTTTTTGTTGGGGTTCACATGGAGTGTTCCAGCAACGGTTGATATTTTCGTGTCGGTCCAGAGCTTTACGGGCGTTTCCCTGTTTCAGTTGGTGGGCATATTTCTGGTTAGTTTTTTCGGGATGGTTTTCGGTGTTGTCTTGTTTTCGGTGTATTACAGGCATTACCACTCCAAAGACGCCAAAGCAAACATCAAGTACACAACGATTTTCGCCGCAACAATTACAATAGTATCTAGCTTGGTGTTTTATCAAATGTACCTCTTTTATGCAGGCTCATTGACTACTAGCGGGATTCCGTGGCAATTTGGAGTCTTGCGCGCTGTCGGTTTCATGGCGAGTGCTCCAGCTGTGGCGTATGCAATTAGCAAAGTTAGACGAGGGCGTTGAAGCGGTTTCACGGTTTTTCTTCTACAAGCGCCAAATACTGCATCAGGGTTGGCGTTGAGTTTTCGTCCAGCGAGTAAATCGTCTTTAAGCCCTCGTTTGTTTGCAGAACGAATTGTGTCTTTCCTACGCGTTTCATCTGCCACGTTAAAGCCTGTGACGTTATCGAAACCTCACCTGCTAATTCGCCGTGCGACAACTGCTTCTTGTTCAGTAGCGCTTCCAAGATTTTTCGGGCTGTCTTGTGCCGCAGCAGGGAAATCGTAAGCATTTCTTTCCGCGAGAATTTCTTAGACGGGAAGAATCGTTTGTATCTGCCGTCGCGAATAAACGACACAAGCCCTGATTTAATGAGAACGCCCAAGTGATACTGCGCCAAGCCAACTGGAAGGCTTAGACCCGCGCAGACGCCTCTGAACTGGACGCCGGGATTGTCCTCGATGTAATTGTAGATTTGCGTGCGCGTGCCGTTGTTAAACGGCGTTTGGCTGTTAGCGCCGACGTTAACGCCGAAGGAAGTGGGAAGAGCCAGCAAACAATATGGGTTGGTCGTTACTGCCTGAAAGTTCTTCTGCTGTTGTAACAATGCCGCGAAAGAGACTAAAACTATTGAGGCTAACACGAACGCGAATAAGGCTCTCTTCAGCGCTGGCTGCATCATTCTCCGCCTGTAAACAGCCTTTAGCACTTCTAGTTTTTAACAGTATTCGTAAACGAATGTACTAACCGCACCGCTCCCACTACGTTGCAAACAGATTTAGCGTCCCGAAAGCCCCGCTAACAGATTTTTTAACGATACCCCACATAGATTTCTGCATAGAGCTTCTATTTGGATCCTAATGGTCAATCAATGCAGAAACCAGTAGGGGTCTATCCGACGATGCTTTTCACGCCAAGACCTCAATCTCTGCAAGTGGCACGTCTAGCGCTACTTTGCTATGGATTGGAAGCCAACAATATTTTTATTCCAGTCTCAACCTAGAGTCAACTTGCTGGGGTGGCCGAACGGTTCAGGCGACAGCCTGCAGAGCTGTTACATATGGGTTCAATTCCCATCCCCAGCTCCATTAACCTTTGTAAAAGCACAAAATTTCAGCAGTAATTTCTTAGCAGTTCTTAGAAGATTTCTCATCGCAGCAGCAAGACTTCATTTCATCAATGTCGTAGAATGTTCTTATGAACGCGTCTAAGTGTGCTTCCAAGCTTTTTTGCCCTTTTTCTGTCAGAGTGTAACGTTTGTTCTCGTCTATTGAAAGGAGTTTGCTTTCTTTCATATTCTTCAGAACTGGATATATTGTGCCGGGACTCGGTTTTCTTCCTTTCCTTTTTTCTAGCTCTAAGGCGATTTCTGCGCCAGTCATGCTTTTTCTGCTGACCAGCCACAGTATGAGAAAGAATAGGAACCCTTTCGATCTGCAATGTGCCATATGCATTCATGTCGGATAATCGATATTAAAGTTTTTTGAAATGATTATCGGTTTACCGATACTTTTATATGCTCATATCGGTTATCCAATATCGCAAAACCAACATCAAGTTCGGAGGTGAAAACGTGCATCATGAAGAAGAAAACACGTGTTGTTGCACTCACCACGGAAGACTATTCCTAACAAAGGAAGAACAACTCGAGAAACTAACGGAATACAAGAACTGGCTAGAAAACGAAAGCAAAGGCGTTGAAGAAACCATCGCAAAGTTGAAGTCAAGCTAGTCCAGCAGTAATAAGTGCCAAAGCCCGACTCATTTGACTGAACGGAGCTATCCAATGCCCTTTTTTATATTTTTGATGGAATTGCTGCCGCTTTTAACCAGTTTCACATGGCTGAGAACAAAAGTCTCTTCTCGGATAGCTTTTTGCATAAGGTCTTTAACAGCATCACTCATGTTGCTTGAATAGTACGGTCTTACGACCTTCTCGGCAAACTCGGCGAGTAAAGCCGCCGAAAAATCGTGCAAGGTCAAATCCACCGAGAGGTCATCTTCAGTGGCTAAAACTACAACTTTCTTTTTCATACACAATCACAGTTTTACGGTCTTAGACGCAAAATGCTAAAAAAGCAAGCGTTATACCGACTGCTCAGCACAGGGGAGAGCTGAGTTAAAGTAATCTCTTTTGGAGGGGCGGAACACGGTTTCGTTTAGGAAACACTCTGAAGGGAAGTAATCTTCGATTTATTCTTGTTGATACTCAACAACAGTTAATTCAGTGTCATTCTCTGCAGTGTTATTCTGCTGAGCGGGTTCCGCAGTTTCACCGCTTACATGTTGTTCTTCCGCCGTTTGCGAACCTGCTGATTTCCCTTGTAGCTCACTCAATTTTTTCTCCAAATTACTCTTCCGGGATTCAAGACCACCCAAAGCAGACCTTTTTGTTTCGATCTCCGCTTTCAACTGCTCAATAATTTTTGCTTCCAGCGTTCTCAAATCACTTTCTAGCATTTTCTCAGTTTGAGACAACGAAGCTAGCTCATTTTCCAATTCGCGTCTCTTTATCTGCAGCTCACTAAGCGTTATTGTTTCGCTCATTATGTTTTCACTAATTCCAAGATAGCCGAAAAGAAAAATAATTAATTTATGAAGAGAAAATCAGGATTGAAAGCACTGATTCCCAGTGAGTTCTATATGCAGTATATTTGTCATCCAAGAATACTGTTGGTGCCTGTTACAAATTAGAGGTTTAACTGACGATGTTTAATACTTTTGAAACAGACGCTAAATCAGTCACATTTTTTTAGATGTGACCCCGTCAAGAACCATTACTTTTTCTTCGCCTGTCTTCACGTTCTTGAAAAGGAGCTTAAATCTAGGTGTGTAAATCACTGAGCGGTCAGTTATTTCAAAGACTTCTTCCATAATTCTGCTTACGTCTTTTGGGCGCTCAGCTATTCTCTCCCTGACAAAATTCACATCCACGTTTTCAGCGAGTTCTTCTATCTTAAATTCCGAAATTACTTTCTCCGGTTTCTTCTCAGAAGGCGCAGATGGAAGATGATCCACCGTTGCTTCACTGCCATTCTTGTCCAGTATTAGAAATGCTTTTGCCTCTTTGATGAGCCGCTCTTCCCCATTCAGCTTAATAATTCTGCTTGACTTGGAAGTTTCAGGCATGAATTTATGGTTTAATAGCACAACTTCCCTGACCCTTTCATCAACTTTAAAAACGTAAGTGCATTTACGATAGTAGTCAAGGAAGTATTTTCCGCTTATTACTATGTATGGTTCATAGTATTTGTCCAATGAAATAAACTGAATTTCTTCTGACTTTGGCTTGAATAAACCAAATCTGGTGAAAAGTTGTTGTTTGAGTTTTTCGCCAGAAACTCTTATCACTGTGGGGTCGATGTGTGCTTCATAAACAATAGTTTTCCTATCAACAATGTTTTCTTTTATGGTTGGAGTTTCGGCTGAGATAACAACGGGTTCAGCATTAATTGTTTCTGTCACGATTTATGCCCCTTTCTTTTTTCACGAAACGCTTTAATAACCATTATGAACTCGGAAACTGAATCAGAGTTAAACAATTGCTCGGTTCCCAAATATCACAGACAGAAACCGGTTATTTTGCAGGAAACCTCTAAAACACAATGAAACTTAGTGATCCGTTCCAAACAACTTCAAGTATCTTTCCTTGCATTTCACACATCTACGAACGAGCTCTTTAAGGCTCTTCTCCTTATCTATTGAGCCTGCCTTCTTTGCTAGTTTCCATTTCGCATCCAATGCTGAATTGTGTTGATATCCTCTTCTTCTTAATTCCTGAGCGAGTTCTTTATGACGATTATACAAGTTATGAGTTTCAAGTAATCCATTGTCTAAATATCCTTTAACCGAATGGTCTCGGTCAATATTCCAAACGAGCATGTGTATCTCTGCGTGTTCACCCAGCAAATGATTCCTACACATGACTTTGGGGTTAACCATCCACATCCGCATACCTTTCGCACCTATACTTGCGCAAATTCAATGACTGACAATTCCGTACTCTCCCGTTATTGGATCCTGAAACATCGCCAACTGCGGCGGGTAGAAGGTAAAAAGCACAAAGGCGAGACCTAACAGAATTAAAGCAACCAACGAAACCATGTCCAAGTTGTAGGGCAGCGTTTTGCCAGTCAACAATCTATAGCTTACTAACTGCCCGACTATAACGGCTATGACGAATGAGAGAATGTCTATGGCCAATATGCTTTCGCCGAGAGCAGCTGTGTACGAATAGAAGATAACCATGATTATGATGGGAATTAGATAGGTGCCGATAGTTTTGGCAAACAGGAAATTGCTTGTTGACTTCTTCAAGTATTTGAATTCTATAAGAGCAAACACTATGGCTGGCCAGAAACCTAGTTTAAGATGCTCCCATACGCTCTCGTTAACTGCTGAAAACACTCCGACAACTGCCTGACTGCCAGACCACTCAAAAGTAAAATGCAATATGCTTCCAAAAATAATTATGAAAACGATTCCAACCAATTCAAAAAAGAGAATATGCCTTCGTTCGGCCATTGTAGTCACTGAGTTTAGGTTTAACAACGCTTCATATAAAGAGCTATCTTATGCGCGCAAAAGAGGTGGATTCGTCTCGGATTTTCATGCCTTGTTCTTTAAAGCTTAATTCATACGGCCAATTCATAACCATTTTAATATTAATGTGAAAATATTTTGCTTACTCAGTTGAACAGAAGCAGTTGATGTTTATGGCTAAGGTCACGGTTGAGTCAGCAAATGAAGTATATATTGATCTCTGCAGGGAGAAAATAATAAAGGTTCTACATGTTGATGACGAAGCTGGATTCTTAGCTGTTGCGAAACAATGCTTAGAAGAACAAAGCCAATTCCAAGTTGACACGGCGCTGTCCCCCAAAGAAGCCATGGAAAAGTTAAAGCGTTCAGAGTATGACGCCATTGTCTCTGATTACCAGATGCCTGAGAAAAACGGGTTGGAACTTTTGAGAGAGTTAAGACAGCAAGGAAACGATACTCCTTTCATATTGTTCACATGCAAAGGCAAAGAGGAAATCGCCATTGAAGCTTTGAATTCTGGCGTATACCGCTATGTTGGAAAGGAAGGCAACGCTGAAGTAACATACGAAGAATTGAAACGCAGTATCTGCGATGCTGTTAAGGGACAGAGATCAGAAAAACTTTTGAAAGAAGCTGAAAACCGTCTTCGCCAGATCACTGAGAACATGCAAGATCTGCTCTTGTTACTCGACGAGAACTTGGTAATTAAGTATGCAAGCTCTTCATACAAATCGGTTGTAGGATATTCGCCAAGCGAAATAATAGGAAAGCGAGCGTACGATTTTGTTCATCCAGATGACCTGCCAGAAGTGATTGAAACCACTAAAAAGGCGTTCAAGAATAAGTCCACAGGAAGATTTGAATCACGTGTCAGACGCGCTGACGGCAGTTACGTGTTGTTAGAGGGCATCGGAAAAAGCTTGGTTGATGAAAATGGTAAGGTAATTGGGGCAGTGATGACTTCTCGTGACATCACGGACCGCAGAAAAATAGAACAGACTTTAAGAGAGTCTGAAGGAAAATACCGAAAGCTGTTTGACGAAGTAATGGACGCTATCTTTGTTGCTGACGCTGAAACAGGAATTCTCATCGATTGCAACCGGGCAGCAACGGAGTTAACTGGCAAGGCGAAATCAGAATTGATGGGCATGCATCAACGGTTCCTTCATCCAGAAACAGAGCGCAAAGGAAAATTTAGCGAGACTTTCGCTAAACACCGCGCTGATAAAGAAGGCCATGTTATCAATTCACAAATAGTCACAAAAAATGGAGAAATCATTGATGCCGTAATAAAAGGCAGTCTTGTCGAAGTTAATGGCAAGAAAATGCTCCAAGGAATATTTAGAGATGTAACAGAACGCAAAAAAGTGGAAGAAAAAATACGTTTCCAAGCGCGTTTGTTGAATGCTATTGGGCAAGCCGTCACAGCTGCAGACATTGACGGGAAAATTATATATTGGAACCACGCGGCAGAACAGCTTTACGGCTGGACAGAGGCAGAAGTACTAGGCCGCAACATAATGAAAAACCTTCTTCAAGATATCTTTCAACAAGATGCGCAAGGTGTCCTCAGTCATCTAAGCGGTAACAAATCTTGGACGGGTGAAGCCATCCTAAAACGTCGAGATGGCACAGCTTTGTCAGTGATTGTAACAACTTCACCTATTACTAATGATGAGGGGGAGATAATTGGCATTCTCGGCGTTTCAACAGATATAACTGAGCAAAAGTGGATGCAAGAAATTTTCAATGAAGCAATCGCAAAAGTGGTAGAGCTTAACGAAAAACTGCAAGTGGTTGAAAGCTTGACCAGACACGATATCCGAAATAAGCTATCCGCATTAAACGGTAGAATCTTTCTGCTTAAGAAACGGCTCAGAGACAACACCGAAGCCTTATCACACCTGAAAGAGGTGGAGATAGCCTCTCAACAAATTCTGAGAATTATGGAGTTCGAAAAGAACTACGTGCAAGTGGGTTCAGAAGAACTGAAAAATATCGCCGTGGAAAGATACGTCGCCGAAGCAGCCTTGCTTTTTTCAGACCTGAAAGGTGCAAAGCTGATTAACGAGTGCAGTGGGTTGACAGTGATTGCAGATTCCATGCTGAGACAGTTACTTTACAACATGATGGATAACACGTTGAAGTACGGCGAGAAAACCAGCAGAATCAGAGTACACTACAAGGAAGAGGAAGACCAGCTAAAACTGATTTATGAAGATGACGGAGTTGGAATATCTGATGAAGAAAAGAGCAAACTTTTCCAAGAAGGTTACGGGAAAGGCACAGGCTTTGGGCTGTACTTGATAAAAAGAATATGTGAAGGATACGGTTGGAAGATACAGGAAACAGGCAAACACGGCAAAGGAGTGCAGTTCACAATGACCATACCAAAAAACGCCAAAGACGGCACACGGCTCTACGAAATAAGCTAAGCTCTGGTCGGGTGTACTCCGAGAACCTACCCTTTTAAGTGCATTTTTGAAAAAAGTTCTTCAGCTATTCGCAACTCTTGCACAGTGTTGATGTTCACGGCAACTTCTTTTCGGTCTGACACATAGATTTCCTCATCCAATTCTTCCTCGTCAATCCTTTGCCCATCAATCACGTTGATCCCGGCAGGCACCACACGATTGCCGTTCAATTCAAATCCGTACTTTCCACTTAACCCGAGCTGCGCCTTTGTTTCCATAGAAACCGCCACACTCAAAGCAGGCTTCCCGCATCGTTCATAATACTCCACAATAGCATCGATGACCTCAGCCGTTATCAGTGGAAGGTCAGCGCCAATAGCTAAGACTGTCTGCAACTTTAGAGTTCTAACGGTGTATCCCATGTCAGAAACATACTCTTTTCCGGGAGTTTGGATAACTGAAACTGGAAACTTGGAAAGCATCTTGGCGGTTTTAGGTGTATAATCGCTAACCGCAACCACAATAGAGTCGACTTTTTTGGCGTTTTTCAACGCCGTCAGGACATGTTCGATGACTGTTTTCCCGCCGACCTGAAGCATTGGTTTCTCTTCCGAAAGCGCCATGCGAGAGCCTTTTCCGCCAGCCATGACAAGCGCGGTTACACCCATTTTATCATCGCCAACAAAGTGATTAGTGAAACCATGCGAGCAAGCTCGTTTGTTGCGCCTAGCACGTCGCCTGTTACGCCCTTGAAGTGCCTGTGGGAGATTCCGACCATGATAAGGCTTGCCATAATAGCTGCCAACACGGTTACCGCGCCTGCTAACCACAGCAAAGGCAAAGCTATCCCGAAAGAGATAGCTAAAGCAACAATCAAACGGGCAGTGCCTTTCTTGCCATGCATTGCCTCGAGGAAAGAGGAGCTCATTCCCTTGTGAACGGCTTTCCCAGCCCAAGCGCCGACGACCATGGAAAGTTTCGCTGAAACCTCCACCACCACCAAAACTTGAACGATTATGCCCGTGTCTAGTTCAGCTATAGAGAAGGCTGTAATCAAGAAAGTCATGATCCCCAATGATAAGCCGCCTGCACCAGTCAATTGGTCATGCATAATTTCGATTTTTCTTTCTGGCGAACCATGAGCCATGACGCCGTCTCCGAAATCCAGCAAGCCATCAGTGTGGTGGAGCCCAGTTATTAGCAGCAAAAAGCCCAGTACTAATGCACCGACGACTAAGCTGGGAAGGAACTGTGAAGTTGCCCAACCGCATAGCCCAGCCAGTAACCCAATAAAAGCGCCTATCAAAGGAAAAATAAACATGCACTTTGCAGTATCAGTTAAAATGTCTTGGTCCATGCTTACTGGGATAGTTGTGAGAAAAGAAAAGAGGTTCTTAATCTCCTTAAGCATCCAGCCTCATCACTTCGTTTCCATTAATGCAGCATAGTTTTTCTCAATCTCTTTGAGCAACATGCCCTTAGTTACGGCTCCGCCTAATTTAGCCATCGCAGCTATGGAAGCGCCTCCAGCGCCCACGCCTTCTTTCACAATGCCTTTCTCGTAAGCTTTCAGACCTGAAAAACGAGACTGCGAAAAGTCTATGTCAGCCGCCAACACGGGCACATCGGCAATCTGAGCAACTATACCGCTAATATCGGATGAACTGTCGCTTGCTACCCATCGTGTGGTGCCAATCGCCACATTACAGAGAACATCTGGGTTCAACGCGTTTACAACCGCTAACACCGAGGTCATCTGTGTCCCTCCAGCCATCAAAACAGGAACCTGAGCCGCAGCACCAATGACTAATCCTGCAAAAGCAGGCATCATAGGGTCGCCTAGGCATGAGATGGCTTTAACTGGGTTTTTCGCCAAACTGCCGAAACTCTCTCCTGAAGCAGCTAATCCCGCCTGGACTGTTTCAGTTTTTAATCCGTGTGGGTTTTCTGGCATGCTACTGCTGACTTTTCCTTCAGCGTTTACGCCCATAGCTGACAGGACGCCCAAAGCTGTTGTGGTGCCGCCAGGTATGCTTTCGCCTATTACAAGGTAATCCGCAGTTTTAGCTAAATGTTCGCCTGCTAAAGTAGCTCTTTTGATAACTTCTTCAACGTTTTCTACTGCACTTCCAGTTCTGATGTCCTTGCCGGGGTTTCCGCCCAAATCCAAGAACGGAATTTGAGGTTTCACCTTCAATCCGCCACTGGCAACCAGCACAGGGATATCCGCAAGCCTCAAAGCTGACATGGTTATCAACGCTGGCGTAGGAATTCCATCAGGAGTCACAGGCACACCGTTGATGCACTTGCATTTTCCAAGCAGAAGCAGTTCAGCGTCCGCAGGCGGTGTGTAATCAGTGAACTCGGGAAGTTTTCCAGCCGCAGAAATTCCTTGAATCTTAGCGGTTTCTGTCGTGGCGATGGTGCAGACGAAAAGCGGCTTCTTTCCTTCCAGTTCTTTGATGAAAGCTTCTGCTTTGAACTCGTTGTGGGCTAACAGCACGTCGAAGACTTTTTTCATTTGCCTGAATTAACTCCCTTTTGGCTTAACCTCGAAGCGTTTGATTACTAAGCGTCCATGACTGTTCAGTTTTGTCTTTTCGCTTTCAAGAATTTCGATTCGCTTCTTCTTGAACAGTGGACCGTCAGTTACGAATGTGTGGAATTCACCGTGTTCGCCGCAGGGGTCTACTGTGCCAAGCTTGAGCAAGTCATCAAAGAATTTCCTGTTAATTTCTCTTCCAAGCCACTCCATTCCCACCAAGTCAAGTTTTACTCTGACCAAGGTTGCTTTGAACCCTTCGTTTATGAATTCATCTAGAATCTGTTTTGTGTCACGGTGCCACAGAGGCCTCACAGGCGTTAATCCCACTTCTTTGCAGATGCGGTCCAGCCAGCCTGCCTCATGCAAGGCAACGTCGAAGACGTCTCCCGTCACAATGCCTTCAATGCCTTTAGCTTTCATTTGCAGTAATGCCTTCTTGAAATCCTGCTCGTAAGTATCGGCGGTAGTCGTCCACTTCACTATCGGAATCCCGACGGCTTGTGATTGCGCGTCCAGCACGTCGGAACGTATCATGTGAAAATTGGATACGCTTGGGTCAGACATCATTATTAGAAGCTGCGAAACGTCATGACCTTCTTGAATAGCTTTGTAGCATGCAAAGCAGCTGTCTTTGCCGCCACTCCACGAAGCAACAACTTTCATACAATTTTTCCTCCTTACCCTTTTTCACCTTCACCATCTTATTTTAGTTTTTTTAGGAACTTCTTCAGGTTTCAGGTGATCAAGAATTCTGTCTCGTTCTTTTTTGGCTATTTTTAACTTTTCGACAGATACGTTAAGCAAAGATAACAACTCATTTTTGTCCTTAACAAACTCGGCGCCCTTACTTTTCAACTCGGCAAGCAGCGCCTTTGCTTTTCCTCCAGTGAAATCCCTTCTTTCAATGGGCACTTCCTCAATAACAAAAGTAGGAATTCCCATCTTCACAGCGGCTAAAGCAGCCTCCAAATTCTGCAGGTTGCCGCCGCCAAACGGAACAGAAGTCAAAACTACAGTGCTGGCTTCACTTATCATCGCCAAATTAGCCTTATGAGTTTTCACCGTTATTGGCGAGAACGGCGCCTCAGTTGTAACTGGAATTTTCAGAAACTGTGCCGTCTCAAAGTCCGTGTCCAACACGTTAAGAACTCCAGCAGTGACGCTGTAACCTTCGTCTAAAAGAACTTTCATCAAAGCAGTTCCAGTTCCAGCGCCGCATATTAGGTGAATTGAGCATTTTTTAGATGGAGAAGATTTTTGGGGTGACAAAGGAATAACGAACACGGAGTTTGTGACGAGGTGCTTTGTCACTATGGCATCAACATTGAAAACGCTTTTTATGTTTTCGCTCGTCAGAACTTCAGTTAGGCTTCCAGCGGAAAAAATTTTGCCTTTCTTAAGCATTACAGCTGAGTTGCAGTAACGTGCGGCTAAGTTGAAGTCGTGAAAAACAGCCAGAACAACCAGCTTCTCTTTCACGCAGAGGTCTTTGACAAGGTCCATGATTTCCAGTTGGTTGACTATGTCCAAATGAGTTAAGGGTTCATCCAGCAGCAAAATCTTTGGTTCCTGAGCCAAAGCGCGGGCAATTATTACGCGCTGCTTTTCGCCTCCGCTTAACTCGTTTATCGGTCTTTCTGCTAAATGCCAGATGTTGGTGAGGTTCATGACTTTTCGTGCAACAGCCATGTCCTTCTCGCTTTCCATTTGGAACCGTTTCATGTGGGGGTTGCGTCCCATTAGAACTATGTCCAACGCGGCAAAGTTGAAACCGATACTTGTGTCCTGTGGAACCACTGCCAACTGTTTTGCGACATCAGTGCTTTTGAGAGAGTATATATCAGCTTCATTGAGTAGAATGGTGCCCTTGTGAGGTTTGAGAATCCGACTTATGCTCTTGAGCAGCGTGGTTTTTCCAGAACCGTTAGGTCCAAGAATCCCCACAAAGTCGCCACCTTTAACCGAGAGGCTTACATCATCCAGAACCTTGACAGAACCATAGCGGCATTCGACGCCATCAACGTTTAACAACACCAAATTTGCCCATCACCCTCTCATGCAGCGTAGCTCTGTTTTTTCTTTTTCAAAAGAAAAACGAAGAAAGGCGCACCAAAAAGCATTGTTATGATTCCAACGGGCCAGTCACGGGTTGACATAGCTGAGAATAAAGTGGATAAAACCCGCGCCAAATCATCACAAAGCACCAAGAATATCGCGCCGATTATAGTGGAAGTTGGTAAGAGTATCCGATGGTCCGGTCCAATTAGCAGTCTAGTCAGGTGAGGAATCATCAAACCTACGAAGCCTATGAGGCCACAAACGGAGACTGCTGCCGCAGTTATCAAAGAGGCTAACACTAGGAGAATCTGCTTAGATCTTTCAACATTTACACCTAGGTGATGGGCAGTTTCTTCTCCCATAGCAAGCAAGTTAAGGTCACGGACGTAGAAAAACGCGACTACAATACCTATTACTATGAAAGGTAGGATCGCCCATATGTCCTGCCAGTAAACGTTTGAGTAGCCGCCCATAAGCCAAAACACAATGTCGTGGAGCTTGTTGGCGGCTATTATCTCCAAAACTCCGACAACTGCAAACAGGAAAAAGTTGACGGCTATTCCACAAAGCAGTAACGTTGTCACTGGGACTCTGGAGCCAACTCTGGCAAGATTATAAACTAGAAACATTGCGGATAGAGCGCCAATAAAAGCTGCTACCTGAATAAGACGGAACTCGAAAAACACAAACCCTGCTCCGACAAGTATGGATGCAGAAGCACCGACTGCTGCTCCAGCCGAAACACCCAACACGTATGAATCCGCCATGGGATTTTTGAATACTCCTTGGTACAGAACGCCTGCTGCTGCTAAGGCCGCGCCAATTAAAACGCCTGCTATTATTCTCGGCAAACGTGCTTCAAGGATAATGGCTTCACTCGCAGCCGAGACTGATGAAGAATCAATGAAGCTATCTAAAAATGGGATACGTTTGCCTATTATGGTGAGAATGTCTTGAACTGGGACTGAAGTAGAACCCAAGCCAAGAGAAATTATGACTGTTATGATTAAAGCCAAAACTAAAAGCAGGATAATTAGCTTCCATCTTGAAGTACGCTGTAAAAAAGTGCTTTCAACGTTGTCCGTGCTCATTTTTTTCACACAAAAAAGGGTGCGGGAGTTTAAAAGAGTTCAGGATGGAAGAACTCCGCCAGTTGCTCTATCGCGTCTACGATTCTGGGCCCTGATCTTTCTAGGAGGTTAGGGTCGATTTGGTAGATTCTATCGTTTTGCACAGCGTTCATGGTGTTCCATCCAGGTCGTGCCTTGACAGCGTCTAAACTTGCTTGCTCTCCAGTGCCCATGCCTTCAGCGGGCAACACTATAATGTCAGGGTTTCGAGCGATAAGCGATTCAACCTGATACTGGTAATAGGCCATCTGCTGGTCTCCGAAAACGTTAGTTCCACCCGCTTTTTCTATTAACTCTGTTTGCCATGCCAATCCGCCAATAGTCCATGAGGACGTAATTTCATAATAAGTCTCATAGTAAACTTTCGGCTTAGCTGCATCTGCCACTGTTTCACCCACTGCGTCAATCCGACTGGTTAACTCGTTTATGAGATTCGTTGCCTCAGCACGTTTGCCAGTTGCATTCCCCACAAGTTCAATGTTATTAAGAATACCATCGACACTCGTTGGGTCTAACACTAAAATTTTGTACCCACGCGCACGTAAGTTGTCCACGCTTTCCGTTTGGACTCCGCCACTTGCAAGGATCAAGTCTGGACTAAGAGCTGTAATCACTTCAAGATTCGGCGCTGTAAAATCGCCAACGCTGGTCATGTTGCCTTCAGCAATCCACGCTGCGAAATCATATGGATAGTCACAGTAGTCAGTGACCGCCACGACCTTATCGCCTGCACCTATAGCAAACAAGATTTCAGTGCAACTTGGCGCAACCGAGATAATCTTTTCTGGATAGGCTGTCAGGGTAGTTTTGTAATTTTGGTCATCAACTAAATTCTCTAAAGCCTCTATTCCCTCATCAGGAGCTTGACCTTGATAATAGACATAAATGAAAGCCGCTGACGCAATCAAAACGATAACCGCGACTGTTGCAATAATGTATTTCGTGTTCAAACTATCACCTTCTCAATGGTCGGTTTATCCAGCCTGTTCTAATAAACGTTTCTCCAAACACACAATATTTAAAACAAACTCCACCATTAGACAGGGGTGCTGATGAAAAATGAACTCTGAAACTCCTCCCCTACTGGAATATTTAGAAAAGAAAGGCATAACACTAGAAGATCTCGTAAACACGGCGCTTGAACTGTTTGTTCCCCACCCTGGATTGGAAACAGAAGCAAAAGCCACTGAAATGCTCCGAGAAGAATTTCTCGATGCCTTGTCCGACGTGAATGTTTCCACTCTGGAAGTAGCCTGCTTCCGAGCGCAAGAAGACGCTGAGAACGGGTTAATTCCGGGACTGTCGAAAGAAAGGTTCATGGGACGCCCAGGACTGGTAGCTGACGAACTGTTAGGATTAGCTATAGCCAACTACATCGCAGGAGTAAAAGGGATTTTTGAATTCACTCGGTTCGACCAAGCTAAGCCTGGAATCCTGAAGAAGCTGGGACCGCTCACGAACGACGCCATAGGCGGGTTAGTCGCGGGTGTTTCATCGAACGTGTACACGCGAGCTTTCCGGAACCCCAAGTAAATTACTTTTTAGCCTTATAACGCGGCTCTTTTTTTAAAGCAGTGAAATATCCGTGGCAACCGCAAGCTGTAGCCACCACGAATTTGTCTTTCTTTTCCGCTTGAGCGAAAAGCTCTAAAAGTTCGTTGCCTTTGAGAGCGCCCATGCCAGGAGCCAACTGGTAACTAACTAAGAGGATTCCTTCAGGATAGGCAAATTTCATCAGTTTATCCATGGTGAATGGTTTTCTTTTGCGTGTAGACGGGCACACTTCTGGCGCGTCACATCGTTCCAAGCAGTCTTTATCCCTGTTATAGCTTACGATAAGGTTGCCACTTCCAGCATGCAGAACCACAGACGCAGGCAAGTTAGCTAGGATACAGTCTATCACCTCATTCCACGGCGCAAGCTCAAACTTGCTCTTCGCCAATTCAGCCGCTATGTGTACAGGAGCAGTTGGAAAAACGTACTCAGGTTTCAAGCGCTCTATTAACTCTAAAACTTGGACTATGTCGCCTTCGAGGAAGTACTCGCCTTCTACACCAATCTGAGCATAGGGTTTCAATCTGAATCGCTCAGTGGCAAGGCAGTTTGGGTCTTTATCCACCAGCACGAAACCGCGTCTATTCTGCCTAAGGTATTCGACTGCTATGCACCCGTATTTTCCGCCTCCAACAATTATATCCATTTTCGCCCACTTTGCAACTGCTGAAGCACCATTAGCTGGGATAGGTCAGCCAAGCATATTATAAAACTTTACCTGAAAAGTGGAAAAACAAGCTGACAAAGAACAGGCAGCTTTTAGCAATTGCCTTTTTCTGGGGTTTACCATAAGATTATAATAGTTTGCTGATTGAGGAGATTTAAGCAGTTGGGCGCCATGGTTCAAACAAAGCTGTGCGTTGTTACGCATACTTTTCTGCCTCATGTTGGCGGTATAGAAAGGGTTGTTTATGAACAGTGCAAACGGCTGATGCAGAAACAGTTTGAACCCATGGTGTTGACGCACCGAAACTACACGGAAAGAAATTACGTTTTTGACGGAATAAAAGTCCAATGCTACGATTCAATGAACATCGGATTTAGACTGGGAATTCCGTACGCTATTCCCCACGTAAGCAGCCTCAAAACTTTTTTGGAAACAGTCAAATCCAACGACCTCATACACGTGCATGGTCACCCGTACTTATCGTCTTTTCTTGCCGCTAAAATCGCAAAGAGATACTCAAAACCATTGGTGCTCACTCAGCACAACACTTTCATAGAATACAACAATATTTGGGACACTGCCGAAAAGCTAAACGACCTTGCAATTGGAAAGCAGGTGCTTAAGGAAGCAGACAAAATAATCGTTGTCAGCGACGCAACAAGGAACTACGTTCTGAGTTTAGGAGCAGACCCAGAAAAAATAGAGGTGCTTCACAACGGTGTTGACTTAAACCGTTTCAAGCCTTTAACTGGAGTAAAAGATGAAATGAGAAAAAAACTAGGCATCTCTAAAGACGCAAGCGTCGTGTTGACGGTGAGGCGACTTGTCTACAAAAATGGGATTGACACGTTACTTGAAAGCGCAGAAATCGCTGTTAAAAAGGACCCGACGATAGTCTTTGTTGTAGTAGGTAAAGGACCCGACTTTGAGGAAGTCAAAGAAAAAATAGTGCAATTAGGGATACAACGGAATTTCAGGCTTACGGGTTTTGTATCAGATGTGGACCTGCCATTGTATTACAATGTTGCAGACTTGTTTGCTTTGCCTTCTAAGTCTGGAGAAGGCTTGCCTTTGGTTGCGCTTGAAGCCATGGCTTGCGGATTGCCCGTGATAGCGACAAACGTTGGAGGCATATCAGAAGTCATGAATGAAAAATATGGAAAACTGGTGCCGCCCAACTCGCCTGATTCTCTTGCGGAAGCAATATTGGAATTTTCTAGCAAGAACTTGTCAGTACTCGAAAAGGACTTGCGGGCGATGATGGAGCAAAGGTGTAGTTGGGACAAGAACGTGGAAAAACTTAGCCAAATATACGAAGAGCTTATTTAACCAAATGTTAGAAACTATATAGCTTTCAGAAAACGAGAGTTACAAAGCAATGATATCAAAGGTAGAAATGGTTTCGGTAGTAATTCCAACGCTTAACGAAGCAGGGAACATTCTTGAAACAGTAACAACCATCCATAAGGAAATAGCGTATCCTAAAGAAATAATCATTGTAGACGGAAATTCAACAGACGGAACAAAAAAAATCGTTAAAGACACAAATTTTTGCAAACTCCTTATAGAGCCTAGACGCGGCTACGGTCTTGCTCTTAGAACTGGAATTAAACATGCAAAAGGCGACATTGTAGTCATGGTTGATGGCGATGGAACCTACGAAGTAAAACACATCAACCTTTTGCTTGACACTCTGATAAAGAATGATGCAGAACTGTGTCAAGCAACGCGAATGTATGATCTGAGAAAAGCTATGGGATTCACGAATTTTATTGCTAACAAAGTAATAACGTTTTGTTTCGACTTCTTTTACCAGCAGTTTCTTAGCGATACACAGTCTGGTTTTCGGGCGATATCCCGTTCCGCGCTCGAAAAAGTTGAGTTATATGAGGACGACATGGCGTTCGCCACAGAAATGTTGGTGCAGTTCGCCAAGAAAGACTTCAAAATGGTTGAAGTTCCGTCAGCTTACAAGGCAAGAAAATATGGAAGGCCAAAAATGCGGAGAGTTAAGTCAGGGATTGAAATATTTACCACTATGGTTAAGGGATTTTTAAAGTGAAAATACACTCGGAAAAAAATAGAAACCGTGGCAAGATTCAGAGTTTAATTAGTAATAAGGGTTACACAATCGCTGTTGCGCTTGCGCTCATAGTTGTTTCCAGTTTACTTATAGGCTATTATTTCATTTCGCGACTTCCGCCAGAGGGGTACACCACAATTTACATGCTTAACTATCCAGAGAAAAAAGCGGCGGATTATCCTGAACTTCTAGTCATTAACGAAAATAGCACGTTTAACGTGTGGGTTGTAGTTGAAAATCACATGGGCACAAGGCAATCCTGCGAAGTTTTGCAAAAAGTGATTGCCGATATGATTCCCTCATTTCCAGTTGAAACAGATGTGAAGAGTAGCTACGCGCAAACGATAGAAAACGGAGAGGCATGGGAAACTTTGGCTACAGTTTCCATAAATGAACCTGGGAGTTACTCTGTGATATTTGAGCTTTGGATTTATGATGAAACAGGGGCGCTTGAGTTCTCTCACAACTACTGTGTTTTGAAAGTAGCTGTCGTAGAGCAAATCTAAAATCTGTTAGGCTTTTGTCTGCTGCGAAACGTATTCCTCTTCTGTTTCTATCCTGTGGACGTTGTTGTACGCGCAGAAAGGTATGATTTTCAAGTCTGGAGTAACGTAGTGCACCACGCATCTTCTAACGCGGTTCACGTCAAAAGTGTAGGAGTCCATGAAAGCCATGCAGCCGAGAAGGAAAATTCTACGCCGCAGATTGGCAAGCGAGTCGTAAGAAGGAGACATATGCATCTTAAAGATTGTTTTCATCAGGGTGAAGATACCGATTTCTTTAGCGACTAGAGGCCAGTTTAAAGACTGCATCGAAGCCAAAAACAGCGCTGAGAGAAGAGAAAAGCGTCCTTTGGATTCCACAGATTGCGCTGTTTTCTGAAGGACGCAGAAGAATCTTTCGAAATTGACAAAGTGGTTAATGGGAATGACTTTGCCGCTTTTTGACACGTACATCCAGTTTACGAGACCACACTGGGGGCTACAGGAAAACAGAGGCCACGGCTTTTTCATGAATTTGCTCATAACCATTATGGGCGAAGTCATCACTGACAGCGGAAAGAGGTCGGTGGTTTTTATCTCGCCGTTGCTTTGATTTTCAACTTGCTCTGCAAAATGCCACTCGCGCCAGTCTTCTCTGGAGGGATTATCGGTTGCTCGTCCTGTGCATGCGATTGGCTGGAAAATTACGCCTCTTATTATGT
>JAFGNM010000032.1 GCA_016927015.1 Candidatus Bathyarchaeota archaeon | reverse complement strand
TTCAAGTTCATGTGAGGCACTCAATGTTTACACCATTTTTATTCAGGCGATTTCAACTCTATTTTTATTTTCCCTTGGGTTCCCAAATTTTCAAGGGCTTTCTCAATTTCTTTATTCGAAGTTTTCAAAGCACTCGAACAACGGGTTAAATCTATTTCACCGTTGCTCTTTCGCACGTATTCGAGAAGCATATCCTCAATAGAGGGCTGCTCAACCGTCAACGAAATTTCCTTAATCTCAGATTTTTTATAAGAAAACAGGGTTTTTGACGCTTCCGTACTGAAATCCATTCCAGTTTCTTCAGTAGTTTTGCGTCCGACGACTTGCGAGGAGCTAGCTGACAGAGCAACAAGTTCTCTTATCGGCGCTGCTTTTTCTTCGGCTGCGAGAGCTTCGGGTGGCTCAGGAAGAGTTTCGGAAAGTTTCCGCTCGAGGAAACTGGAAACTTCATTCAATACGTCTTCGCCGGCTGCTGTCTTTTTGCCAACGGGAATCAAAGATTCATCAGCTGAAATTTTAGTCGCGTACAGCGTTTCACGTATTGCATCGTTAACGTTGTTTAATTCGCTGGATACATCGGGCAAAACCTGAAACAGATCTGATGAAACGTTTTGGAGAAGCTTCAGAGCAGGCTTCAGGTCAATAATGATGTCGCTGAGTTCTTTCAATGTCTCCAGTCGAAGAACCACACGTTCGATAGCCAGCTGCACGCTGTAAAGAAACTTTAGAAGTTTTCTGACTTCGGCAATTTCGTTAGCGCACATCGACGCTCTTTCTTTGTTGTTCTTCTTCAAAGCACCCGTGCAGGATTCGAAAAGTATGCGGTCTCTTTCTTTTAATCTGTAGCTTGCTTGTTCTAGCTTGTTTTGCTGAATTCTAAGCGTGTATATCGATTTTGAGGCGACTTCGCGTACCGGTGGAGGGCTGGAACGTGTTAGACTTTTTATGTCTTTTTCCCTCCCCGCCCGCTACTTCACTCTTTTTAGGCTATATTCCAGCCTTTCCGACTTCTTTCACGTAGACGACTACTGGGGGCTCTGGAAGTTCAGATGCCTCTTCAGGAGTCTCATCAGGGGTTTCGTTACTCATTTCGTCAACGATGTCTTCAACGTTTTCTTCAGCTACTTCGTCAGCTATTTCGGCAGGTGTTTCTTTTTTAATAAACTCGGTGGATGTGGAAATGGTTTTTTGTTCAAGTTGTTTGGAATCGCCTAGCATTATATTTGAGAGCTTGCTTTTGGTAAGTTCGATGTCGCTCTTTTCCATGTTGGCACGTTTAAGGTTCTCTTGGAGCAGCGTGAAAGCAGACGTGTAGGCTTCTTCGTCGACTTGTCCTATTTCATGCTCCAGCTCAAGGTTGACAACTGCATAGCCCAGCGTTTTAATCTCTTGGTTACAACGTACGATTTCTGTGGTGGCGTCGTCTGAGAGATCCTCTGCGTCTTTCTTCAGTTGGTTTAGAACGGCTTCAAAGTTGTTGCGGAGTTCCTGATAAAGGTCTGGAGAAATCTTTCTTTTTTCAGCCAAGTCTTTAAGAGCCTGGTTCTTGCGCCATATGAGTGGTATCTGATCGCAGAGAACGCTTGCCTGTGACTTGAGCGTTGATGTAAATGTGACTTCAGCACCGTTAAACGTTAGGTGTTCCATAGACTGTTTTAAGAATTTTCCGTCATTAGACTCGACATATACACCGTCGAATTTTCCATTTGGGGTCAGTGCGAAAGACGCGACTTTTCCGACTGTGCGGCCGTACTCATCTTTGATTGGTTTACCGATAGAAAGAAAAAGATTGGAGTTGTTGGACATGTTTTTTCCTCCTTAGTTTAGTAGCTCTCGGCTGTTTTCTCTGTTTGCGCGGCTGCGACGGATGGCATACCTGGCGGCAGTTCTGGGAACTTCTCTTTGACTTTCTGTTCAGCAACTGTTGATGCTTCTGAGAGTATTTTCGAGGCGTCTTCGTTTACGGTGTCGAAGTTCAGTGTCATTCCTGATCCTTGGCCTGCTTCAATCATTATTCCGCTTAGCATGTTGCCGATGTCTCCGAGTTCATTTTCCGCTTCAGGGAAAACGCTCACTAGTCCTGCTTTGACTGATCGTAGAACGCCTACAGCTGGTCCTAAGGTAGACACGACATCTCCAAGTTCGGATACGGTTCGTAACCTTAACATTATCTGCTCAAGCGCAAGTCCGGCATTCATGATTAAGCGTTCCATCTTGCGAACTTCTGCAAGCTCATTTGCGAAGACGTTGGCTCGTGCGGTGTCGTGTTTGGTGTATGCATCAACTATTCTTGCAAAGATTGCTTTGTCTCTCTGGCTGAACCTCTCGGTGGCTTGATTAAGTTTCTGCACTTGAAGCTCTATTCGTCTAACAGCGAAGTCAAGTCTCGGCTTCAGCGGTCCTGGTGGATTCACAACGTCTTTTATGCGTTCTGTGAAAGGTGCTTCACCCCGTTTAGTTTCCCATTTTTTTGCAAATCTTTCTGACAAATTAATACCTCCTGCACAAAAGATGCATTTGAAATATCTTATACATTGTTAATATGTTGGAAATATGCACGTATATATGTAGAGATATACGGGGTAGAAAAACTTGTTTTCGGCTTTAATTAGAAAATTAAAAGACAGGGTAGTCACTATTCGGATATTAGACAAAAACGTGTAAGTTAGACTAAAAAGAGGCTTAATCCAATGCTAAAACAAAAAGGTGAATCGAATGGGTGATAGAGTAAAAATATTCGGAATTGTTGCACTTTTGGGCTTCATGGCAGGAGTTATAGCGCAGCTGACAGCAGTGTTCGTTATTCCGTGGATTATAGCAGTCCTACCAGCGCTTGGCGGTCTTACAAGCTACATGGTTGCAGGATTTGCTGGTGCCGTGCTAACTGTTGGGCTCGTAAGCGCATGGGCATACTTGACAGGCAATCGAAATCGACCATAAGTACAACAAAATCTCCACTTTCTTTACTTTGCCAACAAATTCCTACGTTATAGAATCTCGTGCTTTCTAATTTTTACATTAAGCCTTCTCAGCATAAGAAGGCAGCAGAGTAAGTCTGGCTTCATGCTTTTTTGGTGGACTCAGTAGCGGAAAAAGCACTCACTAGCCTCCAGCTTAAATTCCCCGCCTTTAGCTTCGGCGTACCTCGATCACCTCATCGTCCAAAACAATAGAAAACCCTCCAAACTTATTTGCGTTTTCCAAACCAGCCCAAAGCCATCAAGTTCCCAGAGACATTCAAACCTAAACTTTGAGTTCTAAATCGCATTTTACAGTTTTGGCTGCTTTGCCAATTCGTACTTTTTCTCGTGAGTCTAACATACGCGTATAAAAGATCGTACGGGCAAGGTTTAAGAGTATGACACGCGTCATATATAATTAGGCGCGTTCTAAACAGAAGGAATTTCCGTGAAAAAAAGAAACTTCCAAACATCGTTACTGCTGATAGCCGTTGGCGTGATTTTATCCAGTTCGTTAAATGGAGTTATCACCCTTGAGGCTTCCGAAACTGGTGTTACTTCTACAAGTGGAAATTCAGGATGGACACTGCGGATAGACATTGAATCTAACGAAACGGTTATTCTATCTCTTGACGACCTTGCCGCCATGCCAAAAACCATCGTGCAGGCTGATCTATTTTGTGAAGGCGAATACCTCACAGGTGGCGCATGGGGTGGTGTAAAGCTGGGAGACTTGCTTGAGAATGTTGGATTTAACGGGTCGACAGCTGACCTACAGTTTTACGCCTCAGATGGATACACAACTACTTACTCATTCTCCGACGCTACACCAGAAAATGTGATAATAGCGTATGAGTTAGGCGGCAGTGGTTTGCAGGAGAAGCTTCGCTTGGTGATTCCAGGGGCGAACGGCGAAGCATGGATTGCCTTGATTGCCGCAATAACGATAAACGGTCCAACGTACATACCTTTACCAAATCCGCATGCCGCTTCAATTGTACCTGACCAGCCTTCAGCTCTACAGCCGTCGCCCACGCCAAAACCATCTCCCACTTCAGAACCAAAAGATCAAACGACCCCGCAACCAACAGATTCACCGCCAGCTAATCAACAAGCTCAACAACAAGACACCTCAAGTTATAACATACAAACAGACTACAACCAATTAGCATTACCTGCCATAATCATAGCAGCAACAGTAGCCACAGGATACCTACTATACAAGCGTAGAAAGTAACAAAAATCTTTGCACAGCGCTGTGAGCGAGTCGAAGCACCAGAGACAATCATAATGCATGGAGTTTTCAGAAAATGTATTAACGAGTTGTCGTTCAGCTCTAATTAGACTTCTATTCGAGCAGAGGTTAATGCAACTTCAGACACAATACAACTAAGCGTACACAGTAAAACGTAGAAATAGGACCATATTGAAAAGTATTCTCGCAGTTTACAGAAACATCGATTCATCCTGTAATTTGTTTCCCACTTGTCCCGTCCAAACTCCCTCCCACAGCGCCACTTTTCAAGCTTATGGACTTGTTTTTTTACATAAATTATAAGAACGTATAGAATGAATGTTATGTGTGGAGTGAGTATGAAAGCGCGGAAGGGTCTTTGCCTTGCTTTCGTAGCGCTCATATTTTTGCTCATGATTACTACGGGTGAATTTCAACCAGTTGAAGCCTGTTATGGTCCGCATATAACCTCAACCATAGACAGAACCGAAGTTAGCCTAAACGAGTCGGTCACGATAACAGGTAAAATATGCCCGCCGGAACCAAACGTAACAGTAAGAGTGACGTTCACCCGACCAGACTATACTTGGATAGATCGGTACGACCTATCCGACCCTGAGACAGGTGAATTCACAGTTACTCAAAACCTTGACATGGTTGGATACTGGAACATATGGCCAATCTATGGTCACATGGGTGACAGACTGCATGCAAACGTAACCGACCCAGCCGACCCGCTGGCTCCGTTGCCAACGCCCGAGTTACCACCTTACAAGCCTAACGTTTCACTCATAACGGTAGCTGCAATCTTGGTAAGTGTTGGAGTAGTAGCAGTAACGACTGGACGAAAAAACAAAACTAGAAACATCAGCTCCCTGAGGTTGTTTGTTCAAATAGGCTTCATCTTCCTCATTTTCTTCGGCATGTTCATCGACCACCGAATTCTACCCGTACCAGCTGAACAAATTACACCACACGAAGTCTTGATTGCAACAAACGTGTTTGGCGTATCCATGCCAGACGGGGTTCCAGTTCCATTCTTCGGATGTTACTATCCCTGCGGAAAAACCGTGACTTGTGCACTCTGGGAGCTTCAAACATACCTATACCCGTTCTGGGACACTGGACACGGCTGGGGGGTAGACTACGTATCTTCGGGCATAATGAGATTAGCGGTCGTCTTCGGCTCCGTAATTCTGCTCTCC
>JAFGNM010000002.1 GCA_016927015.1 Candidatus Bathyarchaeota archaeon | reverse complement strand
GCAGCGCCATAATCATCCACGGTTTGAACACTCCACGACAATGAAGCTTGAGCTGGCGCTGTCGAGCAAAAAGCCAAAAATAGCGTGAAGAGCAGAAGCAGGCTCAAGAATCCACGAAGTCGCATCTCATGGTTACCTCGGCAAGCATTAAATGACTAATTATCATGGCGGTCAATATAAAAAATTATGCAAACCCAATTTGGACATAACCAAAAAAATTTTGGTATATCTGATGCTATTCCTAGATAAAGCGATATAAGCTAAAAAGGAATATTCACTTAGAAACTGTAGATAACTTGGGGCTAATCAGAATGGGCAGCGTAAAAGACCTGAAAGTAATAGAAAAGCCCACCGTAGACAAGATGGGCGTGGGCAGATTCAGTTTTTCCGACCGCTACTCGGTTTTTGATTGGGGCGAAATGCCTGACCACATAGACGGGAAAGGTGAAGCCCTCTGCTTAATGGGTGCCTACTGTTTCGAGTGGCTGGAAACTAAGGGTGTGGAAACCCATTACAGAGGTTTAGTTGACGAAAACGGGAAAGTCGTCACTTTCGAAGACTTGGAAGCGCCCACCAGCACCATGGAAGTTAACCTAGTCAACGTCTACAAGCCAGAAACGCGCGATGTTACAGGAAAAGTCGTGTACGACTACAGCCGTTACACTCCGAACCTGAAAAACTGCCTAATCCCACTTGAAGTAATATACCGCAACGGGCTGCCTGAAGGCTCCTCCGTGTTCAAGCGGCTTGAACAGGGAAAAATAACCATAAAAGACTTGGGGATTGACCACCACCCGCGCCCCGGAGAACGCTTCACAAAACCAATATTTGACGTCAGCACCAAACTCGAAGAGACCGACCGCTACGTCACATGGGCAGAAGCCCGAAAAATCGCGGGGCTAACCACGCCGGAAGTCGCCGCGGTAAAAGCGGTTCTCTCAAAAGTGAACGACGCAATAAGCCGCATCGCTTCCCACGCTGGACTGGAAAACGAAGACGGCAAAATCGAGTTAGCTTTCAACACGGACAGGCAGCTCATGGTCGTTGATGTTGTCGGGACGCTGGACGAGTGCAGGTTCACCTACGGCGGCGTGCACGTGAGCAAGGAAGTCGCCCGGCAATTCTACAAGAAAACAAGCTGGTACGGCGACGTGGAAGAAGCCAAGAAAACCGCTGAAACCCGAGGCGTCCAAGATTGGAAAGCACTGTGCAAGTCGCAGCCTCCAAAACTTGACGCGCAACTGAAAAACATCATCAGCGGGATGTACATGGCGGCTGCCAACGAGTTAACTGACCGAAAATTATTTGACGCACCGCGACTTGCGGAAGTAATCAAGAAGTACAGGGAAATGGGTGAAAAGAAATGATGGAGACCAAAATACAGGAAGTAGTAAGCGGGTACGACCCCCAGAAAATTCGTATTGGCGTTTTAGGTTCTCATTCGGCGCTGGAAATCGCTTCAGGCGCCAAGCAGGAAGGCTTCGAAACCGTGGTGGTTTGCCAGAAGGGCAGAGACAAAACATACACCAAGTACTACCCTAACCTTTTCGACCACACTTTGCTTTTGGACAAGTTCGCGGACATAACCAGCCCCAGCAACGTGAAAAAACTAGCGGACTTGAACACCGTTTTCGTGCCCAACCGTTCCTTCTCAGTGTACGCGGGCTACGAGAACATAGAAGAAAAATTTGCCGTGCCCCTCATGGGCAACAGGTACATGCTCAGAACTGAAGAGCGCAACACGCCCCGAAACCAGCAGTACCTGCTCCAGAAAGCAGGCATATACACCCCGAAAATTTTCAAGTCACTCAGCGAAATCGACCGCCTAGTAATCGCCAAGGTGCCCGAGAAAACGCGCGCCATAGAACGCGCCTTCTTCTACGCTTCATCCCCCGAAGAATACGAAAAAACCGCCAAGGAACGTATACGGCAAGGAATAATCACTGAGGAAGCGCTGGCGGACTCCATCATAGAAGAATATGTTATCGGAGCCAAGTTCAACGCGAACCTCTTCTGGTCGCCCCTAACCGACAAAATAGACCTGCTGGGCTTTGACCGCAGAATACAGACTGACCTTGACGGCGTGCTGGACCTTCCAGCTTCTGAACAGCTTGAACTGAGGATTCCCACGCAGAACATTGAAATCGGACACATGGGCGCAACCATGCGCGAAAGCCAAATAGAGAAAATGTTCACGGCTGCTGAACAGTTCGTGGAAACCTGCAAAAAAGAGTATCCGCCTGGCATGATAGGGCTTTTCGCTCTTCAAGGCGCCGTGACCAAGGACTTAAAGTTCTACGTTTTCGACGTGAGCCCACGCGTTCCCGGCTGCCCCTGCGTTGAGGCAACTTCGCCTTACATGAAGTACAAGTACGGCGTGGAAGTGGGTCCAGGCAGACGCGTAGCCATGGAAATAAAATGCGCCGTGAAAGAAGGCCGGCTCGCGGAAGTGGTAACGTGATAACAAGCAAAGACTCAGCCAAGATGCTGGAAAAATACGATTTAGACAAGCTCGCCATAGGCACGCTGGGATCTCATTCTGCCTTGAACATTTTCAAGGGCGCAAAGGAAGAAGGCTTCCGCACGGTCTGCGTCTGCACCGAAAAAAACGCAATGCTCTACAAGAAATTCCCCTTGGCAGACGAGATAATCATCGTGAACAACTTCACTGAACTGCTGAGTCCAGCGTTGCAGGAGAAACTGCGCCGCTTAAACGTCATTTTGATTCCCCACGGCTCATTCACAGCTTACCTCAGCACTGAGCAGTTAACCAGCAGCCTCCACGTGCCCATGTTCGGAAACCGCCAGCTGCTTCACTGGGAAGCTAACCGCGAAGAACAGGCAGAATGGCTGCGCAAAGCTGGGCTTCTTTTGCCTGCAACCTTCAAAAAACCAGACGAAATCGACCGCTTAATAATTGCCAAGTTGCCCGGTGCGAAAGGCGGCAGAGGATACTTCCTTGCTAACTCGCCGTCGTCTTTCCGCAAGAAGTCCAAGGAGATGGTGGACCGCGGCTTGCTCCGCAAGGAAGATGTGGATAAGATTCATTTGCAGGAGTACGCTTTGGGCGTGAACGTTTACCCCAGCTACTTCAGCTCAATAATCAAAGACGACGTGGAGTTCTTGGCGGTGGACAGACGCTACGAATCCGCTGTGGATGCTATAGGCAAGATTCCTGCCCGCGAGCAGCTTGAGATAGACGTGAACCCAACTTACACTATAGTGGGCAATTTTCCCATAGTGCTCCGCGAATCACTGCTTCCTGAGCTTATCCGCATGGGTGAAAGCGTCCACAAAAAAGCCGAGGAACTGGCACCGCCTGGGATTATTGGTCCGTTCTGTTTGGAGACGGTGATAACGGATGACTTGAAGATTTACACGTTTGAGATTTCAGCCCGCATCGTGGCTGGCACAAACATCGGCATCGGCACTTCTCCTTACGCTTACTTGCGGTACGGCGCTGACATGTACATGGGAAGACGCATAGCACTGGAGCTGAAAGAAGCCCTTGAACAAGGCAGACTCCCAGAAGTGTTAGCGTAGAAGAGTAGACAATCACCTGTAAAGTTATAGAAGTTTCCTCTGGTATTTTCTTCCATAGGAAATAAAAGGGCTAAGGCACGACTCTACTTTCGGGGAGAAGGATGGCAGCTAAAGAAGAAATCTACAGTTGGTTATTCGTGAATACAATTCCATTACTATATGAGGAGAAAAAAATTGAGCGCCAGAGTAAAATAGAAACCTGGCTGAACCTCTATCAACTCACAAAGGAACTAAACATCCAAAAACCAGAAAACCAAACTGGCGCTAACGCGCCGATGAACTACGTTATCTAAGCGAGGCAAACCTGCAACACACGATCGAAATTCTCACGTGTTCTATCTTTCTTGTAACGCCTCAGAGCTTGGATGATTTCTTCTCGGTATATTTCGCCGAACACTTCAGCCACCGCTCTTGCCACTGCACCGCAGCTTGTGAAGAAAAACTGGCAAACAGAGGTGACATTTGCAGGTTTTCTGTCGACGCTGGCGGTTTCAAAATCAACGAGGAAGGGTTTTTGCTGTTTGTCGACGATTATGTGCTTGGGAGCCTTGCTGAGTTCCCCGTGGTCTAAGCCACTGTTGTCCAGCCGCCAACACTGCTCCAACACTTCACTCAAAACGCCACGCACAAGCCCTTTCTCCTTATGTGCGCCAAGCCAGCTAGGCAGCAAACAGCCGTCAACAAGCTGCATCAGGAGAAAGTTTCTGCTCGCGCCGATTAGTTTTGGTCCAACCTGCACGCTGTTGGCTTTGGCAAGCATCTGCGCCTCATGTTCCAGTCCCACTCGGTCAGCATCTACCCTGCGAATTTTCAACGCCACCCTTTTTCCGCTTAACTGGGCGGTTACGACGATGCCAACAAAGCCTTTACCCAGCACAGGCACGTTAAAAGCGCTTGCTTCCCCAGCGAACTCCACTGCTTCGACGCCGTGTTCACGCAGTTCTTCAAGGCGACTTTCCAGTTCAGCCTCGCTTGCTCTGGGATAGCAAAAAGCTGACGCGTACGGCTCCACGTTGAGGTTTTCCGTGAGCACGGTTACTGGCGCTTTCAATTTTCTTATCCTTCTTTTCCAGAATCAACAGATAACTGGTGGCGAATTATAATAGTGTACGTATATGATGTTTCCTTTTCATTGTGTGTAGATGTGAAATGGGCACGTGTAGAACGCGGTAAAAATTAAATAGGGGGTTCAACATAAAAGAGGTTAGGCTGAAAACTCGTTATGCAAATCTTTTCAGGAGTGGTTTAAGGACGCGTATTCCGTCGAAGAAACTCCACGTAGCGGTACTTCTTGTAGCGGTTTTTTCAGCTTCGTTTGTTGCATTGTTCTTGGTGATTTATCTAACTCCGTCGCCGTATTTACATGAACGCGCGTATTCCGCGCCTGCTGCCTTTTGGCATAGTCCTGACATCGCCCCGTGTTTTATTGGTCCAGCTTCGAACGCTACTGAAGTTCCCCTCGACACAACAGTAGTTGCGGACCAGATCAGACCTATGGGCATAAACGAATTTCAATTGTCACCTGAGGCACCCATTGCACGCCGAGTGGACGAGCACAGCGGTCTCGCCGGGAGATGTACAACGTTCTATTTTTCTGAACCGCTCCAACCCGCAACAACCTATAACGCGACACTTTTCTTCAGTAGCACGCCAGTATCATGGAACTTCACAACAACCGCTGAACCATACTACCCAAGATATGAGGCGATGCCTTCAGCCTCGGCATCTCCGTAGCCGCCACTGCATCAGCAGCGATAACTTTAGGCGTTACCGCGGTAATTCGGAAGAAGAAACGCGGTCAAAATTGACGTTTGCTTGGGATTATAAATTTAATAGGCGCTGTTTATTCAGTAAAATCTGTCTTTAAGCGGGTTACGTGAATGCCGAAGTTCAGACACACTGCTGATATTCTGCGGTTGATGGGTAAAAAAGAGTCTATCAGGAACTTGGGAATCCTCGCTCACATTGACCATGGGAAAACAACGTTGACTGACTCTTTGCTAGCTGGCACTGGGTTGCTGTCGCCGCAAGTGGCGGGTTCCGCCAGAGTTCTCGACTACCTTGAGGAAGAACAGAAACGCGGCATCACCATGAAAACCGCCAACATTTCCCTGCTGTACAAAACCGCCAACGGTTCGTTCATAATTAATTTGGTGGACACGCCTGGGCACGTGGACTTCACGGGCAAAGTTACCAGAGCTTTGCGCACCATCGACGGCGCAGTAGTGCTTGTCGACGCGGTGGAAGAGGTGATGGCTCAGACGGAACTGGTGGTTCGGCAGGCGCTTGAAGAACGCGTGCGCCCCGTGCTGTTCATAAACAAAGTTGACCGCCTAATCACCGAGTTGCAGTTGAATGCGGATCAAATTGAGAAAAAGTTCACCCGCATAATAACCAACTTCAACGATTTGATCGAAATTTACGGGGAATCCCCCTTCAAGGGCGCGTGGAAAGTGGACTCTGCAGGGGACAGCGTTGCTTTTGGTTCGGCTCTGCACAAGTGGGGCTTCACTTTAAGCTCGGCGCGGCAGAAGAACATGAAATTCAGCGACATCATACACGCGTACAAAAACGCCGACTACGAGAAACTGCAGAAGCTGCTTCCTCTTTGTGGCGCAGTCTTGGATATGGCTGTTAAGCATGTTCCGAACCCTCGGGAAGCCCAGAAGTACCGTGTGGAAAAAATCTGGAAGGGCAACATGGCGTCAGAAGTGGGACAAGCCATGGCGAACTGCGACGACAACGGACCCGCGCTCATGTGCGTAACAAATGTTCAAGCAGCACCGAACTCGGGCTTAATTGCCACTGGGCGAGTGTTCTCTGGCACCGTGAAAAGCGGAGACCGAGTTTACCTCGTTAACGCCCAGGCGGAAAGCGTGGTTCAGCAGGTTTCCATTTATATGGGTGCTTTTAGGGAGCCTGTGGATCAAGTGGCAGCTGGCAACTTGGTTGCTTTAACGGGGCTGGAGCCAGCGAAGGCTGGCGAAACCGTGGTTGACGCGGAACACAAAGAAGGCTTGGTTCCGTTTGAGCGCGTACGTTATGTTTCCGAGCCTGTGGTGACGGTGGCGGTTGAGCCTAAGAACCCTAAAGATTTGCCTAAGCTTCTTGTGGCAATGGACGACCTTGTAATGGAAGACCCAAACCTTGCCACTGCAGTGAACAGGGAAACAGGGGAATACCTACTAAGCGGAATGGGTGAGTTGCACCTTGAAATTGCCGTGAAGCATCTAAGGGATACGCCCAGCGGCATGGAAATCTCTGCTTCTTCGCCGAGAGTTGTTTACAGAGAAAAAGCTACACGAAAAGGAGTAATTGCCACGGCTCGGAGCCCTAACCAACAGAACAAGTTTGCGGCGCAAGTAGAACCCTTAGACGAAGACTTCGCCAACGTGCTTGAGCAAGAAGAGCTCAAGATGAGAAACGCTAAGCGCATCCTTGCAGTTGACGAGCACAAAAACGTGCTGGTGGACTGCACAGGCAAAACTGAGCAATTTCGCGAGCTTTTGGATTTCGTAATTTCAGGCTTCACGTTCGCTTGCAAAGCTGGTCCGTTGTGCGGAGAGCCAATGAGAGGCGTGAAAATCAATTTAATGGACATCCAGCTTAGCGAGAACGCAGAGCATCGCAGTCCAGTTGAAATTATGCGTGGCGTGGGCAAGGCAGTTTTCGGCTCCTTCTTAACGGCTAAACCCGTGATGCTTGAACCAGTCTACAAAACCGTCATATCTGCGCCCACAGAATTGGCTGGCGAATGCTCAAGGATTATAAGCAGCAGACGCGGAAAAATCTCTGCGTTTGAACAGAAAGGCGCTTTTACCGTGCTCACGAGTTACATTCCAGTTGCCGAAACTTTCGGTTTATCCGCGGAGCTGCGGTCAACAACTTCTGGTCGAGCTTTTTGGCAATCCATGTTTGACCGCTGGGAAAAAATGCTTGGAAAACTGGAAGCAAAAACCATCAAGGAAGTTCGAAAAAGAAAAGGTTTACCCTCGGAAGTTCCTCTGGCAGAGCGGTTCTTGGAGGAAAACCCGTGAAGCTCGACGGCGTTCCCTTAAACTTGGACGTTACGCTTTGCTGCGGGCAAGTGTTCAGGTGGGATAAAAAAGGCGATTGGTGGTATGGTGTTGCAGGCGGCAAGGCTTTAAAGGTGCGTCAGGTCAGCGGAGAACTGGAGTTTGCGAACGCAGACGCGAAGTTTGTCGAGACGTATTTTGGGTTGGATGATGATTTGCAGGAAATCAGCGCCGCCGTCGGCAGGGACGAGCACATCAGACAGGCGCTTCGGGAGTTTTGGGGTTTGCGGATAATCAGGCAAGACCCTTGGGAGTGCCTTATCTCATACATCTGTGCAACGTACAAGAATATTCCAGCAATACGGCACATGCTGCTTAGTCTTTCGAGCAAGTTCGGAGAGAAAACAGTGCTGGACGGCATGGAGTTCTTCACGTTTCCCGCACCTGAAAAGCTGGCTGGCGCCACGGCTAAGGACTTGTTGGAGTGCGGCTTAGGCTACCGCGCCAAGTACGTGCTGGAAACTTCGAAGCGAATTTTCGAAAACGATTTCGAACTTGCAAGCCTGAGACAGTTGCCTTACGAGCAAGCCAAGAAGCAAATATGCCGCTTCGCTGGTGTCGGTCCAAAAGTGGCTGACTGTGTCCTTTTGTTTTCACTGGGAAAAACCGAGGCGTTTCCCGTGGATAGATGGATTGAACGTGTCATCTTGAACCACTACGTCGAAAAGCTTCCACCTGAACTGGCGCAAAAGCTCAACCAGCGAGTTGGGCTCACAAACTCCGACTACGCCAAGCTCAACCTTTTTGGTAGAGAATATTTCGGGGAATACGCGGGTTACGCTCAGGAATACCTGTACCACTATGAGCGGATGAAGACTTAAACATGTAAACGGTTACGTGAGTTGCTGAAGTAGCGGAAAACGTTTAAATTTGGTCGAAAACAGCAATAGTAAAGGAAAAGCCATGCGCGGGCCCGTAGCTCAGTTAGGCTAGAGCGCCAGGCTCATAACCTGTCGGTCGGGTGTTCAAATCGCCCCGGGCCCACTAATGTTGCGTGTTTGTTTTCTGGCGGTTACCTGTAGGAAACTATGGTGTTTGGATAGGTTTCTGTCTTTTTCATATAATTTTATTCAAGTAAGCCGAGACATTTTTATCTTTCAAATTACGTAGCATTTTAAGAACGGTAATGAAACGCATCGTTGTGCTTTTACTGGTGATTTTACTTCTTTCTGTTGCCTTATCATATGCGATAGTAAACTACGGCTGGAAGACCAGCGTTGATGACGAGTTCTTTTTCGGTGTTTCTTTCGGGCAAGAAACGGTGGAGGAAGCGAAGCTTCTGATAGATAAGGTGAAGGATTACACCAACTTGTTCTGGATGGGCTCTTGGAGCATAACCACTAACGAAACTGCCCTCAACGAAGTCTGCGATTACGCCGCGAAAGCCGATCTTAGTTTTTTGGTGTTCTTCAGTTTCGTATCTCGCGTGACATATCCTTGGCATCAGACATGGTTAGAGACGGCGAAAGAAAGATGGGGCGATAAATTCCTCGGTGTATACCTCTTTGATGAACCCGGCGGAAAACAAATTGACCTCGGAGGGTGGAACGAAGTAATAGTGCAAGATTTCAAAAACGTATCAAACTACAGCGAGGCAGCAAATCTTTTCGTCAACAGCATATCGTCGACTAATAGCACAATAGACGTGAAGGAAAAGGGTATTCCAATGTATACTTCTGATTATGCACTTTACTGGTTTGACTATTTAGCGGGTTACGACACGGTTTTCGTGGAGCTGGGATGGAACCACAGCACAACAAAGCACATCGCGCTGTGCAGAGGCGCGGCAAACGCGCAAGGTAAAGACTGGGGCGCCATAATCGTGTGGACTTATTATGAGCCGCCTTACTTGGCAAGCGGACCTTAGATACTGGAAGAGATGCTTACGGCTTACCGTGCAGGAGCGAAATACGTTCTTATATTCAATTATGCAGAAGATGCTGAAACAGGAGAACCATGCGGTATATTAGACGAAAAACACTTTGAGGCTATGCAGGAATTCTGGAGATACACTCGCAATAATCCAGACCAGCATGGGGCAACAGTGGGGCAGGTGGCTCTTGTTCTTCCTAAAGACTACGGATGGGGCATGCGACGCCCAGAAGATAAAATCTGGGGTTTGTGGCCTGCGGACGAAAAGGCACCGCTAATCTGGGAAAACGTGAACAAACTGATAGCCCAATACGGCTTAAAATTAGACATTATCTACGATGACGCTAAATTCAATTATAAAGAAAAATACTCCAAAGTGTACCTTTGGAACGCAACTATCAACTGAACCAAAACAGTGCCGTGTTAAGTCAGCCAAGTTCTTTTGCGATTTCGTCAATTGTCATTATTTTTGCGTTGTAAACATTTTCCAGATACTTTAGGCCTTGCTCGTGGTCTTCTCTTGTGAAGGCTTCTACGCCGTCTTTGGCTACGATTATGCGGTATCCTCTGAAGAAAGCGTCGGCAGCCGTGTGTCGGACGCACATGTGCGTGTGCAAACCGCTGAGAACCACGGTTTTTGCGCCTTCTCCCTTGTATAAGCTTCGCAAAAGTGGGTCTAAGCCTGTTTCGTAGAAGCCGCTGTAGGTTCTCTTTTCCACTATGTAGTCTTTTGTGGCGGGTTTGAGTTCGGGTATGACTTCAGCGCCTTTTGTGCCTTTGATGGCGTGTTTTCCCCATTTGTTAACGACTTCCATGTCCTGAGGGTAATGTGCGTCGTTGCTGTAGATGACTGGGACGTTGTTTTTGCGTGCTGCTGCGATTAGCTTTTTGAGGTTTGGTATTATGTATTTGGTTCTTTCGACTTCCAGTTTTCCAGTTACGAAGTCATTGAGCATGTCGATAATTATTATTGCTGGATTTTCCAAAAAGAATCACCTTGAGAAGATAAGGGTTAACGGGCATTTTAATTTTGTGCAGTTATTGAATTGTTGAGCATTGTTGTGGTGGTTGGTTGCGGCTGGCTTGTTCTATACTGCTCGGAAACGAGTATAGCCCCCATACAGGTTGGGTTTGCTGTTGGGGTGGGGGTTGGCTGGTTCGGGTGGTGGCTGGGTTTTAGGTTGGGTGGTGTTTTGTGGGCGTTTAGTGTGTGGGGGCATGTGTTGTTTTTAGGTTTGGTTTCTGGGAGGCAAACATGTTTGTTCCGTGCTGTGCCGCGTGCTTGCATGTAACTTTGAATTATAATTTTATGTATGGATTTTTGTATGGCTTAGTTTCTGCTTTTTTATGCGACTTTGGGCTATCTTACAGTTGAACATTTTATGTAAAATTCGGAGATACAATTTTATTAGTACCTTAGAATAATCTTTAAGGACACAATTAAACGTTCCTTTTGAATTCATCACACGCGCTTTGCTGACTTCCAAATCTTCTCAAAATGATCTTGGCACATTGATAGTAACCCTAAATGGTTTGTCAATATGATGGGAGACTCTTTCAGAGGCAGTGACGTTAAGAAATTGAAGATAGCTCGCTTATCGTCAAAAATACCCAAGTTGATTGGGAGGGGCCTGCTAGTGAGTTTCAATTCAAAGTTTGGTTTATTCAGCAAAGGATGTATATTTGCTGGAAATATATTTTTGCGTTTACGTGTTTCTAATACTATTTGATATTTCACTTTTCTCTCTAAAGATTTCACATAATCTTCATAACAGTAATGGAGGATTGTCAGCCATCGCTTTAAGTTAGTAAGAATTTTTACGCTTTGTTGGACATCACTATGGTGAAGCTTCATTATTTGGATTATCCTTTCCTTACCTTCAAGAGCAATGAATTTATATTGATGTTCCTGAGGCTTCTCGTATTTGTAGTTTTGGTATTTTAGGAGAAAGTTTTCTGCTTTTTCTTGTATTTCTTTATATTCCTGACGCTTTTGACTCATTAGAATTTCCAACCCCTCTTTAAGGGGCGTGGCTTTAAACTTGTATGGACTGGTTAATTCTCTTTCAACTAGGCCCTTTTTTTGTAGTTCATCTAATGTCCTATAGACTATTGTTCTTGGAGAATTTGATTTTTTGGAGAGCGTTTTTCCATCAGTTTGTCCCAATTTTAAAAGTGCCAAGTACAGGTTCGCCTGAGTTTTAGTGAACCCGATTTGAATTAGACTCTGAAGGTCTTCTTCCCCAAAAAACATTTTTGCATTTCCCAAATGCGCGCTCTGTTATGTAATTGGAGTCTCTGAAATTAATAAATGTTGTTGCAACATGCTGTTGCAACATGCTGTTGTCACATTGCTTTATTAAATGTCACAACCCACGCTATTTCATAAATAAAAGGAGAAAGAAGAAAAATGAGCAAAAACAAAATAGCTGTTGCGATTGCATTGTTTCTGACGTTTGCTATGACTGTTACACTTGTTGCTTTACCCTCAGTTAATGCTCAAACTGTGCGAACACTTAACTCAGAGATTTATGTTACTGCGCAGCCAATTGCAGCTGTCGGCCAACCGATGTTTCTTATCTATTGGACTCAGCAAATGCCGCCAGACATAGGCGAACAACTTGGCCTTATCAGTAGTCCAAGTGGCAGAGCCGGCTGGTATGACATTACGTTGACGGTTACAAAGCCTGACGGAACCGAAGAAGTCTTTGACATGCCGTACTCTGATCCAGTTGGTGGCGGGTATCTCTCGTATACACCTACTGAAACTGGCAACTACTCTTTAAGAGCTAACTTCCCTGGAACATGGAAAAACACGACTACCATGCACACATGGTATCCACCCGTTGAGAGCAGAGAAGACCCGTTTACCGTACGAGACGAACCAATAGCTGGCTGGCCAGAGGCGCCTCTTCCAACTGACTCTTGGCAGCGCCCAATCCCCGGTCCAAACCATGAATGGTCTGCGATTGCTGGGAACTGGTATGGCAGCTACGCGAATCGTTATCCTCTCGGTGCCTATGGTGGCACTCCTTATCCCTATGGCTGGGGTACAGCCCCGGAATCAGCTCACATTCTGTGGACAAGACAGCATTATCCTACAGGCGGCATTATGGATGAACGGTTTGGTGCAGAAGTTTACACGCTTAATCACTACCAAGATGTTGACTTCGATGGCATGGATCTTATCCTTGACGGCGTGATTCATTACACCTATCAGTACAGCGCTCATTGGGGTGCAGGGAATCCTGTTCCCAATTACGGCTGGGGTGGGCTTAGCCTGTATACAGGCGAACAGTTGTTCTTGGACGAGGAAGCGATGAAACCGAATTTCGGTCAGATTTTCCTCTACAACTCGCCTAATCAGCACGGAGGCTTTGATTACCTTTGGAGAACTAGCGGAGTCGAATTGCCAGAATATGTAGTTCGAGATCCTCGGGTTGGTCCAGATGAAAATGTGACGGATATACACAGCCGGTCTGGTACTGCAACTTGGGAGATGCTTGACGCATGGACTGGTAACAGAGTTTGCTATGTATGCAACGTTTCTGCTAGCGGTACGATGGTCAACAGCAAAATCGGAGCCATAACGTACTATAACACCGTCAACCTCGGAACTTCCTCAAGCCCCGACTACTATTTGACGATTTGGAACTCTTCTGAGCCGTTAAGTATGTATGCGGATGATTACGGAACTTATCGTTGGCAGTGGAGGCCTGGGTATGGTGGCCACAGCAACTATGGCTATCGTTGGCGCGAGAACAAGGATGCGTTTCATGATGGAGACACTGCATGGTCGTTGAACGTTTCGATACCGAGCATACGAGGTCCGATTAACTCGAGAAGTAATCAGACTGCTAGCATTCGAGTGGTTCGTGAGGAAGAGTACATAATCTTTGCAACTACAGGAATAAACGATGCAGACGGGATTGCGCCGTGTTGGCTGATGTGTCTTAGTTTGGAGCGAGGAAGTGAAGGCACAAAGCTGTGGGAGACGACGTTTACGCCGCCGGTCGCAGAAACGCAAGGTGCTCAATTTACTGCTGGGATGTCGCTGGTCGATATTGTTCCAGACGACGAGGTTATTGTGTTCAACAACAGGGTTGTGCAGAAATACTGGGTTTACGACATGAAGACAGGGGATCGGCTTTGGGTAAGTGAAGCTGAACCGCAATTGCACTACTACGCTATGAACAGTATAGTCTATAATGGCACGCTGATAACATATGGTCGTGCTGGTGGAGTGTTGACTTCTTATGACATTAGGACAGGAGAAGTGCTGTGGCAGTACATTGCTGAAGGTGAAGGCACAGAATCTGCTTACGGTAATGCTTTGATTCAGGGTTGTATTCTTGCTGACGGAAAAATCTACATAGGCAGCAGTGAACACTCGGCAACGACGCCTCTGTGGCGTACACCGGGCTTGCGTTGCGTTGACGCGGACACTGGCGAGGAACTTTGGAAGATTCTGTTCTGGGGTTCTGATATGGCTGTAGCGGACGGCATCTTGGTGACTTGGAACTGGTATGACGGTCAGATATACGCTTTTGGTAAGGGTCCAAGTGCTACTACGGTTTCGGCTTCGCCTAAGGTTTCGATGCATGGTACTAGTGTTGTGGTTGAAGGTACGGTGACTGATCAGACGGCTACTGGCAGGCGTAACATCAATAATGAGGTGCAGTTTACGCTTGAGGGTACTCCGGCGATTTCTGATGCGGATATGCAGGCGTGGATG
>JAFGNM010000031.1 GCA_016927015.1 Candidatus Bathyarchaeota archaeon | reverse complement strand
GTGAGCCGCGGCGACAAGCCAGCCGCCTTCACCACGGAACACTGCAAAGTCGGAATGCTCGTCTGCGCCGACATGTTCGACCCGCCCACCATAAAAGCGGTTGTTGACCTAGGCGCGGAACTCGTGTTCCTGCCCGTAGCCGCCATGGGCACGCACCCGCACGTGAAAGGGCACCCGCTCACCGAAAAGCTCGCCACGGAAAACGGCGTCTACGTGGTAAAAGTAGGCAACGTCAGCTCAAACGCCAGAGGTGGAAGAAGCGCCTTCATCACCCCATGGGGAATAGAACAAGAAGCCACAGACACCGTCAAAGACTCAGTCATGACCATAGACTTCGACATGCAAAAACTCAGAGAATTCCGAAAATCTCTGAAAAGATAATTCCGAGTAAAGGCTTTTCTTTTAATTTCCAAGTCCCGTCCAAAATTAAGGGTCTGCTGAACCTTGCGTTTCATTACTTTTGTAAAGTAACGTTAATAGGCGTCCATTGTTCAGTGTTTAAGGTAATGGTACCTTCATTGGATGTTAACTGGCAGGGTCTTTCTCCGTACGGTTCCCTTAGCGAAAGGGATGCAGATGTCTTGTCGCTTGTTGACGAAGAAGACTTAACTACGTTTACGTTCGACGGGTTAAAGCGGCGGCTAGGCTTGCATCCTGAGACGCTTTCGCGCATACTTAACAGACTTGAAGAAGAGGGCATAGTGAAAAAAACCCGTGAAGGCTACAAGGTTACGCCTAAAATCACCAAATTGAAACTTAGCCCAGCACGCCGCGAAACGCAAAACGTGTCCCTGCTGCAAACGTTCTTGCCTTCCAACATGCTGACTGAACATTTAATCTCGGAACTAAAAGGAAAATGGTTCGGCATTCTCCGTTGGCTAGGCATATCCGAAACCAGCGAAGGCGTAACGCTGAAATGGATTACCGAAGACGGCGGCATACAAATAGCCGCAAGCATATCTGGAACTTCACTTAACATAGACGCCAAATTTTTAACAAGCAACAACCTTGACTTGGCTTTGAAAGCCGCTTACCAGCTCATGGCGCACATAAGCAAAATCTGCAATAGCACACGGTCGGCAACACACGTAGCCTACTATCCAAGCTCAACCTCCCACTCCTACTTCACGCTGACTTAGCGGTGTGACTGATTTTTAGCATTCCTTAGTCAACAAATACCGCCGGTGCCCTAGTCTTTTTCAGGTGAAAAAATGAGTCAGTTGGTCAATCCCTTAGAAGTTTTAAAATCCATTTCAGACGCCACAACCGCGCTTGTTCAAAAACTCTCCAAGTCCATAGTCAGCGTGAACTCGCGAATGTCACGAGGCACAGGCGTAGTCCTAAACGAAGACGGCTACATAATCACGTGCAACCACGCCATCTCCGGATGCAACACAGTCAAAATAGGCCAAGGACAAAAAACCTTTGCCGCCCGCATAGTAGGCACAGACCCCTACAATGACATAGCCCTGCTTAAAGCCGAAAAACCCCTCGACTTCCAGCCTATCGAAATAGGCGATTCTTCCACGCTGGAAACAGGTCAATTCGTCTTAGCCCTTGCTAATCCATTCAACAGGCAACAACCAACCGCAACCACGGGAATAATCACCAACCCAGACGGCACACTACGCGGATTACGCGGAACAGCCATGGAAAACATAGTCGCAACCGACGCCAAACTGAACCCCGGCTTCTCAGGTGGGCCACTCGTAGACGCCGAGGGCAAATTGATAGGCATAAACACTGCTTACGTCTGGTCACGCGGCATAGCCATCCCAGTGAACAAGGTGAAAATCATAGCTGACAGGCTTATGAGCGGACGCGCAATCAGAAAAGCCTATTTGGGCATAGTTGCCAACAGCGTCGTAATCCCCACCGAAATCGCGGACAAAATAGGCTTAGACCAAGACAGCGGGGTCATGATCTTTTCAGTTGAAGCAGGTTCACCTGCAAGAAAAGCAGGCTTAACCATGGGCGACGTAATCGTGCAGTTCAACGGCAAACCCGTCACAAACTTCTACGACTTGCCGAGACTTTTAGCTGAAGACGTTATCGGAAAAGAAACGGAACTTACCATCATTCGCGGAGAAAAACTGTTGAGACTCGCCATCATTCCTACAGCAACAGGTGAAAACAATGAATAACCACGCCTTAACTATACTTGAACCGCCTCAACCCCTTAGACCTCCACCGCTCCGTCCGTCCCCAACCCCGCTCCCGCAACTTGGCACAAGCGCGGTTTCACTGTCATTTTATGGGCTTATCCTGCGAAGCGAATGGAACTAGTGCATAACCAAAACTGAGCAGTACTATGCTGTTCTTGGGAAAACCCTCCTTCTAGGTCGCAATCAGAACCCGTAAACGTCATTCGCTCTCTGAATCCCTCTTTGGCTGCGGCGTACCGTTTCTTTATCACTTCTTCTGCTTCAACCAGCATTCAGCCCTTAAATAAGGGGGTATAGACAAAAATCGCACAGCAGACTCAGTAAAGTTTAGCCCACTCATCAACTATCCGCGTCATCTCAGCGAACTCGTATTTTCTGAGCCACTCGCGGAAACCACTGTTGTCTACTGCGTACCTGCAGACTTGCCTTGCGTTTTCCGCGTCATGAACCAGCATCAGCACGCTCATCAGGTTGTGCCTGCTCAAGTACGCCACAGTCTTCAGTAGTGCATCCGCCTTCTCGTCGGTCAGCATCTCCGCGCTGAGCTCCACAACCACAGGCTTCTTCAAAACCTTCAGGAAATCCCTCGCCAGCAAGTCTACCCAGTAACTCGTCAAGTAATCCCTAGAAGACAGCGGCACATGGAAGTAATCCACCAACTCAGCTATGCGCTCAAAATCTATTCCGAACCGTTCTTTGGCAAGCACCGGATCAGGAAACATCTCCACCGCGAAAACGCCTTTAACCAGCCTCTTCGCCTCTTTAAGGAACGCTGTTATTTCCTGCGCTCGCCACGCCGTCCAGTTCAGTCCACTCTGCCGCCACAACTCCACGCATCTCGGGCAAACACAGAACTCTTCCTCTGGAAAATGGTAAAGATTCAAAGTCACCCCTTCAATCTTCTCTCTGCCCAAGCCTTCAACATAACCCAAAACTTTCGCCCGATACTCTGGATTTGTAGGGCAAACAAAATCAAAGGGCACATTTATTTTCCTGTTCTTCCTCAACGCTGGACCGCTTTTTGAAACTGCCACTATGTTTGGGTCTTCTCTGATGGCTTTTGCGTCGCAGAAACATGTAACGTCGTTCTGCATTTCTTTTGCGGCTGGAAAAACTGAACCGTCTGCCCTTTTCGAATAGTACACGTGGACGTCAAAGCCTTCGACTTTTTCTGGAGTGTACGTGACTAGTCCAATTTTCATGTCTGCCACTCAGCGCGCAACAGATATATTCAAGGGACTTATTTAATTGTTGACTCGCCATGGGGAAGCACAATCCGATTATTCTGATTGATTACGCCAAATGTTCTCCTTGTTCTGGGCTTATCTGTGTCGGTGTTTGTCCATTCGGCGTATTAGAAGCAGGCACAGACGGCAAACCCCAAATCGTCAACGTAGTGTCTTGCACTCGATGTGACGTTTGCGCAAACTTGTGCCCTGCAAAAGCGATCATTATAAATCAAGATGAATCTAAAAAAGACACGTAACAGGTGGATGAGTTTACGAAGCAAATCGACCTTTTAGGCAATTTTGGAAAGCTCGTTTTAAAAGACAACGTGCTAGCTGTACTCTCCGACATTGATCTGAGCACAGTCAGCTCAGCCATTTACAACGGCGGCTTCAAAAAAACAAAAGCAATACTCAACGTGCAAGCACCCGAGGAACTCAGCGACCGAAAACTACACGAAAACCCCCAAAAATTCATCACTGAATCCGCAAAAAAACTCGGCATCTCAAACGATTTTGTTGGGATGGTTACCGCTGCCGCAGTCGACAAGTTCGCGTTAGTTTCAAAGAAAGACGGTGACCTCACCGTAACCGTTACTGCCACCGCAGTGGACCCTGAAGGCAACACTTGTTCTCACGCCGAAACCGCAGGCGAAACCATAACGGTTGAGGAAATGCC
>JAFGNM010000001.1 GCA_016927015.1 Candidatus Bathyarchaeota archaeon | reverse complement strand
GCGTTCTGACTCTAACCGTTCCAGTTTTTGTTCAGCTTCTACGCGTTGAGCCTCTAACCGTGCTACTTTTCGTTGTGCTTCCTTTCGTTCAGCTTCCAAGCGTTTCGTTTTTCGTCCTGTCTCTAAGTGCTCTGCCTTTAGTTGCTCTGCTTTCTGTTCTGCCGCTAACCGTTGCGCCTCCAAACGTTCAGCCAGTCGTTCAGCTTCCAAGCGCTCAGCCTTTCGCGCCGCCTCTAACTGTTCAGCCTTGTGCTCTAATTCCAGTCGTTCGGCTTCTAGGCGCTCTGCTTTTTGTTCAGCAGCTAAGCGTTCAGCTTCCTTTCTTTTGAGGTCTTCTTCTGTTGGTCCCTTCTTTTTCGTTTTCGCATTGCCTTGCGCTGTGTCCATTTTAACAAGTGTTTGGCATTTGGGGCACACGTAGTATTTTATTATTTTAGGTCTGGAAAAAACCTTATTACAATTAGGATTTGGGCAGCAGTAGCTTTCTTTTTGCGCCTGTTTTTCTTCTTCTGTCTTCTGCACGCTTCAGCGCCTTTCGTTTAGTAAAGTTGCTCCAAAAGCGTATTTAGAGCTTGTTTAAGTAGAGTAAGTATTACTTATCTAATTTTGTAGTCATGTTAAACAGAACTACACAAGCTCATTAGGGAGTTCAAGATAAAAAATAGAAAAAGGTGCTGGCGTCGGCTTCTCTGAGGGCTTTAGGTGCTTTCTGCGCTTCCATGTGGGAATGTTGGAATCGGGTATATGTCGGTCACGCCGTTAAGTTCCTTGCGGATTTTCTGTACAAGCTGTGAAGTTTGAGAGTTTTCTTCAGCTTTTATCCAGAGTCCTGCATCCCAACGACCGAAAATGTTTATGCTGTACTGTAAGTCTACGCCGGCAACTGGCTTCTGTGCCATCTTCCTAATGGCTTCTATCGTATCAGCTAATGCAGCTGGGTTTACTTTTAGGAGTACCAAATATTCTGGCATGTCTTTTTCCTCTTTCGTGTTGTAAGTGATAATTCTCAGTAAATTAACTCTTATGAATCGAAGATAACGAGCAAAAAATTGCATTAAAAAAACGAAACCAACATCAGAATTCGAAGCATACTCCGCGTCCACCTCGACGACAAACAAGAATCCGCTGCAAGATAATCCTTCACGCGACTAAAAAACAATCTCTTCTGTTCTTCTTTCCACATAGCGACATGTTTAAGAAGGTCGTGGTGTCGCTTCGTAAAGACTTAGTATGATAGAAGTCAGCAACAAAAGTAACCTTGAAAGCCAGTTGAAGAAGAGCAAAAGAGTTCTGGCTTTGTTTTACGCGTCTTGGTGTCCTTTCTGCAGACGCTTTCTTCCAGTTTTTGACAAAAACTATTCACGATACGGCTTTAACTTGGCGTTACGCGTGAAAGTGGACGATTATGATAATCCATTATGGGAAGAATATTCGATAGAAGCAGTTCCCACGTTCATACTTTTCGAAGAGGGAAAAGTTTGCAAGAGACTTGACGGAAGGCTCGGTTACGGGCTAAGCGAAAAACAGCTTGAAGAATGGCTTGAAGGAAAAACTTAATCTCTAACGTAGCTTGCCTTTTTCAGTTGTGTGCTTCTTGAACTAAGTTTTGGAGGCGCTTTGATTATGAATGTGCAGCTACTTTTGACGTGCGAAAGATGTTGTTAGAATGGCTTCAAAGATTTTTTTGCTGTCATGAATGAGTTTTAATTTAGATGCGCCAAATTTTCTTCGTTCAACTGTTATTGGCAGTTCTTTGAAGGCAAACCCGCCTCTGAGGCTTTTGACGGTGATTTCCGTTTCAATTTCGTAGCCGTCTGATTGCAAATTCAGTTTTTCAAGAACTTCGCGTTTGATAGCCCTAAAGCCCGTCTGGCTGTCTGTTACGTGTTTGCCAGTTAGAGACATTATAGCCAAGTTGAAAAAGTGGTTTCCTATTTGGTTAAGTTTGGTTGTAACCGCTGTTTGGTTATTCAGGAATCTTGAGCCAGCTGCCACGTCAACGCCGTTACACACTGCTTCAAGCAGCGGGGCAATTTCCTTAGGCTTGTGTTCTCCATCAGAGTCAATAGTTACAATTATGTCGCCGCTTGCGTGCTGCAAAGCCTTCTTCAGCGAATAGCCTTTGCCACTGTTTTCCTTATTTGTTAGAACGTTAACTTTGAAGGATGAGGCTATTAACCCCGTTTTGTCTGTTGAGCCATCATCAACAAAAATAATTTCGTACGGCAGGTTCAGCTGATCCATAACTGTGATGGTTCCCGATAGGACGTTGGCAACGTTTTTTTCCTCGTTGAAAGCGGGAATTATAACGCTTACCGGCGGGCTGTGCAGACTCCTGTGTGTTTTCGCCGAGTCTAAGTCTGTGATGAAACCTGCATGTTCTTGAATAAGCGGTTTACCGAATAAGTTGTGCTGTAGCTGGCTGCCTTCTCCCTTCATTAGTTGAAGCTCTCCTCTTCCTCGAACTGCAAGTCAAGTCGCGTGTAACAATAAAAAGCGTATTTCACTATCGTAATATATCATACAAAAATCAGCAACCTTAACGTTTTAATGCAGGAAAAAGCAGAGTTCTGTTTGGTGGGCGATGACGACTCTGGCCCCGAAGACCTTAAGGATGATTTGGATCTTGAGTACGTAGCTGTGTTTAGGCTAAAAATTCAGTTACCTAACACGGCACGAGCCTGCCTTGTATTCGTCAAAAAGTGCTCAAGCTGGATAGCTGCATGAAACTTTCGGATTATCGAATATCTCTTGTTTCAATACGTTTTCGATTGGTTTCTGCCCAGTTGAGGGCCTTAGCATACCCATAAATGCTCTTTTGTCTATCATGTAAGCAGGTAGTACCGCGTCTTTTCTATTTGTATTCGAGACCCATACGGTTCATAAAATCGAGGACTTTCTCATAATCACGAATGTACTGTCTGCCTTTTTTCGTTAGTTTAGGTGAAGTTTCATCTTCAATCAAGTCGAGTTCCTTAAGCTGTATAAGATATTGCTTTAACCTGTCAAAGGGAACATTAAGTTTTAACTGAAGCCGTGTTAACACTATTCTGTTATCATTTTCGGATTGAAGAATAGCTAAAAGGTCGCCGTAAATTTTCATTTTATCTCTCCGCGCGATCTTTTTCATCGCTATTCCCCATTTTCGGTCTTGTAAAAAGCCATAAATGAAACGACTATGAAAATGGATAGGAAAACTAAACGGAGTATTAATGCCGCAAAAAGCGCAGAAAAACTCCCATCCAATTGAAAGAAAAGCGCCGAATACTGGCTTACCAAAAGAACGATATATCCTAAAGGAATCCATATTGTTTTTGGGTCTGGTTTTTCTATGTGGCTTCTAAATACATGAATACAAATGTATAAAATGATGATTAGGTCAATAACTCTAAGGCAGTTACGGGCAATTATATAACTAGACAGAGTAACGTCAGGTATGCTTGATATTAGGAATGAAGTTATGAATAGGGCAATTAATAGAGTTAAAGTAATTTTCCAGAGTAATCGATTTTTTTCAGTGGGTTTTTTGGAAAAATAGTATGTAATAGCTATGAAAAGGAATGCAAACGTTCTTGCAATAAGTTGAATGTAAAATATCTCTATCAGAAACACAATTGGCATTTGGCTTTGCAAGTAGTATGTAACGGCTGAGAGAACGTATGTTGCCCCAAGAAAGCCAAATCCGAGAGGCAAACCAATGTATCTGCTTTCTCCGGTGATTTCATACGGTTTTATCATAAACCGTAGAAGGATGAAGCACATGATAGCTGAAACAGCTTCGATTGTAATTCGTATTTCTTCGTACATAATAACTACCACTTTTCATTGTTCTTTTATTAGTTATGTTAATCAGAGGCTATATCTTTTTGGCGCTCACGATAGGTGAGTTTGACTTAAAACTGTTGGCGGCACATAATAAAAAACGCCTTTAAAAGGCATATACTTAAAGGAGAAGGAAATATGGAAACTGTAAGAAATAAAACTGCTATAGCGATTGCGTTGTTTCTGACGTTAACTATTGCTGTTTCAATTGTTGCTATTTTGCCAACTAATGCTCAGACCGTAACAGAGTATCTAACCCACATTTACGTTGCTCCTAAGCCACTTATCGGTGTCGGTCAAGAGATGCTTATTGTCTACTTTACTGATCAAATGGCGATGCCATGCGACTTGGACTATACCCTCGGTGGTGTCGACGGCAGAGAAACTTGGGTTGGTTTAACATTGACGATCACGTCGCCTGATGGAACAAGCGAAACCATCGATTTGCCACCTACTGATCCAGTGGGTGCCGGATACTATGTCTACGTGCCTACTGACGTCGGCGAGTATTCTGTCCAAGCTCACTTCCCTGCAACGTGGAAAAACCGGACTGACTATATCCTGTATGGATATAGTGTGTATACGAGATTGCCGGCTGGAAGCTACCATTTTTCAGCTGCTGACAGCGAGATAGCCACGTTTACAGTGCAAGCGGAAGCAGTAACTGCATGGCCTGATTCACCTCTTCCAAATGATTACTGGATGCGCCCAATAGGTGGTCCAGCCAACACTTGGAGTGTAGTTGCTGGGAACTGGCTGGAGGGCGCCGCAAACGTGTATCCACAGGGCAGTGCAGGCGGCAACACCGCAAACTACGGTTACGGCGCAGCACCAGAAAGCGCTCACATACTATGGACACGCACGTATTATCCCACGGGCAGCATTGTGGACGAACGGTTTGGTTCCCAGGCCAACTATTATGGCGGCTACCAAGCTGTTAATTGGAATTCAGGTCCAATCCTTGACGGCAAGATTCATGTCACCCCGCAATCTACCATGCATGATAGCTCTGGTGGTTATGAGATTTTGGATCTGTACACAGGCGAACAGCTTTTCTACGACCCCGAAGGAACTAAACCATCATTCGGTCAAATCTACCACTACGACTCGCCTAACCAGCACGGATGCGCCTTATATCTGTGGAATACTGGCAGTGGCGGAGGCTTCTTCGGAGGAGGAACACCCGTCGAAATTGAGCCAGAGGTAGTGCAGATACCGCAAGCGGTGCTTGATGAAGTCGGCAAATTGCCAAGACGAACGGGTTCTGTGCAAACGGTGAATTTAACGGAGACGCCGGTGGAGATGGGAACTGTTTGGGAGATGCTTGATGCCTACACAGGAAATCGCATCTGCTACATAGCTAACGTGTCTTCTGGCGGTACGGCTGTTTACGGTGAAGACGGAAGCATTCTGCGCTATAACATTGTAGACCTTGATCCAAGCGCAGGGGTGAACTATTATTTGCAGGTGTGGAACTCTTCTCACGGAACTATGGTTTCGAGTCAAACTGGAAGCGGTGCTTGGCAGTGGAGACCTCAGGGCGGTACTTTCGGCGGGTCAAACGCGTATCTAGGTGCCGTTGCGGACAACTATGTGCACGACGGGCAAGACTTTTTCTCGCTGAACGTGTCGATACCGAGCCTACTAGGTCCAAGGAATGCGCTTTTAAATCAAACGGCAACTGTTCAAGCGGTGCGTGAAGGCGAGTACATTATCGTTGGAACTACAGGACGGAATAACGAACTAGGGATTGTTCAGGGCTGGCTGATGTGTCTTAGTTTGGAGCGAGGAAGTGAAGGCACAAAGCTGTGGGAAACGACATTTACGCCGCCATTTTCGTCACAAGACTGGTACAGTTCTATAAACTATGTAGGTGTGTTTCCAGAGCAAGAAGTCATCGTCTTTAACAGTAACACAGAGCTGATAAATCCTATTGTTTACGACATGAAAACTGGGGAGAAGCTTTGGCAAAGTGATCCTACAACTGATCAACAGCTTAGCTACTACGGCTATCAAACATTATTCTATGATGACATGATTATAACTGGTGGCGCGCACTCGGGAGTGGTGACAGCTTTTGAGGCGAAGACAGGCGAAGTGCTGTGGAACTATACCGCGGTAGGCGAAGGCACGGACTCTCCCTATGGCAATGATTTGGCGCGAGGCTTTTACGTTGCTGACGGAAAACTCTACACGAGCGTTAGTGAACACTCGGAGTCGTCACCTCTGTGGCGCACGCCAGGCTTGAAATGTCTTAACATAACCACTGGAGAGGAACTCTGGAAGATACTTTTCTGGGGACGCGATATACAAATTGCTGACGGCATCTTGACAGCGTGGAACTACTATGATGGTCAGGTGTATGCTTTCGGTAAGGGTCCAAGCGCTACTACGGTGACAGCGTCGCCGGACGTTTCGGTGCATGGGTCTAGCGTAATGATAAAAGGCACGGTTACTGATCAAACTCCGACTGGCAGGCGTAACATCAATAATGAGGTGCAGTTTACGCTTGAGGGTACTCCGGCGATTTCTGATGCGGATATGCAGGCGTGGATG
>JAFGNM010000030.1 GCA_016927015.1 Candidatus Bathyarchaeota archaeon | reverse complement strand
TGTTTACTTTTTCAACTGCGAAGTAGTATGTGATGGATACTATTCCCAGCATGGATACGAATAGTATCATGAAAGTGGCTGGGATAGCAAGCGCTCTTCTGGATCGGCGCCATTTAGTTAGGTTAGTAATCAATTTTTTTGTCTCTTCAGTAACCAATTTACTGAGAAACTCTCTGAAGGAATGAATTAAGTTGTTTGTGTGTATTAGCAATGTACATATTACCTTGTAAAACCGAACGCGTACCTCTTTTGGGTGAATTAACATTTTTGTTGAGGCTCCTTTTGTAAAGCGGTCTTTTCAAAACGCTAAAGTTATCTAAAAAAAGAAAAAGAAAATGGTGGGGGGTTTTCTTACCTTACTCGCTTTTACACTATTGCTTCGACGTTCGACTCTTTGTAGTGAATCGCTTGTGAAGTGAACACAGTTATAGCAACGGTCAAGCCTATGTCGTTGACGTTAATGCTGTCAGGGGAGTTGGCGTATATCACCATTGTTTCGCCTGAAGTCAGCACTAGAGTGCCTGTCAATGCTGTTAGTGTGGTTGTCCAACCAGTCTGGTTTAACGCGTCACCATCATAAATTTCGAATCCATCCCATTCGAGGTCATATGTTAAGTCGTCAGTACCAGTTACAGCAACGGCATAGAATATATCAGATGAGTCTGAAGCTTGTCCGCGCACAGCGACTTTGCTCAAGACTACGTCTCTTCCGCCAGTATTTGTAACCATGATTGCAGCTGCTGCTGTTCCATCCATTGTTACCCAGACATGTTGCTTCGACAATGACAGGTTTTCTTCCTGAACTCTGGTGCTAGTCACGTTGATGGCGAAGTATGTTACGACGCCTGCTAAGAGCACTGAAACCACTAGAATTATCAGCGTTGTTACGACCGTGCTTAAAGCCAAACGATTCTTCAGTATATTTTTCATTTTTTTTAATCGCCTTGAATATCAAGGAGTCAAAATTTGGATAAGTGGATTTGTGTGTAGAACACAGCTACACATAATTTAGAGAAAAAAATAAATGCGTAAATTGACGGAAATATGGGTTTATTTATATTTTAAAGATGGAAGGATGCTTTGGTTCTCTTATGGTGCTTAATTTTAGAGTGAGGCTTCTACGTTGGTCTCTTTGTAGTATATTGCTTGTGAGGTGAACACCGTAATGGCTAGAGTGACGCCTATGTCGTTAACTGAAATGGTGCCTGGGTTGGTAAGGTATACGACTACTGTTTCGCCTGAAGGCAACACTAGACTGTTACCGGTTGGTTGCGCAGGCGCTCCTGCAAGTCCGCCGAAGGTATAAGTCTCATCTATTGTATCGCCCGCTGCATAGGTTAGATCTAAGGTAAGGTCGTCGCCAGATGCGGCAACGGCGTACCATACTTGAGTGGGCATGTCTACTGCTTGGCCTCTGACGGCTATTTTGCCCAAGACTACGTCTCTTCCGCCAATGTTTGTTATCATTATGGCTGCTACACATGTGCCGTCCATTTCTACCCAGATGTGCTGCTTTGTTAATGAGAGGCTTTCTTCCTGAACTCTTGTGCTGACTACGTTGGTGGCGTAATATACGACTACAGTTGCTAACAGCACTGATACTACTAGAATGATAAGCGTGGTTACGACAGTGCTTAGTGCAAGCCGATTCCTGAGTAGTTTGAACATTATTTCATTGTCACCTTTGATGTAGTAGCAGAACGCAGTTTGTTATAAATATCTTCTGTCACACGATTCAAGATTCCATTTCCAGCTTAGCTCTTAACAACCTCACTTCATCTCTCGCATCTGAATCTACACTCAATTCCGATAAAGAATATAGCATAAACCAAACACATCACAGTACAGCTTCAAGGAAATCCCCGTTTTTACGGGTTAAGTAAAGTCTTTATCAGCTTCCGTGCGCATATGACGGTAAGAAGGCTTGAAAATGCAGTCTCAAAATGATTGGTTGGAAATACTCGTTCACTGCAAAGAAAACGTAAAAACGCGCATCCGCCCGCACCTTAAAACTTTGAGTGAGCCACAGCCCGACTTGGGCAAGGGCGCCGGCGGCGACCCAATGAAGCCAGTCGATTTGGCTGCGGAAAAAGCCATCGTTGAGGTTCTGCAGCAGTCTGGCACCTCGTTTACTCTCATAAGCGAAGAGTCTGGCGTGAAAGAGTTCGGCGAAAAACCCAAACAGTGCTACGTGACCGTTGACCCCATAGACGGCACCAATAACCTTGTCCGCGGAATCCCATTCTACGCCTCATCCATCGCCATTTCCGCTAAGCCCGCACTTTCCACTGTCTACGCGGCTCTAGTAACAGACTTGGTCCACGATACTACGTACACCGCATTAAAAGGCAAAGGCGCCTACCGCGACGGCGAAAAAATAACTTCGGCAACACGTGAGTCTTTGGAAGATGCGATAGTAGGTTTAGACTTGAACAGCTACAAGATTAAAGAAATCGCGCCAAAAATAACAGACCTAATCCAGAAAACTAAGCATATACGCCATTTCGGCGCCAACGCCCTTGAACTCTGCTACGTAGCAGACGGCACCACAGACGCATTCATCGACATCCGCGGAAAACTCAGAACAACCGACTTGGCAGCCGCTTTCTTAATAGTCAAAGAGGCAGGCGGAACAGTAACCACGCCTGCAGGCGAAGCCTTAGAAGTTAAGCTAGGCCCGGAACAGAAGATAAAATTCATAGCTTCTGGAAACACGCAAATTCACAAAACAATTCTCAGCTTGGTAAAACCGTAATGTTAAAGCTATTGCTGCCCCACCCAGCGGCTCTGATAAAAACTGAAAAAACCAAAACCCTTGTCATAGCCGACCCCCACATAGGCTGGGAGATGGCTCTCCGAGACAAGGGCATCCACGTTCCAAGCCAAGCACCGAAGCTTCTGCAAAAACTGGTGGCTGTGCTTTCCAAGTACAAACCTGATTCGCTCCTGATTCTGGGCGACGTCAAATACACGGTGGTTGCAACCGCGCCCGGCGAATGGCATGACATACCAGACTTCTTCACCGACCTCCAAAATTACGTGAGAGACATAGCCATAGTGCGCGGCAACCACGACGCAAACCTTGAACCCTTACTGCCGGAAAACATAAACCTCCTCCCAGCAACAGGCACCACAATAGGCGACGTCGGCCTTTTTCACGGTCACAAATGGCCTTCCCCAACGCTTTTGAAGTGTAAAACTCTGGTCATGGGACATCTTCATCCAGTGGTAGTTTTCCGCGACCCAGCGGGCTTCAAGATAACAAGGCAAGTGTGGGTGAAAGCCAAATGCGACACCACTCAACTGTCCAAAACGTTGCTACAGAAACAGCGGATAAAAATTGAAGGCACACCCGAAGAGACGGTGAAAAAACACTACAATTTCAAGCCACGCACAACTCAACTGTTCATCATGCCGTCATTCAACGATTTCCTAGGCGGCAGACCCATAAACGAAACAAAACCGCGAAAAAAAGGGCAAACCTCAACAATGATTGGACCTGTTCTTCGCTCAGAAGCAGTTGACTTAGACAACTCGGAGATTTACCTTTTAGACGGCACATATCTCGGCACCCTAAACCACCTCAGAAGTTTGTAAAAAGTCAGCGTTAACCGCCTTTATGTACAGGCGGCGCCTAAACGAGTCAGCGGCTTTTTCACGGTTTATTTCGTTTGATGTTTGCGTTTCTTGAAGTAGAGTAGCAGTCCCACGCCGATTATCGCTGCTGAAGCTGTGGAAGCCGCCACCAACGCGGTTGGGAAGGGCGCTCCTACGCTGAAAATTATTGTTTCTGAGGCACCAGTGTTTTCCAACTCATCCCTCGCATACACTGTAACGTTGTGTAAACCGTTTGACAAGCCGTATAGAGTGGTGTTGCCGGTGATGGTTACGTTGTCTTGTCCGTCAAGGCTGTAGCCCATCCAAGCCGCTGGCTTGTTAACCGTGAAATCTAAGGAAACACTGCTTGCATTGTATGTTTGGTTCACTGGCGAAACTACCTCGATGACTGGTGGGGTAGTGCCGTAGCCGAAAGGCGTGTACTGATCGTTGGTGGCGTACTTTGCGATTTGAGGACCATAAACCCAGTCGTATACGTCACGGTAAGTCTCCCTGTAACCTCCAATAACATATATCACGTCATCTATAATGGTGACGGCGGCGTCAACTTGTCCTGTGGGTAAATCAGCGCCAGCCACCCACCTATCAGTCTCAGGGTCATAGACCTGCGTCGAATACAATGGAGCATCCGGGTGAGACGCCCGATCAGGACAAGGCGCGTCAAAAACATAAACCCGCTTAGGCGCCATCACGCCCGTCGTGGCAACAGCCGCGCCAGACATGAAATAAGAAGGCGCAGAACTACCCAGCGTCCACGTGTCACTTTGAATATCATAAATTATGTTCCTTGTTGTTAATAGATTGTCTCTAGAGCCAGCTAAAATGTATATTTTACCATCAAGAGCGGCCGTAGCATAACCAGCTGAACCGTATGGTGAAGGCGCCTTCTGCGTCCACGTGTCTGTTTCTGGATCATAAACCTCGACAGCATGTGAGACGTCATAGCCAAAAGGATTATCAGCAGCTATGAATCCACCTATCAGGTACATCGTGCCGTTCACGACGTTAGCTTGCAGGTTAGCCCTAGGCGTGGGCATGGGCGTTCTGGTTTCCCATGTGTTTGTGGCGGGGTCGTAAACCTCGTTAACTCCCGTGATGCTTCCGTTGGCAGTGTACCCACCTATACAGTAAATTTTACCCCCATAACTCGCTATAGCAAACCCATCCCGAGGAGTAAACATCGACATCTTAAACGCCCACGTGTCTGTGGCGGGATCATACTCCTCGTTTGTACCCACAATTCCGCCAGCGTAAGTAGGCCACTCCCCACTCCGCGTGGAGCCTCCTATAGCGTAGATTTTGCCGTTCACCACAGCAACACCTAAACCACTTCTTGCCTGACGCATCGGCGCTTTCAATTCCCAAGAGTTTTCAACTGTGTCAGCAGAGGATAACGCAGGCGTGACCGCTAGGCTTGATGCTGTTAGGAAGACGAGAACAAGGATTACAGCAGCGCTTTTACTCATACTTGTCTCTAACATGTAATGTCGCATCCGCGGATAAAAAGCGTTTTTGTCAAGGTTTCTTGACTAAACAGGCATATTTGGATCCTAATAGAAATAGTGTGCAGAAACCTATAGGGGGGAGGTCCCTATTGGCGTTTTCAGCAATCAAAAGTATGTTG
>JAFGNM010000004.1 GCA_016927015.1 Candidatus Bathyarchaeota archaeon | reverse complement strand
CTCAGCGACGGCTTACACGCATCGCTTGACGTTTTTTCGACAGTGATGCTTTTTGTTGCTACCCGAGCTTCGCTTAAGCCGCCAGACGAAGAACACATGTATGGGCATGAAAAGTATGAAGCCATAGGCGGGTTGATAGGCGGAATAATCCTCGTCGGCGTTGCCATCTTGATTTTCTACGAAGCCGCAGTCCGGCTTATCGGCAACATCCAGGTCAATGAAGGGTTACAGCTAGCAGGTTTCTTCGCCATTGGCTACACGTTGTGTATAGATATCTTCAGGGTAACCATATTCAGAGGCGCAGGACACAGCCAGAGCACATCAGTGAAAGCAGGATTCTACGATGCCATCTCAGACCTCGGCTCAACACTCATCGCTCTTTTAGGGTTTGGATTGGCAATTATGGGATTTTATTATGGAGATGCAATCGCGTCGGTATTCCTCGGGTGTATGCTCGTCTTCTTAAGCATCAAGTTGGCGCGGGCTAGCATAATGGAGCTAAGCGACACGGCGTCGAAAGAGCTTGTTCAAAAAACCCGAAAAGCAGTAGTCGCCCATGACGGAATTCTTAATTGCCGAAACCTCAAAGTGCGGAAGGTAGGCTCAAAAATCTTCGCCGAATGCACGGTGCAGGTTTCAAGCTTGATGAGCCTAGAAGAGGCGCATGCTTTAGCCTCGGACATCGAAGAGGAATTGGAGAAAACTTTCGGAAATGTTGACGCCACAATCCATATTGAACCCGCTGAAGAAGAAACCAAAGTGGAGCAGCTTGTCGAGAAACTGGCAACTGTGGAAAACGTGAAAGAAGTGCATGACATCGTAACTGTTTACGCACACGGCAAACTCTACATAACGTTGCACGCGTACGTGGACCCGAACCTGTCCGTGGAAGAAGCCCATGAAATCGCAGATGAAATCGAGAGCAAAATGCACGCGGAGATAAAGCATCTTGAAAACGTAACCGTGCACGTGGAGCCGTACGGCGTTGAAAAGCACGCTGTTGAAATAGATGAGGATGAACTGAAACAGGTAATTGACAAGTTGGCGAAGAAAGTTAAAACCAGTCTGCGGTTGAAGAGGACAGTGACTTACGCGGCTGACGGAAAACGGTACATAAACATAGATTGCTGCTTTACGAAGCATGTTCCGTTAATGGAAGCTCACGAGATTGCATCGCAGGTTGAGAAGGAAATAGCTGAGTATTTTGCGGACGCGGTGGTTACGGTTCACATAGAACCAGAATGCGAAAATGAAAATTAAAGAAAAGAGGGTTGTTAACTCAGGTTTACTGCTGTTATCAGCGTCAGCGTGTTTAAGTTGTTGAGTAGGACTTTTCCGTTGGATATCGTGTATAGCGTGTTGTCGATGTATAGGGCTCTGTGCACCTGCGTGTTGTAGTCGTATCCGTAGTATTGCGAGCCAGTTGCGTCTTCTTGATGCGTTATGTTACCTCTCAGCTCAAAGCCGCTTGTGGTTACTTTGAAAACGTATGCGCCTTGCCAGTATCCTGTTTGTCCCCAATAAGTGGTGTCCTTGCCGACAACTTCACCGTACTTGATTGTCGACATTGGAATAACCAGCAGACCATTTTTCTGGCTGTCAAACAGGAACGCCTTTGGTTCGTTCAACGCTTGCGAATCACTATAGTCAAACAGTTTCGTTGGCCAACCCGTGCTGTTATCATAAGCTTCAGGATTAGTGTAGTCGCCGTCCACAACGAATTTAGCTGTTTCAGTCGGCGCGTTAACGTTTGACACATCAAACAGAGACAGCTTCACGTAGTTGCCCTCTTTGCCTAGGCCGATTACGTGGTTCTCATCGTAGGGATGCAAGTAGCTTGAGTACCCTGGGATTTTCAGTTCACCTGCGACTTTGGGTTCCGCTGGGTTGCTCATGTCCAGCACGAAGAACGGGTCTATTTGGCGGAACGTGACGAGGTAGCATTTGTCGCCCATGAATCGGGCTGAGTATATTCTTTCGTCTTTGGCGAGGTTCTCCAGTTTGCCCGTTATGTTCAGGTCCATGTTAAGCACGTAAACGTTGTTCTGCGTCTGGTTTTTCTGCGATGTGGTGGCTATCCTGAAGTACCCGTTGTACTCATCCATCGAATACTGGTTAAGCACGTCGCCTAGTACGCTGCCTTTAGCTTCAAAAGCTAATTCGCTGCCGTTTACGCGTACTCTGTAAATTGACGTGTACTGCCCCTGCTCGCTCCATGTGGGGTATGTCACGTAAATGTTGCCCAAGGAAACGTACATGTTGCTTGTACTGCCCATCATGACAGTCATGTTAGTTGGCTCTTGCACAGTGTCCATTATGTTGAGTCCGATGAACGTGGTGAAAGTGAAGTAAGTGTCCACCATATCCGCATAGTAAATTCTTGTCGGTTCAATCTCGGAGGCTTCGGCGTTCTCGTAAACTTGTGGAAGAACAACATCGTTGTTGACTAGATAGGTGGGTTGGCTGACAACAGTGTACACGTAGTTGCCTATCATTCTGGAGTTGAAGTAGCTGCCGCTGAGCGTGAGGTTCCGCGCCAGCACAGGGCTAGCTTTCTCAGAAACGTCATAGACGCACAAGAAAGTGTTAACACTGCTGTAGTAGGGATAGATCATTATGTCTTCAGCCCTCGCTGCCCCATCCACGTACATTTGATATTGGCTTCCGATAATCACTAGTTTGCTGTTGTCTTGGCTTAGGAACAAGCCCGCCACATACGTGTTGTTGCCGAGGGATATCTTTCCGATTACACGCGGGTCTTGCGGGTCCGCTTTAACGATGTACACGTTGTTTTGGCTTGCTGAATAGAAGTTATTGTTGGTTGCGACGTAGAGGTAATCGCCGTCTGTTTTGACTATGTCGGCTTCGTCAACGCCTTCAACTTGAATGTTTGTTGTTGAATAGGATTTACTGTCTTCTTCACCTATCGTGGCAGGCGCTGGAATTGGGTTTGCGCCGTCTAGCGTTTGGCGTGAAGACTCTAGGAACTGGGAGTCCAGAGGACCACCACCATAGTAATTGGAACCATCTTGGGTGTTGGCGGCTAAGAAGTTTTTAAGTTCGTCATAGGACTTGAAAGTCTTCATCGGCGAAACGTTCGGTAACGTGTCAGGCGTGAACACCCCCGGCGTTGAACCATAAACGTAGATTAAAGCGACCAGCACTATAGCTGAGAGAGTTGCGATTGTTCCGTAAATCCGAGTTTTTTTCCTGATTTCTTTCTGAACCACTCTTTTTCACCTGCTATAATCATATGACGCCAACTGATATTATCCTAAGCCGTAGAACACCTTGTTCCAGTTTTTAGAACGGGCGCATAGTCCACACGCGGTAAGCTTCGTACCAGAAAATGGCGCAGACTATGGCGCCGAACACGGCGATGAACAGGTTCTCGCGCATGAACAAATCCTGCGCCAAAAACAGTAGGTAAGCGGCGTAGAAAATGGTGGAGAAAACTGCGTAGAAAAAGTATCGGGGAAACAGCAGTTTGCCAAGTTTCACATAGTGACGTAGCACGCCGATTTTCACTTCGCCAACTAGCACATAATGTCCGCCGATGTTTTGTTTCTCAACTAAACCCAAATCGCGTAGCTGTTCAAGATGGTGGTGCGCCACGCTTGGGCTGCTGAAGTGCAAGGCACGCTGGACTTCCCGCACGCTCAGGGGGCTGCCTGTCTTCAAAAGAAACCAGTAGACTTTCCATGCTTTGCCTCGAAGTTCATACTCAAGTTTTGTTTCATCGTCCACGTTCAATAGGCAAGCCGCCTTGTAGATAATTAGTGCCAATAAAGAACTTATAAGTCCAATTCTTAGAACAGATTGTTCTCATCTTTTTGTAAAGCATGTCAACAAGTTTTAGCTCATTGAAAACATACGTTTACTTGAGGCAAAGAAAATTGCCGCATAGACTTTGTCCTTGCCGCGAATGTCTTATTGACATATTTCAGAACGTACCACAAAGTGTAATGTTGGAATTAATTGACTTTATCCAAACGTAACCGCCAAGCGTGCTTGATTAAGTGACTGCTTGCCCACTTAGCGCTTGGATGTTTGAGACTACTCCTGTGTCTGCCCATACTCCGACGGCTATGCTGGTAACTCCGCCTGGGTATACCCTGTCGAGATACAATGTTATGTACCAGTAGGGAATTAAAGTCAATGGGTCTGTTCTGGGATGAGGAAAGAACAATGCTGAAACTGGTTCGTTAAGAATGTCAAAATCAGATACTTGCACTCCGCTTGCGTTCCACTCAAAATTTTCTGCGGCGTTTCTCGCAATTTGTATAGCCTCTTCTTCGGAAACGTTTACTTGGGTGTTGCCAACTTTATAGCGGAACCAATCATCGCTTAGCTCTTGTAAAGCGTGATTCTTAAACACTAAGTGTAAGCTTTTGGCTGCGAAGTCAACACCGTTTTCTGTGTACAGCAGAAAGATTTCTGCGTTATCTCCATTAATTGCCATTTTCAACTTTGTATTGCCTAGAGTTAGCTCAGTACTTGTTTCATTGGCCGATGCTAGTAGTCTGCTAATTTCTTCCAAGTAAGGTTCATTTATAATAGATTTGTAGCTTTCAATTATGTCTATGGTGACCTCGATTATATCTTTAAATTCAGACAGGACATACTTCGGGGCATAAGGTGGAAAGCCTTCCAATATGGAAAGTTGATAGAGTGAAAAATGATTGTTTCTAAACCTTACAACTATGTCCATTTTGCTATCGCCGTCAATGAGGGAGTATTTGAAAATTTCCTCGACCATGCCCCCTAGGTCGTGGCGTTCTTCCACAGTGCGACTAAGCAAAGTTACTTGGTACTGCGTTAGGTCAATTTGGACAACGCTCCTGAGGAAAATTAGGCTTTTATCCGTGGTATTCTCCAATAATAGCTGCTGATTCTGTGCTTTTATTCTTTCAAAATCGTCTTGCAAAAGTTCGTAGTCCTTTGACAACTGGTTAAACGAGGCATATTGAACATAGGAAAGGCTTGCAAAAAGCAAAGTGAATATAATGAACAGCGCAAAAAGTGATTTCCACCTTAAAGGTAACGACGAGAACTTGATTGTCTGGATGGATGGCACTTCTTCTATCCCTTTCATGGCAGACACAGAGGCTTCCCCAAAGCTAGATAGCTTGTACTGTCCATCCTCCTTTTTAACTACGAATTCACCAAGGGTCTCAAGGTGATATGTCAAATGGGAACCAGGGATTTCAAGTTTGTCAAGCATTTCTGAGAAGGTCATTGATCTTTCCGAGAGCATTTTAAGGATCTTGCGACGCGCCGGATGCTTTAAAGAACTAAACATGGTCGAGTATTTTTCTTCCAGCGAATCGCCCATTTCAACCTACCAACCTATACTGTAACATCCGCCTTAGAAAATTTAAATGTTAAACAAAATTATTCTTTTTGGGATAATAACTTTTTAGTCAAGAAATTTTGACTAAAAAATAGTTAGTATAAATTTCTTGTGTCAAAAAACCTTTACAAAAACCGTTTTATCTCAAAATAGCCCCACAATATATTGTACGTGCCATGTATCGTCTGAGGGTTAATTATGAACAAAATTAGAAGTCAGCAACTCCAAGATTTTGTGGATATGCCTGATGCCACTTTTGGCCTTAAAACAAAATGCGTTTTAGTGGCAATATACGAAAATGACGGAAAGACGATCCTTCAACCGCTCATAGCAGAACAAGAAGCCAAACCACTCCTAGAGTTGCTTGAGAACCAAACTCTCGAAGTGTGGTTATCCAATGGTAAAACTGACATGTCCCAATTTGATGTTGCCATACTGAAGTATAAACAAGTGTTACAGCCTTTAACAAAATGCAAACAAGCTAAAACTCAAGTGTGTTTAAAGAATATTTACAAAGATCTCGTTTCTTGCGAGCAATGCCCTCTGAGCGCTAATACGGGTGAGAGCAAATGACAACAGTTGAAACAGTAGTTTCAGATGCGAAAATAGCGCATGCGACGGCAACCAATAAAGCACCTTTATACATGGTAACATGGCGATGCACCAGAAAATGCGTTGGCAATTGCCTTTACTGTAGCTACAAGCCTCCTGTGAAACCTGAAGACACGGAAGTTAACACCAAAATAGGCTACAAGATTGTCGATGAAATCTATGATTTTGGTTCCCCTTGGTTTGGAATAAGCGGCGGAGAACCCTTGGTTCGAGAAGACATCTTTGATATTATAGAATACGCTAAAGCAGCAGGATTTGAAATCAGCTTAATAACTAGCGGCTTTGCTTTTGATGAAAAACGCCTTAACAAGCTTGTACGAAATGAGGTTCACACCGCAGTCAGCATTGACGGTACAAGGGAATCAAACGATAGAATCAGAGGCAGAGGAAGCTACGACAAAGCACTTTACGCCATAAAAAAACTTTCTGAAAATGGCATACTAGATTGCATAGTAACGACAATGACCAAGTACAACATCAAGGACATGGCGCATCCGGCAAAGTTAGCTGCAGAGCACGGCGCAAGAATGGTAGTCTACCACAACCTTGTACCAGTTGGCAAAGCCAGCACCAACATGCCGGACTTGGCGCCTTCCCCAGAAGAGTACGAAGCGGCATTTAACGAAATCTACGACTTGCAAGTGGCGTACTCTGGAAAACTTAAAGTCAATGTTTACGCGCCTTTCTACGCGAGAATTGTGCGCCAGAGAAACCCAGTTGACTTCTGGGATTGGTTCCAAAACGGTTTTCT
>JAFGNM010000029.1 GCA_016927015.1 Candidatus Bathyarchaeota archaeon | reverse complement strand
GATGCTTTCGTAGTTTCTGTGCCATACATAAACTGGCTTCATTACTCCGTCGCATGAAATGTCTTCTATGTTTGGGTCTCGCATTACCGGGTCGATTCTTCCGAACCCGACAAGGTCTCTTTCTGCGTGGTAAAGGATTTTGTACCATGAAACGTCGGGAAGCCAGCCTAAACTTATTCGGTACTTGTCAACTATTTTTTTTGCTTCTTCTGCGAAGAACTTTCTGGGGTCTAGGATTTCTTCTTTTGGGGATTCAATTTCAGCGAGCAAGATTTCTAAGATGCGGTCATAAACGCCTTTTTCGAGGGGGTCAAGTTGAAGTTCGTCGAGAATGTATTTGTGCTCGCCAGTTTTCGGATTTTGAACTATTACAACATGTGAGAAAGGCTCGTATAGGGGGTATTTTTCGATTACTTTTAGTCCCTTTGGTATTGGTTTTTGCGGAGGTGGCGGAATGGGGAGTTGCTGCTCTTTTTTCTTGAAACGGATGTTGATTTTGATTTTTTTCAGGTTTTTTAAACCTGCAAAGGACCGTTTGAGGCGTAGTTTGGGCATTACTGGTTCTCCGTTAGGTAAGATGGACTGAGCAGTCTATTAAATATTACGTCTCAATACACTATATTGAAGACATGTTAAACACAACTACATATCCCAAATCAAAATCAGAACCCAAACAGCAAAGCACACTCGAAAAACAGAATGCTCAAAAAACCGCAGTCACAGCCACCGCAAGAAAGGATTAACGCGCTTTTCTTCACTTATCGTTGAAAAACCCCCGTGCCCCGGATACACAACACAATTATCAGGAAGACTCACCAGTTTTTGTAATGAGCGCCTCATATCGCGGTCAGAGCCTCCTGCAAAATCCGTTCGGCCAATTCCCCCCGCAAACAAAGTATCACCCGAAAAAACAAGTTTTTCACCCACAAGAGATATACCCCCAAGTGTGTGACCCGGCGTGTGCATCACTTTCAACGTTATCTGCCCAATTTTCAACAGCCTTTCATCTTCAAGCAGAACATTAGCTGGAGAAATGTTCTCACCTAATCCCTCGAGACAAGGCGCGTCATACGCGTGGATGCAAATGGGTGCACTGTACTTTCTTTTCAGCACTTCATCTCCGCTGATGTGATCAGCATGTCCGTGTGTGTTAACAATGAACTTAACTTTCAACGCGTTCTCATCCACGTAACGGATGACTTGCTCAGCTTCATAAGAAGCATCGAACCCCGGGTCAATTATTATGGCTTCTTTCGTTTCTGAGCAGCTAACAACATAACAGTTAGTTGACAGCATACCAACATTGAAAGTTTGAATCTGCATGGAACTCAACGGTTTGAGTGTAGCCCAAGGTAAATAAAGTGTTTGCCGCGGCTCTGGAAACACGAGGAAAAACGTGCAAGATGCTTTAAGCAGCAGTCTCAGATGCCAAACGAATAGCCAATACACTTTTCTACTCCTCCAGTATCTGTAATACAAAAACAAGCCAGGAAATACGTTATGAGCGAGATTCCAAGCGACACTGCTGATACGCAGACGTTCCAGCAAACAGATTTTGAGAAAATAACGCAGTTAGTCGCCGCCGAGTTCAAAATTGAAGAGGCACTTATGGATCAAGGTACTCCCACGTATTATTTGGTGTGGCCTCAAGAAACTAAGCAAGCGTTTCTTAGACTGCTGAAGCATCTGGAAGAGATGAAGTTAATTGCCTTCCTTCGAAAAGTAGATGACCGAATAGTCCTGAGAGTGGTTCCGAAACCACCTGTAAAACCCAGCAACCCAAGAACTAATCTAATTTTGCTTTTGGCCACAGTTGCCACAACATTCATCACCGGATACCTCAGTTTTCCAAACACAGGAATTGACCCTATTGTCAGCGGGGCAATTTTCTCCGCAGCCATCCTGCTGGTGCTCGGAATTCACGAGATGGGTCACAAGTTAACAGCGAACAAAAAGGACATAGATGCAACGTCACCATATTTTATTCCAGGACCGCCGCCACTTGGAACTCTAGGTGCCGTAATAATGCAAAAGTCTCTGCCGCGAAACAGAGACGCCCTGTTCGATGTTGGAGCCAACGGCCCCATTGCAGGGTTCATAGTTGCATTAGTCTTCAGCGCCATCGGCCTATTGCTATTGATCCCGGCACCCACACCACCAAGTGCTGACACATTAACTTTGATGCCGACAAGTTGGCTTCTGCTGGCGCAAGTCTTTTCAGGTCTAAATTTGCTTCCTCAGGCGCCACTTAACGGTGTTCTTCTTTTGCATCCGATAACTTGGGCTGGATGGGCAGGCATGGTCGTCACGATGCTTAACTTGCTGCCTGCAGCCATGCTTGATGGCGGTCACGTGGCAAGGTCAACTCTTGCAGGAGATAAAGCGCGGCTAATTTTGACGTTTGCCTCAGTAGCGCTTCTGCTTCTCGTAGGCACTGAATTCATGATCATGGCGTTTCTGATAGTTTTCATGTCCATGTTTAAGCATCCAGGTCCATTGGACGACGTTTCCACCCTATCGAGAAACAGGAAACTATTAACAGTGGCTCTAGTTGCAGTTTTTATATTGGCGTTCCCGATAAGAGTATGATTGGCAATCTGTATTCGTGTTAAACAAAAAAACAACAACATTTATTATCGTTGGATTGCCCTTGCAGAAGACGAATACGGAGTCGGAATAAACGTGAAAGGTTTAATTATATTGGCTTTCTTTTCGCTTTTCGCAGTAGCCTCGCTCTTGATTCCTGTTCCCATGTTTCCGGGCAGCTGGTTCTGCGCGGTAATCGGCCAAGGAATCCGAGAGTACATCAGCGTTCTAAGTGCGATATTTAATGGCTTGTTCTACGGCGCTATTTTGTGTTTGCTCTTCATGGGTATAAGCCGGAAACTCGCAGAGTAAAATTTGAACTGTTACTACTCGTTTGGTATGCCTTCGATGGTTGCTTCAAACCCGGTTAGCTTAATGTTGCTTCTGCAGTGACTGCACATTATGACAAGTTCTACGAGTTCGTCATTGATTATTTTTGTGTCCACGATTTTGTAGACTTCCTCTGTTTCATCTTCAGGAGATATTACGGTTCCGCATTTCGGGCAGGGGAATGAGCCGTCTCCATCAATCTGTGTGAGGTCTATTGTTTGTGTCAAGCTTTTTTTAGACATGCTCTTTTTTATCATGTTTTTCACGTCTTGAGCTTTCATGGATAGCAGTTAATAATTAACGATTATGAATCACTAATCAGTAAACTACATAAATTTAAGCCTTGGCACATATTCTTCACCATTCAAAGCTTTCGGGGGATATGTAGTCGCCGAAGCGTTCCTTGGCTTCAACCAGACGCTGACGCTGTTGATCCAGTATTTCAAAGAGCTCCGCGGGTGTATCAGTGACATTCTCTTGGTAGAACCGCTGAACGCGCTCAATTTTAGCCAAGTTTTCAGGGACGCGAATAGTGAACTGCTTCACGTAGTCTTCTTTTGAGTAGTCTTTACTTAAAACTCGATTGAAGAGCTTACGTAAATCAGGGTATTTTGGGAGAAAGCCAGTAGGCGACCTTATTGCCCCTGCTTCGCCGTGAACGCGCAGTTCCATCCACTTAATCCACACATGTTTGTCTTGAGGAGCATTCAAGAATTTACCGTTGCCCTTATCCCGCAGGAAGTAGTTAACACCGAAGACGCGTGGTGCTTTCTTAAGCTTCTTTCCGAAATCCAAGTTGTTGCTTACGTTCTGACCTAACGGAATGGAAATGAAGTCTTGGGTGCTCATCATATTTATCTCTGGAACCCCTTCCTTGCCAACTGTAGCAAAGGTTGTTTCAGTCTCCAAAGATGCACCATAAGCGATAATCCCGTGTTCCCAATCAAAGCTCTGCTGTACAGGCACGTAAGCCTTAGCGTCTCGACCACCATAAATTACGCCACTCAACTCCACGCCCATCGGATTATCCAACTCAGGATCACAGTTTTCAAGTGCCTTAAGAGTCACAGCGTAACGAGCGTTCTTGTGAGCAGCCGGAATCTCCTTGCCATCAGCACCTGTTTTTCCTTCACGCCAGTCGCCGGAAAAGTTTGTGCCCTCTTTCGGAAGTTCACTGCCCATACCCAGCCAGTACGGCTTGTCATCCTTGACCAGAACGTTGGAGAATATTATTTCGCCTGGGCTATGAAGTACCTTGTAAATTAAAGCGTCATCTTCAGGGTTAACGTCTTGAATTATGCCGAATATGCCCGATTCAACGTTAACGGCGCGGGCAACTGAACCTATGTCGCGAATATAAGCGATGTCGTCGCCCAGTATTGTCTCTCCCGGGAGCATAGCAGTAGAAGTTTTACCGCACGCGCTGGGAAAAGCGCCGGAAAAATAGGTTTTACGGCCGCCTGGACCGTGCACGCCCATAATCATCATGTGCTCAGCTAGCCAACCCTCGTAGTTAGCTTTGCGGATGGCGAGGCGAAATGCCAGCTTCTTAAAACCCACCGAGTTGCCAGCGTATTGCGTGTTGACGCTGTAAATCGTGCTGTCCATATGATCAATGTAAATGCGTTTTTTGTCATGTTCTGCGCTGGTCATGTTTTTGGTTAATGCACCTGCAGAATGCAGGACGCGCAAAAATTCCCTGTTCGGTTCTGATTGGCGGAAAACTTCGTAGCCAGACCTGTAAAGCAGGTCTTCTGAGTGAGCTACATACCAGGAGTCGGTGCATTGTAACCCGAGAATTGTGAATATCGAGTTAGGAGGTCCCAACGAAATGAAACGCACAATCATGGTACGGCCTTTCATTGAATCGCGAAGTAACCCTTTTACTTCCACTAGCCCTTCTTGCCGATCGATCTGGTTAAGGGCTTTGCCGAAAGAAATGCCTCCTGGAACAAGATATTTAGTGGCTTGGCGGTCTCGTCCCTGATCGCAGATGCCGTCGAAATGGACGGTGTGCCCCTCCAGTTTCAGGGCAGCCTCCTCGCCAGTGGCGATTGCTTGTTGCCTAACATGAGCGATGTCTTCGGCAGAGTCGCTGCAGACGAAAATTTTTTCGCAGTTGCAGAGGTCGCTGGATTTGGCGATGAACTCGTAAACTTTAGGGTTAGTTATGGCACATAGTTCTTTGTAGTCTGCGTCGCTCATTTTTGGGCGTATAGCTTCTAGGTATCCATTCATTATTTTATCACGTGAGACTTTTATAGTTCGTGAACTGTTCCAGGCACTCTTGGGAACGGTTGTGTTTCAGCTATGTGTTTGACGCCGCTTATCCAGCCTACTAGGCGTTCCATGCCTATTCCTCCGCCTGCAGTGGGCTTCAGTTTTCCCTGCTTCGCGAGTTTCAGCACTAACGCGTAGTTGTTTTTGTCGACGTTGTCGCGTTCAATTTTCTTGAGTATTTTTTCGTATTCCCATTCTCTTTTTGCGCCGGATAGCACTTCGCCGTATTGGGGCAGGAATAGGTCGTAGTTGTCCCATTTTCCTGTTTTGAAGTCTTCGAAGTCGTAGAATTCGCGTGGGATGTTTGTAACCCATACGGGGTCGCTGGTTTCCTGTGCGATGCCTTCTTCCCAGTCTGCGCCGTACTTGGCTTCTAGGTCATGCCTATCGTAGACTTTGAAGGGTCTCTTGGGAAGAGCCAGCGTGTCGCATCTGCACAGGGAGGTTAGTTCGTCTTTCATGTCGCGTTTCAGGCTTGTCAGCAAGCTGCAGATTACTTCTTCAACGAGGCTCATGACGTCTTTTGAGGATGCGCCTCTTGCTTCGAAGTCCAGCTGCGTGAACTCGTAGATGTGCTTGCCTGTTTTTGCGCGTTCAGCTTTTTCTATGCGTATGTTGGGTGACAGAATGAACAGCTTCGGGTAGGCAAGTGAAGAGGCGATCAGCTTGTGGATTATCATGCTTGCTGTGGTGCGGACTGTTTTTCCGTAAATGTCCACTTCGATGCGTTTTTCGATTGAGGCGCCTGGGTCAGGCCACAGGGGGTCGGTTGACTGGGAAAGAGCTACGGGCAGCAGCCACTGGAAGCCGCTGTCCACAAACTGGGATGTGAGATTTCTTAGTGTGTAAGTCATAACTTTGCCTATGCAGGCTTTTCTTTCGATCTCGCTTTCCGAAAGCTGATCTAAAGGTTTTGGAATTCCAATTAACGGCATACTTTCGTGACTTAAAGTTTGTTTGCTTTTCAAGAGTTTCATCTCGACTTTCGAGGTTTTCTGGTGTTGGATTGTTTTAGAACATAAGGTGCACTACCTAATAAATTTTTTATGAAAAAAATCATAATTCTTCCAAAAACTATAAGCTTTTATACCTTTTAGTTGTAATAATTACAATTATGGCTGTAAAACTTGATGAAAAGGACATTGCGATATTAGGGTTAATACAGGAGAACAGCAAGCTCACCGCGAAGCAAATCGCCAAGAAAATAGGCGCGCCGATAACCACGGTTTTCGCAAAAACAAAACGCATGGAAGAGCTCGGAGTCATAAAAGAGCACAGAGCAATTCTGGCTCCTGAAAAGCTGGAATCGGGTACAGCAGCGTTCATTCTGGCTTCTGTCTCGTATAGAGCCAAGGCGGATGATGTTCCAATCTCGCAGAGGACCGTGGCGGAAGAAATCGCCAAGTTTCCAGAAGTGCAGGAAGTGCACATAATCACTGGCGACTGGGACCTGCTGGTAAAGCTTAGAGCAGAGAGCGTGGATGCTATTGGAAAGTTCGTGGTGGACAAGCTGAGGCTCATCAAGGGGCTTGAAAAGACTCTTACGTGCATGGTTTTCGAAACTGTGAAGGAGACAACAAAGATAAATTTGCCTCCGAAAAAGCTTATAGATACTAAGGAGAAAGCTTAGGTGGAAATAAAGTATCCTGAAGTAGGTATCTGTGGTCTCTCTTGTAGGCTTTGCCCTTGGCACCATTCAAAAGGCGAAAGCAGATGCGGAGGCTGCAAAAGCAAGTTCAGGATGGCTGCCGGATGTCCCTTCATAACTTGTGCTGTAAAAAAGAAAGGCTTAGAGTTTTGCTGGGATTGTACAGAAAATGAAGACTGCGAGAAGTGGAAAAAGCACCGAGGCGCTGGCAGAAAATATGACTCATTCACTTGTTACCAGAAGCTTGAAGATAACATCGCGTTCATCCAGAAAAACGGTGTTGACGAGTTTGAGAGGGTGCAGAAGCGCCGAGAGGCGTTGCTGGAGGAGATGTTGCAGGAGTTTAATGAGGGGCGCTCGAAAACCTATTACTGCATAGCCGCAACCGTGATGGAAATTGAAGAGTTGGAAGCCGCGTTGAAGCAGGCAAGAGCCTCGGTGGAGAACTTGGATGTGAAAGGCAAATCTAAACTGTTGCACGGCATACTTCATGGTGTTTCTGAGAAACGGCAGTATTGCTTGACACTACGAAAGTAACCTTTAGGCGGTTAGCTACGTTTCCGTTTTAGGTGGAGCTTGAGTAGTAGAGCAGGGGCAGTGCGAGGAGTACGGTGTCTTTTCCTTTTCTGGTTAATGCATATTCCACTCTTAGTGGTGGTCCAGCGTCGACTTTGCGTGTTATGTAGGCGTGTTTAGCGAGCATTTTTAGTTTGTCTGATAGGGTGCGTGAGTTGACGCCTAAGATTTTTTTGATGTCGCCGAAGCCTGCTGAGTTCTTCAGTAAAAGTGTGTAAAGGATTTCGAGGCTCCATTTCTGGAAAACGAAGTTGAAGTTTTCTTCTAGGTTTTTCAGGTCTTCTTTGAGTTCTTTTGGGGTTATCTCTTGTTTTTGCATTATTTGGTTAAGTGTGTCTTCTATGCCTCTGAGAGTTTGGTCTAAGCGTGCTTCCACGAGTTTGCGGAACTCGGCGCTTAAGGGTAGTTTTATGCTCATATGTGTTACACTCGGTGTGGAGAAGCTTACTTCACAGTTTATAAGGGTTTACTTATACAACAAGGTATACAAAATATACCGTGTTTACGGGTTGATGGTTTCATGGCTTGGAACGTAAACAATGACAAGTGCCTGCGATGCGGCGGATGCGTATCCGTCTGCCCAACCGCAGCTTTAGAGTTAAGAGACAACGTTATTCACGATGAGAAACTGTGCACGCTATGCGGCGTGTGCGAAAAAGCTTGCCCAGTAGAGGCGATAAAGGTGACGAAACCATGAATGATGTTATAGTAATCGGCGCTGGACCAGCTGGAACTGCCTGCGCGAAGAAGCTGGCTGAAGAGGGTTTCTCAGTTAAAGTGTACGACAAGAGAGCTGAAATCGGAGCGCCAAAGCGCTGCGGAGAAGGCTTAAGCGAAGCATCCCAAGCGTTTGTGGGAAAAATCCCCGACAGATGCATTGCACAGAAAATTAAGGGTGCAAGGTTGTACGCGCCTGACGGCAGATACTTAGACGCCATATTGTCTTCGGGCGGGTTTGTGCTTGAGCGGAAGGTATTTGACAAGTGGCTTGCCGAGGAAGCGGTTAAGGCTGGAGCAGCGGTGCAGGCTAACACGTTCATTTCTGACTTGGTCAAGGACGAAAGAGGCTACTTCGCGGGTGTTAAAGGCGAGTTTTTGGGCAACGAGTTCGAGGAAAAAGCCAGAGTTGTTGTGTGTGCTACTGGCGCGGAGTCGCCTTTGAGGAATAAAGCTTTGGGCGTATTCTCGAAATTGAACTCGATTGACTCGTGCATACAGTATGAAATGACAAATGTTGATGTGGTGCCTGACCTGATTCACATTTACTTGTCAGGCGTGCTGGCGCCTAGAGGTTACGTGTGGGTGTTTCCGAAAGGCGAGCACCGGGCAAACGTGGGACTCGGCATTATCCCGCAGGACAAGAAGCCAGGAGCCTACATGGACGAGTTCCTGAAGCTGCATCCTGAAATAAGCAAAGGCTCGATTCTGGAAGTAAACGCTGGCTGTGTTCCTGTAGGCGGCATGGCAAAGGACATGGTTGCTAACGGCTTCGTTCTCTGCGGAGAAGGCGCGAACCACGTTAACCCTATTCACGGCGGCGGCATCAAAGAAGCAGTCCTGTCCGGCCAAATGGCTGCCGACGTCATAGCTGAATGCCTAAAGAAGAATGACATTTCAAAGACCGCGCTGTCCAAGTTTAATGATGTCTGGTGGAAAGAAAGAGGCAACCACCTGAAAAGAGTCGAAAAACTAAGGGAAACACTGGAAAAACTATCTGACGCGGACCTGAACGACCTTGTTGACGCACTTAAACCAGAAGACATCATAGAGTTCGCTCGCGGCGCAAAACTTTCCGTCCTAGCCAAAGTTCTCATGAGAAAACCAAGACTAGTAAGCATAGCAAGACACCTATTGTAAACGTATCTGTCCTTTCAGCCCAAACAGTACACTTAATCGAACAGGCAAAGCAACGGAAAGTGACACGTTAGGAGGCTGTCAGGTCACACAAGGATTCGAATACGTCACTGAGTTAGACTTAGACGCTATATTTGTCGTAGATGAATTACACGACTATCTACTGTATTGTTGCCAACTTTGAGGGTAGCAATGAGACATTGCGACCCCTCAGCAAATGCATTGAATCCAGAGTGGAGAGTGTCTTGAATAGTAATTGTTTCCCCTGCAGGGAGGGCGCTTATGGTGTGTGTGACGTTATTGGCGTCTTCTTCAAAATCCAGTCTTCTAATTTCTACAATGACACCCTCTGCGTCATAAATACAGGTGTTCATTATTGTCACGTTAAAATCAGCCATAACCCAAACGCCGACTGGATTCCACCATCCAGGCGACGAAAAATCAACAATCTTTACACTCTGCGCTATTTCAATCTGCTTAAGCTCGTTGAGCTGTTCATGAACTTGCCAAATAAAGTTTGCAGATGCAATTGTGCCAACAACGACTATCAGGGCGATACCGACCACATTTTTAGTGTTCATCTGCCTCACTCTTAGGCAACGTCTGCATTGTAATTAAAGCATTTTTATCAAGATTTCTTGACCAAGCCTCCAGAACTTAGTCAAGGTTTCTTGACCAACAGCATATTTGGACCATAATAGAAATAGTATGCAGAAAACGTAGAGGGGGGGGTCTACCCCGTAATGGCGCTTCTCTTAGGGCTTTCTTGAGTTTATGATACCGCGGCATTTGTCTGCGTATTCACAGTAGTCTAGGCACGAACTGTTTTTGTCTGGTCTTCTCCATTCTGCGTTGCATTCAGTGCATACGCCAACGTCTTCGTCGCTCCAGAGTTCTACGTTGCCGCCGCACACGTGGCATTTGACATAGGATAACGTTGGTCTCAGGAATTCTCTCAAGCCAGGGCAGGTTTCTGGGTTCTTGACTTTGTTATCTCTATTGCTCACTCAGTTCACCTCCGATGGTCATGATGTACTGTTTCACTGGAATCTGCTTTCCTGATGCTTGAAGGGCTTTGTCTACTGCCCATTTTAATCCTGAACAGCAAGGCACTTCCATGTGGACTACGGTTACGCTGGCAACATCATTCAGCTTCAATATTTCCTGTAGCTTCTCGGCGTAGCCTCGGGCATCCTCAAATTTTGGGCAACCTATCATTATTCTTTTCCCGGGCATGTTTTTTTGAAGGTCAGGATACGCCACTGGCGCGCAGTCCGCCACAATCAGAAGATTAGCGTGATTGAAGAATGGGGCTTGTCGAGGTATGAGGTTGATTTTCACTGGCCACTGCGGCTTAGCTGGAGTTTGGCTGGCTTTTGCTTTATCTGCGTCTAGGTGTTTTTCTACGGCTTTCTCGTCGAATTCCGCGGCTTCTCTATCTATCACGGTTATTGCGCCCTGCGGGCATTGACCCAAGCAGGCTCCGAGACCGTCACAATAGGTTTCGCTCACTATCTTCGCTTTTCCATTCACAATTTGCAACGCGCCCTCAGCACACTTCGGAATACATTGTCCACAGCCATTGCACAAGTCTTCATCTATGTGCACAATTTTCCTGATTACCATTGTTAGTTCGCCTCCTTGAGGCATTTTCCACCCGTGGGACAATACTTTTCAGCGTGCACTTCAACCGCCTTGAACAGTGTGCCGATTGTTTCTTGGTTCGCAGAGTAAATGCTCTTTTTGCCTTGCTTTTCAATGAAAACAAAGTTGCATTTGAGTAAGGGCTTAAGGTTGTGGGATATCATGCTTTGCTCCTGTCCTAACGCGGCAGCCAGCTCGGTTACACTCATCGGCTTCTCCATCAGCTTCTCCAGCGTGGCTAGCCGCGTAGGGTTTGCAAGGTTATTGAAGAATTTGTAGCAGATTTCGGTTAATCCTTTTTTCATCCATGTTCACTCCCAATTCTCGGTTTTTAATCCACCACTATCAAATGAATTATAATTCATATGAATAAATATTCATTTAAACTTATCGGCAAAAAACAACACAACCACCAACAAAACACCAGCAAGATTCGCGACAAACCGCATATTTGGATCCTAATAGAGATTCATTGCATAAACCAGAGAGGGGCCACCCGCCACCACTTTCCTCAGAACTATACATAGTTTCTATATAAAGGGGGGCTATAGTCTGTTCCGAGCAGTTAGTCCACTATCGTTTAAGCGCCAAGTACTACGTTATGCGTTGTCAAAGTTTTTTCAGTACTGATAAGGCTGCAACGACTAGAAAGGTTATTCCCGCCCAGAATAAGCTTCCTGTGAAGAACCAGACTACAAGCGCAAGAAGCACTGCTGGGATGAGTATTATAAGCAATCGGATGAGCAGTATGATTATTATGCCGATTATGACGAGGACAACAAGAGCAATGATGTCGATCTGGGGAATCGAATCAAAAATGCCCAAAACCGCATAGATTAACGCCAGAAGTTCATCCACAACTAAGCCTCCTCAAAAAAAGAATTATCGCTAGACAGTAATATGCTTTTTCCAGAAACCGCGTGCAGCGCTTCAGGCACCTGTTTTCGCTCTTATTTTTGAAAGAAGGTCCTTTTGCATCTGAGCAACACCGAATGTTGTAACTGTGAATTTTTCGTCACTCGTCTTTGCTACCAAGTCGCTTTTCACGAGTTCACCCAAACGTGTGCTAGTTATCTTGCCACTTTTCCCAAGTTTCGCCTGCAACTCCTCCTTTGAAACTGCATCACTCGCCATCATGCCCAGCTTATGCCCCAAATAACCTGCCAAAAGCCACAGCAACAAAGTCTCGTTATCCGTCAACTTGCTCTTAGACACCAGCAGATTTGCACCTTCCTGCGAAAAGGCGATTAAGCCTTCACAGTCTTTAGCGAGCTGCTGCAAGTCAACACTGAGCAGGAGCTTGTTGGCGATTTCAAATGAAGGAAGAAACTCGCTGAAAAACTTGCTCAGCAAAAGCCATGTTTCTTCGGGTGGTGCAGAAAACGTTTTCTCCACATCTTTATATTTGATGTTAACTGCAACTTTTTCCGGTTTCTCTGTCAACCCATTTTGCCTCTGAGCTTCGATAGAACCTCTTCCTCAATCCACTTTTCGCCTTGAATCGTCAACTTAAAATCTGGCTTGTTCGGATCAGGCTTAAACACCTGTCCCCGTTTGGTCATTTCATTCAATCGGGCAGGGACCATGCTTTTTATTCCGCTAGACTCCAGCAATCTAGTCACGTGGGCAGCAGTGTTAGTCTTGTCCTCTGACGCGTAAAGCACCAAACCCACCGCCTCATAATGAGTAAGTTTCTCACGCGTCACTACCACTGGACCTTCAGTCGTTAGCTCGACGATACCCTTCAACTGTGCTCCCGAAGGCATCAGCCTGTTCGAAACGAAATCGGAAAGCTTCTCAACAAAGTTCTCCGGCATAGTTTCCAACATACTCAAAATTTCTTTAGGCGTTTCACCTTCAATAACTACTTCGCCGAAAGGAGTCTTAATTCGCGCTTCAATCCGCTTCACTATGCTGCTCCCCTAGCGCTTGAGGGCTTCTTTTCAGCTAGTATGTAAACGAAACCTGTGTTCGTGTTCCAACGCCGCACCATTCCCTTGTCGGCAAGCTTATTCAGTGTTTTCTCCAAAGTGCGCTGAGTATACGTGATTTTGCTCGCTTTCATGGCGTCGTTGAGTTCTTCCATGGTTCTCGGTCGCCATTTCCCCCAGTCGGTTTCCAAAAGTCCAAGAACCGCTTCTTCACAATTGACCACAGCCGTTATTTTTGGGTATGTTTGTGCAGGCGCTTTGGCCGTTTCTTTCGCTTTGGCTGTTGGCTCCGTTTTCACGGTTAAAGTTGCGACGGTTTTAGGTTTCACGGTTTCAAAAGCTTTGTGAACGTTTGCGACTATATTGGGAAGGTCTTTGAGGGTTTTTGCTACCTCTTCAGGTGTTCCTTGTATTTCGACTTCGTATTCGCCGAGTTTGATGCGGAAGGCAAAGCCTTCAATTTTTTCTTTGACTGATTTTTTTGGCAATGTTATCCCACGGATATACACGTATGTTGTGCTTTTTAGGATTTGTGCCTTGTGCCGTTTGAAATATTTCTTTACGGGAATATAGTATTATATAGTGAGACGCAATATTCAAGCTAATCGCGTTCAAGGAGACCCCTGCTTGAGACGAAAAGGAATAGCAATCTGGCTCTTCAGCACCCTAACCGTCATAGCACTAATACACCTAATCGACGCAGCCTCAGCCGTACTTTTCAACAACCCAATGCAAATCCTCCAACTCTACCCCTTCATCAACCAGCAACTACAACAAATACCCGCAGACATCTACCTCTACGTGGCAACCGCTTCAACAGTCATCCTCTGGGCAGCAACTTGCCTCATAGCCTTCGACAATCCCGTGGAAACGTTCCTAAACAAGATATGTCAGACGTAAAAAACCAAACAACCACAGAAGCACAAATCCTAGAAAGCAGGAGTGAAGTCTTCGACCTCATGTACGAAACCATAGAATCAGACAGCGAAACACTAGCACAAGTCAAAGACCTAATGCGCAACGTTCGCGTCGAAGTCAAGGACATACAACCAATGAAAGAAACAATGGAAAAAACAAGAATAGAACTAGGCAGCTTAAAAAGACAACTAAAAACGCTTGAAGAAAAACTTCTCTTCAACATAGTCTGCCCAGCCTGCGGAAAACTGTTGCGAGCAGACTTCAAACTTTGCCCCTACTGCGGCGAAAACATAACTCTCCAAGAAAAAATGATAGCAGTCACGGACTACAAAAAGTAAAGTAGCCTACTACTTCAACCTTTCTCTCAAAAGCGCACTGACAAGTCCCGGATCAGCCTTTCCCCTAACTTCTTTCATCACAATCCCCATAAGCATTCCGAAAGCGTTCTTCCCCATCTGGTCAACCGACTGTCGGTTCTCCGCAATCACGTGGTCAACAAGTTTCGCCAACTCTGCTTTCGAAAACATTTTCAACCCAAGAGCACCAACCGCATCCTGCAAGTTTTTGCCGTCATTCTTGGAAAGCCAAACAAAAACGTCTGCCACAGCCTCCTTCACAAGTTCTCCCGAGCCGACACCACTGAAAATTTCCGTTATTTGTTCGTCTGTAACGTTTTCGACTTGAACGCCGTCACGCCTCAGAGACTTCAAAGCTTCGGTCAGGAAAACTGCAACAGTTGTAGCTGCAACACCAGTTTCCTTCACGATAGCCTCGAACAGCACGCCGTATTCCGAATCAATAAGCTGGTTAGCTAACTTTTCGTTCAAATCGTACTGCGTCATCAAGCGTGCCTGCTTCTTCTCCGCTGGCTCAGGCAAATTAGACCGAATCCTCTCCACCAATTCAGCAGTTATCAGTGTTGGCGGAATGTCCGTTTCCGGGTACATTCTTGCTGCTCCAGGTCGTGGTCGCATGTACCGCGTTGTCCCGTCTCCTTTGGCAGTCCGAGTCTCCGCTGGAACACCAGCCAAGGCTTCGCGAGCACGCTCCACAACCGCTTTTAGCGCATCCAAAATGTTCTCTTCCGTGTCAGCCACGAAAACCACTGCGTCACCTTCACTGGCGCCAACCGTTTTTCTCAGCGCTTCAACTTCTTCAGCGGTGACACCGTAAGCGGGCAACTCGTCAGTGTGGAATACCCCGCCGACTCTGCCCCAAAACTTCGCACGGTCAGAAAGTTCCGTTCCAACACGGAAATCAGGCATAAGTTCACGCTTTAAGAGACCCGTGAAGCCAGCAAGCTTAACAGCCATGGCACTCTGTTTTTTGTCAAGCGCTTTGCGGATGACTTTGCACTTTGTCTGCCTGAAAACCTCTGAAACGTCAACGAATTCGTCTGTCAGCGCTTCGGCTTTGATGCCTCTGCTTCGCAGTTCCTCTTTAACTTGGATAAGCCCAAGTTGGCGCTGAACCTCATACTCAACAACCTTCGAAATCAACTCGAGCTCCTGAACACCCTTAATCTCGATTAAAGCGCCGTTCGGCAAAGACACGTTCAAGTCTTGCCGTATCGTGCCTAAACCACGCATAACCTTGCCTGTATCACGTAGGATTCTGCCAATAGCGAACGCAACTTCCTGCGCTTCCATCGGCGAATAAATCACTGGTGCAGTGGCAACTTCAATAAGCGGAATTCCCAAACGGTCGATACGGTAACGAATTGTTTTCCCGCCGTCTTCGGTTCCTGTTTTGCGCGCAGCATCCTCTTCTAAGCTTGCAGCCTGCATCGGAATAATTTTTTCTCCAACTTTAATCCAGCCGTCAGAAGCAATAATGCATGTTCGCTGGAACCCGGTGGTGTTTGAGCCGTCAATAACGGTTTTGCGCATAACATGCACTTCATCAATAGGCTGCATATTCATCATCAACGCTGCAGTCAAAACCACTTCCAAAGCATCCATGTTCAAAGGATGCGGCGGCTCCTCATCCATCTCCACAAGGCAGGACGTAGCCCGGTTCGCTTCGTACCGAATCTTAATGCCTTTTTGAAATTCAAAAAAAGCCGCGGGATCCACTTGGCCTAGCTCGCTTTGTGTGGGTCGGAGCCTGCGCAGAAAAGTTATTTCAGGTTCCTCCTTGAAAAGTTCAGGCTTGCAGCTGCAAAACAGCTTCTCCTGAGTGTTAAGCTGCTGGTGGATTTCTAAGCCAACCTTTAACCCTGCCTTGGCATAATCAATTTCCATTTCATTCGTCTCCTTTAACGCCGATTTCTTGTGGTAGCGTTCGAGGCGAAAACTCACCGGCAATGTTAGTCTTCAAGAGTTTTTTGGCTTCTTCGGGGTCGCTGGTTTGACCAAGAACCCACATGAGCTTAACCAACGCGGTTTCGGGAAACATGTCTTCGAGGGGAATTACGCCTAAATTCAGCAGGTCGCGCCCTGTGTCATACACGTTCATGTTCACGCGTCCCCATATACACTGGGAAGCTAACGCGACCACCACGCCGCGTTTAACCGCGTTGCTTACGGCATCAAAACAGTATTTGCTGACGTGCCCTAAGCCGCTGCCTTCAAGAAGTATGCCATTACAGCCTCTTTCAACATGCCAATCTATGACTGCAGGGTCGAGTCCGGGATGAAACTTCACCAGCGCAACAGCTTCGCTGAACTCGGGCTTCACAACGAATTTTTTTGCGGCATCACGCTTTTGATAGTAATCCGTCAGCATGATTACTTCGTTGTTCTCTACTCTAGCGATTGGCGTGGCGTTTACAGGCTCGAAAGTGTCTCGTCGGCTTGTGTGGCACTTCCTCACCTTGGTGCCTCTGTTGACGACTATGGCTGTGTCGGAAGGAGTTTCGTGCATGGCTAAGCCGACTTCCGCGAAGGGTCCTCGGGTTGCGGCTTGAACCGCTGCAATGAGGTTTGTGGCGGCGTCAGAGCTTGGGCGGTCAGATGAGCGCTGGGCGCCAACGAGGATAACGGGGACTGGGAGGTTTTGCAGCGCGAAACTCAGGGCGGCAGCGGTGTAAGCCATGGTGTCTGTGCCGTGGGCTATCACTACGCCTTCTGCGCCTTGATTTATGTGCTCGGCGACCGTTTGGGCAAGCTGGCTCCAGTGCTTCTGAGTTAGGTTTTCGCTGTAAATGCTGAACACAATTTCCGTTTTCACGCGGGCAACGTCGGAGAGTTCTGGAACTACACCGTAGAGGTCGTTTGCTGAAAGCGCGGAGCGGACCGCTCCTGTGCGGTAGTCTACGCGGCTGGCTATGGTTCCGCCAGTGCTCAGGATAACGGCTTTTGGCAGTTCTGGTTTTTGCTCTGGAAGCGGCGGCGAAGCGAATGATGGCTTGGTTCCTTTGCCTACTTTCTCGATTTTAACGTTCGGGGTTACGTGCACGCCGACGTTGTAACCGCTTTTCAACTTGACCACGACGTGTTCGGTGTCGCCTGTTTCTGACCGGGGAATAAGGATGCCCTCGTACGTTTTCTCTTTGCTGGTGACGCGTATGACATCACCGACTTGGCATCCTGCTTTTGTGAGGGCGCTTAACGCTTCACCCTTGTAACCTGAACTTTCAGCCTTTTTACTCATTTCGAGTTCTCCAACAGTTCATTGGAAAGAAGGAGGTTTAGGGCTTTAACTTTATCGCACACTGATCGGTTGGCTACGCTTATCTTTTAATAGCTGTGACAATCGCATGAGTGCCATTTACTTTTCCTACAATTTGACCTTTAGAATTTCGGAAGTATCTGTCTTCAAGTTCATTTGAGCCGCTGTGGTCCTTTAATAGGAACCCATACTTGCTAAGAAAACTTTCAGCCTCGTTTTCTTCGAGGGCAAATGTCCACGCCTCACCAACTTTAGCCACCCTTTTATACATGCCTTTCTCGCCATAGTACTTGTTTTCTCTTCGAAGAACACCGCCATAAATATAGTCAAAAACTATCATGCTTCCCGTCCCAGAAACGTCTGAAATAAAACGGAAAGTGCTGTCTATGGCATCTTGAGATAAATACATGGTTACCCCTTCCAAGAGGAACAGGGATTGTTTACCCGCAATAAATCCTGCCTGTCTAATTTTGTCTTCTAGCTTCTCCTTGTTGAAATCAATCGGTATGGAAATGAGGTTTTTCGGTATAACCAGTTTTTTTGATTGATAAGCTTTCAACTTTTCTTTTTGGGTTACGGGAGCATCGAGTTCAAATATCGAGGTTCCTTTGTTTAACTCGCTAAAACGTAGTGCACGGCTATCATATCCAGCACCGAAAATAAGTATTTGATCAAATTTGTGTTCCAAGGCTTCGATGAATACCGCATCAAAGTATTTTGTCCGTGCGATCACGTATTCGTACAGCCCTTTGGAAAAGTAAAGCCAATTGAAGAGCTTGAATAACAACCTCGATTTTAAGAGTAGTTTAAAGAAGGTCGGAAGTATTATGTAAGCAACGTTATCTGGTCCTAAGTAGCACTCTCGTTTGTCCTTATAAGAAGCGGCTCTTGACAAACACATAAAGCCAGCGGTGAGGGATGATTTTGTTTCAATTCGGGTGTTCTCGCTTTCCATAACCTGACATCTGTAAAGCTTCTCAGTATAAGTATTTATATTCTAAGAATCGGCGCCATCTTCTATCGGTTAACTCTTTTTAGACTAACAGGAGTCCACCCCAATTTATTCGACAAAATATAGGGATGGAAATCTAATCCTGACCAAAGTGGCGATGTCACCTGCACAATCCCCCTTTTTTTGTTAACCCTTAAAGCAACTTGACAAATGAATAAAAAAACAAAATTAAACACTTATTCTGCACGCTATTTACAGTATATAAAGGGGAGGGGTAGCTGCTTCTGAGCGCTAGCACGGAACGCCATCAACCTCTTTGACCTCTGCTAATAACTTAAAGTTCCCGTAAAGCACAAAAAAGCATCAATTTGCTTTCAGCGCCTACACAAGCAACCTTAATTCTTCAACCTTTTTGAAACGTATACGCCGTCACGGCTGTAGCCGAAGCGCATGTAATACTGTTTTGTGCCCAACGCACTTATGACTAAAAGCTTTTTTGAATCGTAATCGTCTCGTGCTATGCGTTCGGCTTCGCTTAGGAGGATTGTGCCGTAGCCTTTGTGCTGCCACGCTCGTGGGGAGTGTTTGCCGACTGGAACTAAGGGACCGTAAACGTGGAGTTCCCGCACTATGGCGGAAGGCACAGCGTTGATTTCGGGTCTGTGGGCTTTCGCGGAGGGAACCCGCAGGCGCAAGTAGCCTATTAGCACGTTGTTTTCGGGGTCTTCGGCTGAAATGAAAATTTCTGTTCCTTCGGAAGCTGTGTAATGAGAGGTTGAAATTTGGATTTTGTCCATGTCTGGGGTTACGTTGTCCGCTGTCGTGCGTTGTCCCACTTCTCTGCATCTTATGCAGGTGCAGTGTTCGCCTTGTTCGGCTAGTTTCTGCTGGACGAGTTGGCGCAGGTTGCTTTTGTTCACTCCTGCCACAATCAGCCCTGCTGGGATGTCGCGTTGCACGCGCATTACTCGCACCCAGGGCGGAAGCGTTTTTTTGACTTCGGCGATTAGGTTTGCGGCTTCCTCGGTTGAATAAGGCTTGTAAACGCCTTCACGGTACCAGTCGTGCGCTTTTGTGCCTGCTATGACTAGGCAAGGGTAGATTTTTATCATGTCAGGTTTGAAGGCTGCGTCCGCGAAAACACGCTTGAAAGCGTCCAAGTCTTTTGCCGGGTTTGAACCAGGCATTCCAGGTATCAGGTGATAAACGATTTTTAACCCTGAATCTTTGGCGACTTGTGTGGCTTCTGTGACGTCGGCGACTGTGTGGGTTCTGCCTGCCAAACGGTAAAGCTCATCGTCAGGGTTTTGGACGCCGATTTCCACGCGGGTTACTCCCATGTCCAGCATGGCGTCAACGTGCGGTTCTTTGCACCAGTCTGGGCGGGTTTCCACGGTTATGCCGACGTTGCGGATTCTGCTTGTTTCCGCGTGTGCTTTTGCCTCTTCAAGGCTTGCGGATTCCTTGCCTGTTATCGCGTCTAGGCAGCGTTGGATGAATCGGGTTTGGTATTCGGTGGGTGTGGCTGGGAAGGTTCCTCCCATTACGATGAGTTCTATTTTGTCCACGTGGTGTCCTATGGCTGTGAGTTGGCTGATGCGGCTTTGTACTTGCTGGTAGGGGTCGTAGTTGTTTTGGCTTCCGCGCATGGCTGCTGGCTCGTGACCCGTGTAGCTTTGCGGAACGCCTTGTGCGGGACCACCAGGGCAGTAGGCGCAGGGTTCAGGTTGCGGGCAGGGTTGCGGCTTTGTCATGACGGCTACTACGGTGACTCCGGAGATTGTGCGTGTGTTTTTTCTGCGCAGAAGTGTCAGGAGGCGAAGCTTTTCTTTCGGGTTCATGGCCGCTATTATTTCGGCGTTGGAGGGTATGCGGTTTAGCTGGTGTTTGGCGGCTACTTGGGTTTTGGCGCGGTTCACGTCGTCGTGACTGGGTGACTGCAAAAGCATTAGGGCTTCTATGATTTCTCTGGCTGCCGTGTCCTCGTTCAACGTTGACGTACCATGTTAAGGTTCAAAGAAGTGGTAGATAAACTACTACGCTGACTGAGTGTTAGGTTTTGCCCTGAAAAAAATATTTTTGCTTCTTGGCTGGCTACAAAAATTACATCCAGTTTTGCCCAGCTTTCCGTTGCAGAACGATACGCTTTTGGTAGTTTCGTCTGCTTCTGGTCTTCGGGCTGAGTTTTGTTCTTTCTTTAGCCTCAATTTTGGGTGTTTGCGCCCTTACTTTACCAGCTTTAGATAGTGAACCGTGAGTCGGCATGACTTATTCACCTAAAACACATAAAACAATCAGGTAGCTCTTAAACTTTTACCTGAAGTTCTGCGGTACTGTTGTGTGATTTTTTTCTATAGCCCCCTTTTATATAGAAACTTTAAATAGTTCTGAGGGAAGCGCTGTGAGAACATGAGTGCGTGTTAGAAGTGATTGTCAGCGGTAACGTATTTATCAGTAAGAGTTATTTTCAACGACTGCAAATGGTGTTTCAGAGCAGAGGTCGCCGAGCCAGGTCAAAGGCGTAGGCTTCAGGAGCCTATCCCGTAGGGGTTCGTGGGTTCGAATCCCACCCTCTGCACCAGTATGTTGAAAATGTTTTGCATTGTGTTCCATTGAATTTTCTAGATAGGAAAAAGGCGCAAGGCGACACATCTTGGATTACTCATGGCTTCTCTTTTTCTTTGTTCATCGCTGTGATGAAGCAGTTTTTGTGGTATATTTGCCCATAGTTTTCAGGTGAAACGTAGTAACTGGCTTCTGACCATTTCCACATTTGACCCCGAGTGGGGTATTTACCAACTAAAATGAAATCTTCATATTCTTTTACGGGTTTGCCGCAGTATTCGCAGTTCATACGTGAAACCTTCTGTGAGTGGGTGTTGGTTTTAAGATAAAAGTTTTTGTCCCTGATTCTGGGAAAGTGACCATATGTACGCGTTAGATTTAACCTGTTGAAGATTTGTATAAGCGAAAAAGAGGCTGGGTTGTGCGCAGGGGCTAAAATTTGAATGCCGATTCACATTTAAAACCCAGGAAAACTTTTTAACGAGTTGGAAAGGTTTGCTGGGGCTTTGGACCTGAAATTAAAAAGAACATCAAAGAATGTAACATTTATGCGCGCCATCGATCCAGAACCCTCTCAGCCTCTTCTCCGCTTGGATAGCTGAACAAAAAGAAAAAGGGGAAAGATTTTTGTGTGTTTTTTGCTGTTGGTTTAGCGTTTCCTGAGTAGCAGGAAGAGTAACAGTCCGACTGCTATGATTGCGACTATTGCCCCAATGCCTAGACCCAACACGTACGTGTCAGTCATCGACGCTGGCGGCGGTGTAGGTTCAGCAGTAGCAGCAGGAGCTTCGTCCACGGTCAGATAGGTTGTTGCGAACGAACTGCCATAGGATCTGGAGCCTTCGAAAGTGGCGGTGATCTGGTATGTTCCCGGAACTTCCGGTTCAAACGAGTAGCCGAAAGCGCCAGTCACGTCGCTTGTAGTTCTGCCGATTTCGTAGAAGTTGCTGTTCGGGTCAAGCACTGTTAAGACCACTTCAACGCCTTTCGCGTCTGCTGGGAATCCCTGTTGCTGGAACTTGTATTCCATCCATGCGCTCATGTCTTCGTCAGATATTGCTGGAGTACCCTTCAACGTCCAGTCTAAGAGGTCGTTGGTGTTTCGTCTGCCAGTGGAAGTTTGATCAGTGACTGTGCCTTCGATCATTACGCTGGTTCCATGCACCGAAACTTTCGGTGAAGCCGTAACTGAGGTGGCACTGTTGCCCTTGCCGATGCAGTATATTTGGTTGTCCATGAAATTGATGCCTACGATTTTGCCTTCTGCCAGCCACACGTACGTTCCGGTGAGACTTGCTCCGCCGTTTGCTCCAAAGTTCAGCATCGACCATACTTCCGTTCCGTCTGTAGCGTTGATGCAGCGTAAGTTTGGACCGCGCCACATAGGCTGAGTGATTGAGTGCTCACCCGTGAGCGTGTAGATTTTTCCGTCAGCAATGCCGACAAAGTTGATTGGGTAATTGCCGTAGGGAGATTCGAAGCCAACGTTGCTAGCGGTGTAGACCCACTCTTTTACTCCTGTCGTGATATTATAGGCTATCACTTCTCCAGACCAGCCAGCGGCTAGGAGTAGACCTTGGTAGTAGTTTGTGATCATGCCATAGTAGTTCATTTGTCCTTCGGGTTCACTTTCCCAAAGCTTCGTTCCTGTCTTCATGTCGTAACCCAACCGTATCAGCTGAATGTTGTCGTAGAAGAGGATAACTTCATCTTCTGGATAAACACCAGTCATAGTCATCCCAGCGCCGAAAAATCCGGCGGACCACACTTCTGCATATGGCGGCGTAAACGTCGCCTCCCACAGCTTTGTGCCTTCCTGTCCTGGTTCCAAACTAAGAGCCATCATCCAGCATGGAGCAATCCCGCTTGCGTCGTTCATTCCTGTAGTTCCAAAGATTATGTACTCGTCCTCACGCACCACTCGGATACTGGCAGTCTGATTCACTCGTGCATTCCTTGGACCTAGTAGGCTCGGTATAGACACGTTCAGCGAGAAGAAGTCTCGCCCGTCGTGCACATAGTTGTACGCAACGCCACCTAGATACGCGTCTGACCCGCCGAAAGTACCGCCCATGGGTCTCCATTGCCATGCGCCTGTTCCAGTTTGACTTGAAGGCATAGTTCCGTGAGAAGAGTTCCACACCTGCAAATAGTTGGTACCACCAAGATTAACAGTGTTGTAGCGCAGAATGCTTCCGTCTTTACCGTAAACAGCTGTACCACTAGAAGACACGTTAGCTATATAGCACACGTGTTGGCCTGTGTAGCCGTCAAGCATCTCCCAAACAGTTCCCATGCTCACCGGCGTCGCCGTTAAATTCACTGTCTGCACAGGGCCCGTCTGTCTTGGCAATTGACCAGCTTTGTCAAGTACTGCTTGAGGTATCTGCACTATCTCTTGCGTAATTGTGACGGGTGTACCGCCTCCAAAGAATCCTGCGATGCCAGTTTGCCATAGATATGAGTAGCCTCCGTGCTGGTTAGGTGACTCGTAGTTGTATACCTGACCAAATGACGGCGTAAAACTTGCATTTGCGTAGTATAGCGTTTCACCCGAGTACAAATCTACACAAAGATAGCCCTGAGTAGAATGTCCAGTATTTGGGTAGGAATAGTAAATTTTTCCCCCCATGATTATCGGCGAGAAACTGATACCTTGATAGTGCGACGTTGCATAGCCTATGTTTTCATAGTAAGCGTCCATCAAGCCTCCCTGATAAAGCGGCTTTGTCCACAGTATGTGAGCGCTTTCCGGTCCTACACCGTAGGAGTATTTCGTAGTTGCGCCCCCTACGCCTGCAGGATATACGTTCGCGGCTCCACCCAGATAGTCTCCTAGAAGCACATACCAGTCTCGGCTTGCATCGCTTATCGGCCGCGTCCAGCTGCCTGATGGCAAAGGCGACTCAACCCATGGCTGTATTGCTTCATCCTGTACCGTAAATTCTGCTACCGGACTAGTGGCAGGTGTATACCAAGTGTCCGTCGCGGGGACGGGTCCGAACATTCCAAAGCTAGCAGATGTGTTTTTCCATGCTCCAGGGAAATCAGCATAGAAAGAATATGTACCGACATCAGTAGGCGTATACGAATAATATGTGCCTCCAATTGAATCTGTATATGACAGCGCTATAGTTTCACTGGTATCGTCAGGCTTTGTAACCGTCAATGTAATACCATACCAACCGGCTCTACCACTAGGACTACTGACAGCGCCACTTTGTTCACCTATGTCTGGCGGCATGTCTTCAGTCCACACAAAAAGCAAAACTCCCTGATTGAGACCTATAACGGGAGGGGAAGCAGCAACGTAAATGTGGGAAATATTAGTCGCCTGCACCGCTTGAGCATTAATTGGCAAGACAGCAATAATCGAAACCGCAATAGTTAACATCAGAAACAACGCAATCAAAGAAACAGCAGTCTTACTTTTAGCAATTTTCATCTTTTCTTATTCTCCTTTATTTTATTTGCGCCTAATTCATATTAGGCACTTGCCACTCTAAGAGTTTTTTTTGTATTTAAGACTTGTGCAATTTTCAAGGCACTTTTTCAGGGTTATCCTGAGGGTGAAAAAATATTATACCTTCTTGTGGTGCATACAATGTGCAATAATAAAGCAGGTCTAAGCCATACAAAAATGATAATTTAACATAGCATAAAGGAACCTAACCCCCAATCTACGGAAAAGCCCACCTACCACCTGAACTAGTCAAGCCCAACTCTACCTGCGAGCCCAACCTTCATAAAGGGGCCATAGATTTTTTCACACGCTAATCTCGCATCTTAACACGGTAGTGCCATGGCCTTCTACCGGTCTGCAGGGCGCATGTTAAAGAATGTACGAAGACCTGGATCTAACTGCTGAATGACCAGAGTGGAAACATAACGTACAACCCGAAGCTTTTTTGCGTCAAGTTTTGCTGACGCTGTTGTATACAGACTTCGCCTAAGAAAAAATTATGAAAAAGAAAATGCAGGCGTAGTTAGTTGACTTCGTTAGCGTCTATTTTCTTCGCCATCTCATCCAGTATTTTAGTGAACGGATGATTTGGTTTATCTTGAACGAATATAAGATTTCCTTCAGCTCTGAGAATTTCACAGAAACATGGCACTAGCCCTAACATGGGAACTTGATACAAATCTTTGACCCTTGTATCCATTTCGTCTTTCTTTGATTTAGAGGTGGGATCAAGAACTTTGTTAATGACTAAGCCTGTTTTCTTTTCAAACAGGTTATACAACTCTCGGAGCATGCGCCGTGTTCCATTCACATCGGATCTATCGCCAGTTGTTGCCACTACCACGAAATCGGCAGCTACTATAGCGTTTATTGATGAATACTGAAGACCGGGGCTTGTGTCGAAGACCAGATAGTCAAATTTTTGGTCGCTTAGCAGCGTGTTTCTCAGAGAAAGGAGCCTGCCCAATGCACGCATTTCCCATTTTCTGTCTTTCGCGGACATATCTCTAATCGCTTCGGTCGATGGGTTCGCTAGGGCGGCGAAGAAGTTGCCGTTTCCTTGGAGCTGGCTGCTTAAATCGACAAGAACTTTATTGATGCCGCAATTGCCGTTTAGGTAATCGTTCAACCAGCATGGTGCATTTTCCGTTTTGAGTATTGCAAATAGACTCGGCGCTCGAAAATCAAGGTCGAAGAGACAGACTTTCTTTCCGTGCTTGGCAAAGGTTGCTGCCAAATTTACGGAGAAAAGGGTTTTTCCTGTTCCACCTTTATATGAGTGTACTGCTACAATTTTGCCCATTTTCATATTCACCCTTGACTATCTCTGTCAGCGTAAAAGTAAGCTTTTCTTCCTTTTCGTTCTTTTTTGAGATATCCCATGATTACAAGTTGATTCAAATACGCGCTTTCTACAGCTCGGGCTCTGCTTGTTTGCTGGGAGACTTCGTTTGCGGTGGCTCGTCCGCATCTGCAGATGGTCATGGCCGTTTTTCGGAGGTGATCCGGCATTGAGAGTAAAGTCATTACGTCTAAGGGGGTATCAGGAAGTGGTTGGGCGTCTTTGCGACCGTGTTTTTGTAGCTCAATCATAACTTCCATTTTTTCGTTGAGCCTTTCGAGATTTTCTCTTATTTTTTCGAGTATGTGTAAGGGTTTTTTGCTCAGTATTTCTTCTCTGGTCACAGGCTTTCCCCGAGTGTTGTTCACGTGTACTACTGTAGCACTAAACGGGTGGGGTTTATTAAGTCTTACGAAACACTGGTAATTATTCACAACAATTACACCCAGTACCTACAACAAACAGCTAACTGCCATCGGCATAAACGCCAAAATGAACGAAACACAAAATGCTGCCAAAAACAAGTTCTACAGGCTGGTCAGTGTAAAAACCTAACGTGAGCTTAGAATTAGATAGAGGGGAAAATCGGGGAGTTTAGAAGGGGACTGGTGCTTGATTTCTGGCTTCTTCCACGATAGGCAGCACTTGTTTTAGTTCTCTGAAGTATTTGAGCACTGTTATGCCTCTTTGAGTGACGGCATAAACTACGCGTCTTTTTCCTGCTGTTCTCTCTTCCACTAGTCCTTGCTTGATCAGGAACTCTAAGTATTCTTTGAGTACACTGCAGTTAACGTTAGCTTTGTACATGACATGAGTTAACTTAAGTGGACCTCTGTGAGCCAACACCTTCAAGATGTCTACATACATTTCAAGTTTGGAACGCCGCATATCTGAACCTCTTTTTTTGCCATATTCACCGTTT
>JAFGNM010000003.1 GCA_016927015.1 Candidatus Bathyarchaeota archaeon | reverse complement strand
TGACCACAGTATGTGAGCGCTGTTTGGTGCTAAGCCGTAACCGTAGCTTGCGACGTTGCCGCCCGAACTGCCAAGAGGCCAAGAGTTCGCTGCACCGGCAAGCCAGTTACCCGTAAGCGCATACCATTCTCTGGCTGCGTCGCTTATTGGGCGAGTCCATATATCGTTCGGAAGAGGCGACTCAGGCCATTTCGGTGTAGCTTCTGCATAAACCTCAAATGTTGCAATTGGACTAACGGCGGCACTATAGATTTTATGATCTCCTATCGTGGCAGCTCCAAAACCGGTAGCTGTTACCATATGTTCCTTATCGGTGTACGGGAAGATAGCTTGAACCTGATATGTGCCGACTTTAGTGGGAGTGTACGCAATGTAGTTAGCGCCGACTGGATCACTGTAGGGCATGTCTAAGGTCTGCGTCTCATTGTCAGGATCCCAAACTTTAATTTGCATACCATGCCATCCAGCTCTACCCGTCGGGGAAGAAACCACACCGACTCGTTCACCAATGTCTGGCGGCATTTCTGCAGTCCAAGAGACCAGCAACATAGTTTCACCGACACCGCGGTCTCCAGCGCTAGTTCCAACGTAAAGCCAGGTATTATAGGTGTTTGTAGCGGCATTAGCGAGTGGTAAAGCAATAATCGAAACCGCAATAGTTAACATCAGAAACAACGCAATCAAAGAAACACTAGTCTTACTTTCGGTAATTTTCATCTTTTCTCTTTCTCCTTTATTTTATTGCGCATAGTTGCGCGGCTGACATTTTGCAGCCAAGTTGTATCTAAAATTTTGCAAGTTCTAATTTTTTAAATACCATATGCGCTATTAGAAATTAGTTTTAAGATAGCTATGATGTAAGCAAAAGCTGATGCCCATGTTTTTATCTTAAATGCAAAACAGGTGGAATAACATTTGCATCAGGAATTTCCGTAGAGAGCCGTCAACAAATATAATCTTTACCTACAACAAATAAGCTTTTGTTTCAAGTGCAAACCAAAAAAAATTGCATCTGAAGGCAACTAAGTCGCCTCAAGAGAGCAAAAAAAACTATATTATAGTGCAGTACTGAAAATGCAGACGTGAAAGAAATGAAAATGACAAAAGTTGTGAAAATCAGCTCATTTCAGAATGTTCATGGAGTTGAAGCGAAAAAAATCTATGACGCCGACAACGCCCAAGTAATACACATGGCGTTAACAACTGGGCAATCGCTGAAGAAGCATACTACACCGGTCGACGTTTTCTTCTACATTCTTGAAGGCAAAGGCGTGGTGGAAATCGGAGACGAAAAGCAAGAAGTTGAGAAAGACACTCTGATTGAAAGCCCAAAAGGCATTCCGCATCGGCTTCAAAATACCGGAGAAAGCGTTTTCAGGTTTCTGGTAGTTAAAATGTCATAGCGGCAGGAACCTGCTGAACTCCAAGCTGTTAATTGCCACAATTATTTTTTGCCTTCTGCTCTTTCAGTATGCAATGAACAGTATCGCATTTTCGAATGGTTTATCAGTTCGATTAAATTATTCGTGAATGGAAGGTATGGTTATAGGGTTGATGCGTTTTTGGAGTCGAACTGTTCGTTAAGATGTCCTGTCTGCGGAACCCAAATAGACTCAAGTGACACGCTGACAAGAATGCAAATAACGTATGACACCTTTGGAGGAAAAAAATATTGTTTCTGCAGCAAAAACTGCAGGCAACACTTCATAGAAGACCATAGAATCGCCTATTTCTCCATGGAGATAGGCATAACCAAAGACATCCCAACTTACAGTGGTGGACTGGGTATTTTAGCAGGCGACATTGTGAAAGCCAGTGCGGATTTAAAGTTGCAGATGGTAGCTTTGACGTTGGCGAGTAGGAAAGGGTATTTCAGGCAGAAGCTTACGGAAAGCGGGGAACAGCAGGAGTTTCCTGACGAGTGGAACCCGTCGAAATCCTTGTTCTTGATGCCGAAGAAGGCTACGGTGACGATTGAAGGTAGACAGGTGAAGGTTCAAGCTTGGCTGTACGAGTATCAAAGTCCCACTGGAGGGATGGTTCCGATTCTTTTCTTAGATACTGACGTGGAAGGCAATGCGGCAGAGGATAGAAGAATCACCGATTATCTTTATGGCGGCGATAAGAGGTACAGGTTTAAGCAGGAAATTGTGCTTGGAATAGGCGGAGTGAAGCTTCTCAAGGAATTAGGCTTCAAAGTTAGAAAGTACCACATGAATGAGGGGCATTCTGCGCTTTTGACTTTTGAGTTGCTGAAAGAGAAAAGTATGGACGCTGAAAAAGTTCAAACCCTTTGCGTTTTTACGACCCATACTCCGATTGAAGCTGCGTTTGACCAGTTTTCTTATGACATGGTTGAAGAGGTGCTTGGCACTGAATACTTGATGCTTAATGTGAAGCAGTATGCTGGTCAGGATAACTTGAACATGACTTATTTGGCTTTGAATTTGAGCAAGTACGTGAATGGAGTTTCCAAGGCTCATATGGAGTATTCGAGGAAGCTGTTTCCAGGTTACTACATCAGGTCAGTTACTAACGGGGTTCACTCTCACACTTGGACTTGCCCGGTTTTCAGGGCGCTTTTTGACAAGTACATCCCAAGCTGGGCAAATGAACCTATTCTGCTTGTTAGAGCTTTGGAAATTCCAAGCCAGGAGGTTTGGGATGCTCACGTTAAGGCGAAAACGGGTCTTATCGATTTTGTTGAAAAAAACGCAGGCGCGAAGTTGGATCCTGAGGTGTTGACTATAGGTTTTGCTAGAAGAGCCACAGGGTACAAGAGGTCAACGTTGATTTTCTCTGACTTGCATAGGCTGCTTGAGGTGAATAAGAGCGGGAAAATTCAGATGGTTTTCGCTGGGAAAGCGCATCCAAGAGACGTTGATGGTAAACGGTTGATAAAGGAGATTCACGATTACGCGGATAAGCTGAAGGACCAGATGAAAATTGTGTATCTTGAAAACTATGACATGGAGGTTGCAGGTAAGCTTACGTCAGGAGTTGATGTTTGGCTTAACACTCCTATTCCGCCGATGGAAGCTTCTGGAACAAGCGGCATGAAAGCTGCGCACAACGGCGTGATAAACTTCAGCATACTGGATGGCTGGTGGGTTGAAGGATGTGTTGAGGGAGTTACGGGCTGGTCGATTGGTCCACATCCGAAAGAGTTTGTTACTGATGAGGAAAGAAGAGAGGTTGAGCTTCGTGACTTGTACAGCAAGCTGGAGTATTTGATTGCTCCAACTTTTTATGGTCAGAGGGATGCGTGGATAGATTTGATGAAGAACTCGATTGCTAGGATTGCGCATTACTTCCAGATTCAATGGGTTATGAGGAGATATATCACGGAAGCTTACCTCATTTAATCTGTTTTGCTCGGTATTCAGCTAAGATGCTTTCTATTAGGTGGCTTCTGCTGCGGTACTTTCCGCTTTGAATTTGCTCGTCAATCCACTTTAGCAAATCTTGGTCTATGGATGCGAAAAGGCTGGCTTTGTTTTCTAGGTTTAAGCTAGCGATGATTATGTAGCCTTTCTCTATGAGCCAGTGGTGAAATTGCCATGTGGTGTAAACGCAGGCTGTGCGGCATGTCTTTCTGGTTTGCTCGTATTCTTCGGATTTTTCTTTTTGCTGGTTCAGTTTCATCTGTACGGGGCATTTCACGTCGTTGCAGAATTCTCTGCGCTTGTACTCGGTAAAGCCTTCAAGAGACATCTTTTCATCAGGGGCTAATCTTAATCCAAGGCTAATAAGCATTATTCGTTGCGCGTTGCTTGTTACTCAACAAGCAGGTGTTCCCAGAAATTCTCACGCTTAGTGGCAAACAAGCCAATGAAAAGAATAATCATAACCGCGTGTATCAGCAGAGACGCGGTTTCCACACCACCGAGAAATGGGACAACTGGGCTTGGTGTTTCATTTGGCGCGATGAACGGCCAGAAAAGTGGGTTGTAGGCGTGGTTTGTAACGTCTAACAGGACGTGGGAAAGACAGCCGAGAGCGCAAGAGAATACAAGACCGATGGAGAATTGGCATTTTTCTTTAACCTTGAGCTTGTTGACGGGAAAGATTACGCTCGTTAATCGGGGGTAGATAAAGACGGTGATTGTTATGGCGAGTGCAGTGCCAAGCGTTAAAGCGCCTATAAGACTGTGAAGCAACAAATGGTGTGGAACACTGGTTCCGAACAGCAGGACTATGAAGGGAATTTCAAGGTCTGGCAGCATCGAGCCTACAATTAGTGCGGGAAGACTGAGTGTTCCTCCAAGCTTGTAAAGGATGTAAGCAACTGGATAATGGAAAGGCGTAATCGGCAAGCGCCACCACAACCATATTTGGCGTAAGTTTAGAAGCGCTGTGCATAAATGACTTTTAGCGAAAACAAGCGTTTTCCAGTTAACAGAATAAAAGCTGTGTTCTTTAGCGCTCGGTGAAACTTATACCCCCCTCTTTAGGAGGTATAAGACAAAAATGGCGCTAGTTCTTCCCTTAATCTTGGATTATCTTCTCAGATATTTCTAGGTCTTTGAGCGTGTTTATGTTGAGGAGAACTTCGGTTTCTTCAGTTATTATGGCGCTTGTCTCGATTTTCCCCTCTTCCTGAATCTTCGCGCCATTCACGATATTAACTCCAGAAACCGCGTACCAAACACCCTTGTACTCATCCGTGGAAGAAACAGAAAGCCCCAAGGCCTCACGCTTTTCTATCGGAACGAAAACCGCCAAAAAATCCTTTCCATACTCCTCAAACGCGCTTACAACCTTGCCTAAGAACTTCCCAGTTACCGCTGGCAAATCTGCCGGAATCGTCAACACTGCACCAGATAAACCAGCATCGCGAACAGCCTGCTTCAAATCAGAATGATAACCCTTCGCGTCAGTCCGCAGAAACTTCCATCCCTTGCTCCTGCAAAGCTTCTCAGTTTCAGGCGTATTCTCACTCGTCACAACATAAAACTCTGAAACCTTCTCAGCCGAAGCAACAGCCTCCACAACCCAATCAAGCAAAGGCTTACCGAGAAAAGGCAACAGCGGCTTCTCAACAGGCAAACCCATTCTCTTGCCTTTGCCACCAGCCATTATCAACGCAGGAATCTTCATAACAGTAACACACCCGCCACAAACACCAAAGTTACAGCCCTCGCAGTCTCATTCGTTGCACCTATAGCATCTCCCGATACTCCTCCAAAAACGCTCTGCGCTACCCTCTCCATGACTGCGCCCACTAAAACACTGAGCAAAACCACCCCGACACCCGTCAAACCCAAAAGTGGATAAACAATCAAAACCGCCAAAAAATAAGCTACTATGTTACGCCTTCGCTTTGCCATTTCAAGAAAAATAGACCCTAAACCCGTGTGCGTAGGCTTCCCAAGCCACACAATCGTAACCATACCCAACTTAGCCGCAACCTCAGCCGCAATTACAGCCCCAAAAGCAAACTCCACATTCATGAAAAACAAACCTATAACCGCCAAAAACTCAACAAAAAGCGCAAGAAAAGCACCTTTATGAGACACAGTCCACGCATGCGCAGCTTCCCTCCTCTCCTTCAAGTTGCCAAGACCTATCGCGTTCCCCAAGTCCACAAGCCCATCAAAATGCTGCAGCCCAGTCAAAACAAGCAGAAACGCCAACGTCATCACAGCAGGCAAAAACCTCAACAAGAACTCAACGGGAATCTGAACAATCGAATCAATAAAAGCGAGAAGATACGACGTCAAGAAACCGCAGCCCAGAAAGTATGTAGCTCCCAGCAACCCAATAAATCCGCCTATTACGGGGAAAAGGAAAATAGCTTCAGCTGAAGTCGCCACAAAATCGTCAGTTTTTCCCAACGGAATTATAGTGAGGAAAGCCAGTAAATCCCTAAAAGTTTTTATAGCCTTCATCTTCGAACATATAGCCTAACTCAACCAAATAAGGATATAGACTTTGTCGTGAATTTCATGAGCCAACTCAACGGAAAGAGAATGTTTGTAACAGGTGGTGCAGGCTTCATAGGTTTCCACCTGGGCAAAAAACTTTCAAGTCTCACCAGCAACCTAACCATATACGACAACTTATCCAGCGGAAAAGTGGAAAACGTCAAGCACCTCCCAAACGTACACTTCGTAAAAGCAGACATCCTCAACCTCAAAAAACTCCACTCTCAAGAAAAAGCTGACGTGATTTACCATTTAGCCGCTCAAGTCGTTGTTCCATACTCAATGGAAAACCCCATAGAAGACTTCGAAACCAACGCTCGAGGAACACTAAACGTCCTCGAAAAAGCACGCAAAGACGACGCAAGAGTAGTTTTCGCCTCAAGCGCCGCAGTGTACGGCAACACCACCCAACTGCCCACACCCGAAACCAACGGTTTCAGCCCAGACTCCTGTTACGGCTTATCCAAAGTAGTCGGCGAACGATACTGCAACATGTACACAAAACAGTACGGACTAGACATCACCATCCTAAGGTTCGCCAACGTTTACGGACCAAGATGCCACGGAGTAATTGAAGACTTCCTGAATAAAATCAGCAGAAACCCAGAACAACTGGAAATCATCGGAAGCGGAATGCAGTCCCGCGATTTCGTTCACGTCTCCGACGTTGTGGAAGCTTTAATCCTCTCCGCTACAAGCGACGTTGCCATCGGAGAAACCTTCAACATAGGATTCGGCAAAACAACCACAATAATAGACCTCGCAAAAATAATCCTGAAAATCCTCGGTCTATCCGAAAAAACAGTTATAACAACCACCAACGTTCCTTGGCACGGCGACATCAAAACCATCTGGTTTGACATAAGCAAAGTGAAAAAAACCCTGAGATGGCACCCAAAAATAAGCCTTGAAGACACCCTGAAAGAACTCATTTTAGAGAGGAAAATGCGAGGATGACAACAACGCCTGCCAGAGGATTAATCGCGCTTTTGCGACTTCCCTACTGGATGATGACAGGCGGCTTATCGCTCATAACCGCGTTCGCAATCACCAAAGACATCATAGCCTTCGACACTATCCTGCTGATTTTCTTCTCGATGGCGTGCATAACTTCTGCAGGCTTCGCCATAAACGACTACTTCGACAGAGAAAGCGACGCTGTAATCAAACCAAAACGGCCTATACCTTCTGGCGCTTTATCTCTAAAACAGGTTGTAGCTATATCCAGTTTTCTTTTTGCCGTGGGTTTGGCGCTCGCATTTTTAATCAATTGGCTTAGTTTTCTAATCCTAATAGTTGACTCCACTCTACTCTTGATTTACTCAGCGTATGTTAAACGAAAGTCTGGTTTCGCCGCAAACGTTCTCGTCGGCTTGTTGGTAGGCACAGCGTTCCTTTACGGGGAAGCCACAGTTTCTCAAACCATTAGCCTTATCTCGCTAAGTCTTTACCCCATATGTTTCGGAACAATCGGCGGCAACATTCTGCGGGACATTTTAAGCTTCGAAGGAGACTCCAAAATTGGGTATCCAACACTTCCTAAGGAAATTGGCAACAAAGGCTCCATAGAGATTGCAGCTTTCTTCTTTATTGTAACTGCGATACTTGCGCCGCTTCCTTTCTTTTTCCAGTTTTTCGCCATTTACTACCTGTCCCTGATAACATTATGGGGCGTTCTACTCGTCTACTCGTCAATCCGTCTCGTAACTTCGCAACCTACAGTTGAAAATGTACGAAAGTACGAACGCCTAATCACCATGTCAATGATGTTACTCATACTATCATTAATCATCGAGGCTGTTGTTGCATGAAGAAAACCAAAAGCATCTGTCCAGTATGCCAGAAAAAAATAGACGCAGAACTAACCGAAGTAAACGGTAAAATCCTGATTACAAAAACCTGCAAGGAACATGGAACTTTTTCGGCTACTCACTGGGAAAGCCCAAAAGTCTTCAATTTCGCAGAGCAATTCGACTACTTCAAATATTTCGGAGACGCAAACGCGCCGAAAAACCCTGAAGGCTGCCCCTACATCTGCGGCTCCTGCAAAAACCATGTTTCAAGCACCGTAATCGGCGTCATAGACGTTACGAAAAAGTGCGATTTGAAGTGCAGCATATGTTTCTCCACTTTTGATGAACATAACGTTGACTATGAGCCTAGCAGAGAAAAAATCGTGGAGATGCTAGAGTTCTTGAGCAAGCGTAGCCCTAAACCGCCCGCGCTCTTGTTTTCTGGAGGCGAACCCCTGCAACGCGAGGACATGCCTGAAATCATAGGCGCTGCTCACAAACTGCGGTTCATGACCATATTGGCAACTAACGGTGTTCGGTTGGCTGAATCACCAGAGCTTGCTTTAAAGCTGAAGAAGAACGGTTTAAACATAGTTTACCTGCAGTTTGACAGTTTCCACGATGAGTTCTACGAGAAAATACGCGGAAGGAAACTGCTGAAAACCAAAATGAAAGCCATAGAAAACTGCCGCAAGTATGACATAGAAATAATACTTGTTAACACTTTGATGAGCGGAGTAAACGATAACGAAGTTGGAGACATCATAAGGTTTGCAGC
>JAFGNM010000028.1 GCA_016927015.1 Candidatus Bathyarchaeota archaeon | reverse complement strand
GTGAATCAACTGGTCACCCTTGAAGTTTGTACCATGCGTCTTCATGTAAACGAACAGCGTACCAGACTCCAATGTTTCTCCGTATCTGCCCGTGAAAGATTCGAAATCGTGCATAATGAAGCCGCGTTGAATTTCATCAATTTCAACATCTTTAACGGAAAACTGCACCATAAGCCTTCGCACCGGCTTTTCCATTTGAGCTAAAGGTTCAAGAAAATCCCGTTTAGTCATAATGCCGACAGGTCTTCCTTTGCTAACGATCACCAAAGAGGAAATGTCGAATTTGTGCATCTGCTCTGAGGCATCTCGCAATTTAGTTTGCGGCAAAACAGTGACTACAGGTGTCACCATTATACCCTTCGCTGAAATACTCAGAACAGGAACTTTCTCGCCTACTGTTGCGCCAGCTGCTTGTCTCTGTCTCGGTTGGAAGACACTCTCAATAATATCGTAAATACTAATAATTCCCACGAGTTTTCCATCTCTGACTATCGGCACATGAGATATTCCCTCGCTTCTAAGCAGACTTAGTATAGCCCCTACCGACTCGTCTTCTTCGATGACGAACGGCTTCTTAGTCATTATCTCTTCAACACGAGTATTACCCCATTGTTCCATCACAGCTCCATGGATTACATCCTCATCTGTAACAAAACCCAAAAGTTTCTCTTCACTGTAGACGGGCAGTTGCCTAATCTCGCTCTCAATCATCAACTTAGCAACCTTACCGAGAGAATCATGCAGAGTGACAGCAGGCGCTGGTCGCATCAAAGCCTTAACTTTGGTTACAGAGGCAGCAAGACTAGACCGTATTATCCATTTGCGAGAAATTACCCCTTTGTAATTGCCGTTACTATCTAAGACCGCTAAAACAGGCGGCATCTCTTCTTTGAAACGTGATAGACAAGAAGAAAGCGTATCAGTCTCATGCACTTCCAAGAAACCCTTTGAAAAAACATCTTCCACAATCTTAACCATAGAAAACACTTCAATACTAATAATTCGCATGGAGTAATTTAAGCATTAAATTTTTATCATTTGCTACTTTTGGCTTTGGGATTAAATTTTAATCTTTTTCTCTCTCTCTCGAACGTGAACGAATACGACGACGACCGCACTCACGTACGCACGCGTGCCTAATGTCTGTCTCCCTGTCTGTCAGTCACTGTCTCAGTCTCACAGTCGCACCCGCAACAAAACAAAAACAAACCGATAGGGCAAGCCAAAGATTCGGTCGAATCTTTCTTTCAGCATGCCTTAAATCAAGCGAAGAAGAAATCTCAGAACAACGACAAGAACTATTATTAATACTACTACTACAATAGCAGACCAGAGCCACCCAGCTAAACGACCTTTGATATTATGCAAAAACCTCATTTGTCCAATCACCTCTTGTATAACTGACTTATTATCTTTCAATCTACTTAACGATTTGTAACTGTAGAACCACAGCTACAAGCGCTCACTGTCTGTCACTCTGTCTGTCACTCACTCTCTGTCAACTACGTGCACCAAAAGATAAAATTGAACAATTGAGAAAAGAATAATAGCCTAAGGCTTTTTCGATGTAGATTCCAGCTTGCTTTGTTGTTAATAAATGTTAAATTAAAATAGCTAACCAGCTCATAGTCAAATTGTGGAAGTAATGACAACACAATTTGAATCTGACCTTTATATGGTTATTCAATACATAGACGGAAGCAAACATTCGTTTATAAACGCCAAAAATGAGTTAAAACGCAAGCAAATAGGCAAAGCGCTTCAAAGCATAGCTACTGCGAAGGATTTTTTATCCATAAATCAAAGTTTTCTTAGTAGATATGAAGGCAGGTAGCTAAGGCTCTTAAAGAAAAAGAAATGTAAGCTTGCTGTCTAACGACAATATTTGACAAGACTACTACTTTTTTCGAAGTGCCTAAGAAACGTTCAGCGTCTCCTAACGAAACGACCTGTCCTAATATCTCTGTATCTGCTTTGAACCCTGCCGCGAACCCTTAAAGTCTCATATCTCCACAGTACAGGACTAGGAAGAAGCCCCAGTCTCTGCGCTTCAATAGACAAAGCATGCAACTGTTTTGATGTATCAAACCATTTTTCACCCGCCCACAAACTGAAAGATTAAAATTTAATCCAACCAACGGAGTAATGTCTGGATACGCGCGCGCCAGCATAGTTACACCTGACAATCAAGAGAAAAGAAAAAATGTCTGACTATGAAGAATTAGTGCATCTACTTGGCGATCTTGACTTCTCAATTACTTACGCTGAAATAACAGAAAAGAAATTGGTTGTTGTCTGTGTTTCCCGAAATAATGATAAATCTGACACGATTGACATTGAGACATTCTGTATTGAACCCTCAAATGCAGACTACGATAAAATTATTGGAATGTTGTTTTTCCTATTCGATGATTTTAAGTATTAACAATAGCAATTATCTCGTATACTCGGTTCCGACTATACTATATACTTACCCTATATTGATCTGCTTTCTAGAATATCCTACCCTTTCTTTCTGCTCTGAGAAAATCATATGTGTTCTGAACCATGTATACTGCCCTGAGTAAGTGCTTCCTGAGAAGAGTGCTTTCCTGCAAATCAGTTGGTTGGTTGGCGCGCGCGCTATCAGAATGTGGGTGTAGTTCCACAGCCACACCCGCTTAAATTCTGTTCAGCATCTCAATACCTTATGATCAGTACTGACAGGTTAGGAATTATGGCTCATATTGTCCGCTTCTGCGAAACATCAAAAGACAAGGGCAGAATCATGAACAGACTAAGTTTGAATGATGTACAGGCAGAGTCCTACTTAACCATCCTCACACGACAAAGGATGATTATGCAAAATAATGGAAAATATGTTATCACAGGAACGGGGGAAAGCTACCTCAATTCCTATGACAAACTTAGAAAAATCAGGTTCCATCCATAATGAAGATAGGAAAACGAAAAATCTTTCCATTCTTTGGACCTTGTTTTAACGCCAGAAAATAGTGAAATGTAAACGTAAGAAAGTACAAGCTCACCTTGTCATAAAGTAATTATCGTCTTAGGGTGGTGGTGGATTAAATTTTAATCTTTTTCTCTGCTGATTTTATCCGCTGCTAACTCTAGTGGCCAAAAACAGGGCGTATATAAAGAGTAGAGTTGCTCCTTCGCGCCAACCGATTTTTTCGTTTGATAGGAAATGCCGCAAGAAAAGGTTAGCAACTAGAGAGAAAATAATTAATTCGGAAAAAGCCGCTATGTCAACGCGGAAGGGCGCGGCTATCAAAGTTATGCCTAAAATTAAGGTTATGTTCATGAAACAGCTTCCCACAATATTGCCTATCGCAAGGTCTGCGTGGCCTTTTTTTATGGAGTCAATGCTAGTGACTAATTCAGGCAAGCTTGTTCGAATAGCCACGATGGTTGCGCCGATAACCAGTTTTGGAATACCCGCGCTCAAGGCTATGTATGAAGCAGTTTCAACGATAAAATAGGCACTTGCCACGACTCCTGCTGCCCCCAAAACCGCTATCATTACGTATTTTTTCAGTTTGCGGCTTTCCTCGCCCAGACATGGTTCGCCTTTAACGTTTCTTGTTTTGGACAGCTGATACAGGTTGTAAATGAAAACTGCTAATAGAATAGCGCCGATAACATAGCTTGCTGATCCTATGTAAAGCAAAGCTAAGGGAATAACAGAAGCAACCAGTAATGCGAAGTATAATCCACCTGTTTCCTCTTTTGCCATGGCTGGGAGAAACTTGGCGTTGTCTGAGTATTTCAAAGCTATGAGTACGAAGATTATTCCAAGCACTAGGCATATGTTTGCTATGTTTGAGCCTAGAACGTTTCCTATGGACACGCCTACATTTTCTGGTTCGATTATTGCGAATATGGCAACAAATAGCTCTGGTAAAGAGGTTGAAAAAGCAACAAGGATGAATCCCACGGCTGTTTTTCCCAAGCCTGTAGCTCCAGCTACTTTTACGGAGTGGGTAATCGTCAAGTTGCTAGCTCGGTTTAGGGCAACTAAGGCAGCTATAAGAATTAGCAGATTGCCTATCGACCCCAGTTCCTCAAACATAGTCTGCTCCTCACTTTACGGCTTGCTTCATTGCAATTAGCATTAATTAGTGTTTAGGGCGGCTAAAAAATAATAGGCTACTTAATATGCTGCTCCATTGAAACCTTTTTTGTGGGAGTGATTTTAGAGATTGTTGGAATTGGGATACCGCGTGTTATTTAAACGTGAACTCGCAGGGGGTACAACAAAATTTTTGAGCAATTCTAAGTAAAATCCTGAAATAACTGAAATAATAGGCTGATTTGGCAAAAGAAGTAAAGCGCGGGGTGTTAGGTTCACACCCACGTTCAAATTTCACGCGAAACTCTGTCGCTACCAACCCCTCCAAAAAGCATAGGTAATATACTTCAACTCATATTCTGCAGTGATAGGTAAACAGACTGAGGAGTTAATGGCACAACTGCTAGCCATAACTAAAAACTTGGAAAGTTCTTTGCTATCTTAGCTTTCCCCATTTTTAAGTTTGAGAATCATGCTTTGTCTTTCTTTAATAACTTCTCGTATTTCATTATGTATCTCTTCTTCAGTAATTGGAGCTACGATAATTCTTTCGGGACCTGTAGTTTTTCCTGTTTCTCTCTTAGCTTTTAGAACATAGCCTTTTTCAGTGAGTTGGAACTCAAATTGTAATCTGAGAATAGTGGGTTTAAGACCGGGCTTAGCTATGGGCAGTACTAGTGTATAGCCAATTTTGTATTCGTGTATATGTGGTTGCTGTGTTTTTGTTTTCCCTTCTTCTATGAAGACTTCTACAACTGGCGTAAGTTGAGCTTTTAACAGTTTCATGAGCTTTCTTAATTCACTTTTATAGGATTCTTCTGTCCCCACTTCTTTTTTCTGCATCTTCATTGTTTCTTCAATGGGTTGCTGTTTCAGTTTTTCCAGTTCCGCTTTCCATTCAGCTGACATAATTTGACCTCTATGGGTACTTGACCTTTTTGAGTTTAAATATTTAGCTATTTTTTCACATCACAAACATTCGAAGAAGTTATTGTTGTTGCTGTTTTGCTTTTTTAGAATTGAGCCCGCTTACTAGAACCACCCAATTCAGGTAAGTCCGAAAATCCCCTGAAAGTACCAGAGAAGGCTCTACATAACAATGGAGACTGCATTCTTGGCAGTTCTGTGTTTCTT
>JAFGNM010000027.1 GCA_016927015.1 Candidatus Bathyarchaeota archaeon | reverse complement strand
TGGACGAAACCCATATAAGAGGTTGTGAGTATGGAATTTTTTGCTGGTTTTAACGAAAAATAGCGAGCTGTCAAAGCATGGAAAACAAGTCTGAACCAAAAAATGGTGACGATGAAAACTCTGTGAAGATTAACGCGCGAGCGCAGTTGATTAAAGGTTTCCAAATCGTCCTTGACGACGGACATTCTCACTCTGTAATAGTTGATTTGCCTCCAGATTTGGGAACCGGTCTTGGACCTACGTCGCTTGAAATTTGCGTGATGAGCCACGCAGGCTGCTACGTGACTATCTGCGCGTTGACTGCCAAGAAAATGCGTATTCCTCTGCAAGGGTTAACGGTTGAAGTGGAAGCCGTAGAAACCGATGAGGCCGGCACCATAACTGAAGAAACTTTTGACATCGAAATTAAGGCTGATGCGCCCGCGGATAGAATTCAAAGGCTTCACGAGTTGACAGTGAAAAACTGCCCTGTTGACATACTCTTGAAAAAAGCCGGCGTTAAAATACAGTATAACGTGAAAACCTCAAAAGAGTGAAAATAAATGAACAAAGTATCTTTAGCTGAAGGCATAAACTGGGTTGGAGTCGTTGACTGGAACATACGGGACTTCCACGGCTACGTCACGCGGAGAGGAAGCACCTACAACGCTTACCTGATTTTGGATGAGAAAACGGCGCTTGTAGACACCGTGAAGCACACGTTTTCCAGCGAACTGCTCAGTAACGTCTGTGAAATCGTAGACCCTGAGAAAATAGATTACATAATAGTCAACCACGTGGAAATGGACCATTCAAGCAGCCTGCCCATAGTCGCTAAGTACGCGAAAAACGCTACGATAATTGCTTCTCAACGTGGAAAAGACGCTTTAATCGAGCATTACGGCGCAGGCTTCAACATTCAAACTGTGAAAACAGGCGACGAGTTGAAGCTTGGAAAGCGGACGTTGCGGTTTGTTGAGGCGCCTATGCTGCATTGGCCTGACAGCATGTTCACTTACGTGGTTGAAGACAAAATCCTCATGCCTAACGACGCTTTCGGACAGCACCTTGCCAGTTCTGAGCGGTTCGACGACGAGGTTGACGGGCACGTGTTGATGGAGGAAGCTGCAACGTATTACGCTAACATTTTGATGCCTTTGGCGCCGCTTATAACGCGTAAGATTCAGGAAGTAGTGCAGATGGGCATCCCCATTGAGGTGATTGCGCCGAGCCACGGCGTAATCTGGCGGTCAGACCCCTCTAAGATAATCAAGGCTTACTCGGACTGGAGCGCAAACGTCTCCAAAAACAAAGTAGTCATCGTTTTTGATACCATGTGGGGCAGCACTGACAAGATGGCGCGAGCAGTAGCTGAAGGCGTAGCCAGCCAAGGAGCCGACGTGAAACTTTTGAAGCTTCGAGCTGCAAACCGCACGGAAGCCATGACTGAAATCTTAGACGCTAAAGCCGTGGTTGTGGGTTCGCCGACGCTTAACAACGGCATGTTCCCCACGATAGGCTCTTTCCTCACCTACGCAACGGGTTTGAAGCCTAAAGGCAAGCTGTGGGGTTTCTTCGGCTCTTACGGCTGGGGAGGCGGCGCAGTCAAAAGCATGACTGAGATGGCGCAGAAAGCAGGCTTCGAAATCCACGAACAAAGCATAGAAGTGAAATACATTCCAGAACGAGAAGACCTGAAAAAGTGCTTTGAGTTCGGGCAGCAGATAGCCGCGAAAATCAAAGCCTAACCTTTCTCTTTCTTTATGGCTGAAATTTAAAGAAAAACAAGCTAGAGCCAACTGCCCTATTTCTGGAACTAAAGTTTCTATATAGAAACTATAAAGGAAAATGTAATGGGTTTATTTCAGGAAAAGCAATCTTTAATCCAAGTTATCTGCTTGTTCTTCGCACCATCATTGTTTGAACTTGGCTTACGCCTTCTATTTTTTCAAGTTGGGTTTCGAACTCGTCAACTATGCCTGTTTTGTCTTCTGGGAAAGTCACCTGAACGAGGAGGGCTTTTAACCCGAAAGCTATGGGTTCTTCGCCGTAGCCTTCAACAGAAGAGAACTCGGGAAGACACGCTTCAATTTTCTTTTTCAAGCCGTCAAAACTGGCGACTATGTCTTCTGGGAAGACCTTGTAAACAACTTTTATGGTACCCATATTATAGTCGCCTTTTATGGTCCTATGAAACCGCATTTTGGGCATTTGTAGGTGCGGCCGAACTTCCTGCATTTTCCGCAGCGTTTTATTCGTATGTCTCCGCAGTTGGGGCAAAGGAATTTTGTTGCGTCTGTTCCCGGTTGGATGGGTTTACCGCAACTTGTGCATGTGACTAAGGATAGAGTTGTTCCTTCTGACATTGGGTTCCTCTCTGTGACGGTTCACTAATGCAAGTCCTACTTATATCTGCTATGCTTGCCGTCCTGAAAAAGCACAGGGCTGAAGGCTTCACGAACACGCAATCACAAACCCAGCATATTTGGATCCTAATAAAGGTACTATGCAGAAACCTATAGGGGGTAGGTCTCGTATTGGCGTTTTCCGCAACCAATAGCATGTTGAAAAACCCAAGACGAACCTATTTGCCGCCTAATAGTCAATCAATGCAGAAACCTATAGAGGGGGTCTACTCGTAATGGCTGTTTCCGCAACAAACTGCAAAATCAGAAGAACCACATTCGCAAGTTTATTATTTTGGTTTTTCGCTATACTTCTGCGGGGTTATTTTGGGAGTAAACCTTCGCGGAATTGTTCCAAAAACGGTGGTCAAGCTAGAAGACTTGAGCGGGAAAACTGTGGCTATAGATGCTTATAACGCGCTTTACCAGTTTCTTGCGATAATTCGTCAGCCAGATGGTACTCCACTGAAGGATAACACAGGGAAAGTTACCAGTCACCTGAGCGGGTTGCTTTACAGGACAAGCAACCTTGTCGAGTTGGGTATTAAGCCGATTTACGTTTTCGACGGCAAGCCTCCAGTGCTTAAGACTGAGGAGATTCAGCGTCGCAAACAAGTGAAAGTGGAGGCGAAGGTGCATTACGAGAAAGCCGTGGCTAAGGGCGACATGGTGCAGGCTCGAAAGTTCGCTCAAGCCACCGTAAGCCTGAAAGACTACATGAAAGAGGATGCTCAACGGCTTCTGGGCCTCATGGGGTTGCCGTGGGTTCAGGCTCCCAGCGAAGGCGAAGCCCAAGCTGCACACATGACGCGGCGCGGAGACTCCGACTACTGCGCCAGCCAAGACTACGACAGCCTCCTGTTCGGCGCACCACTACTGCTTAGAAACGTCACCGTGTCGGGCAAGAGAAAGCTTCCCGGCAAAAACGTCTACATAGACGTCGTTCCTGAAGTGTTCACGCTGGACAAAGTGCTTAAAGAGTGCGAAATCACCTACGAGCAACTCATCGACGTGGGTATCCTCATCGGCACAGACTTCAACCCAGACGGCATCAAAGGCTTAGGACCCAAAACCGCCTTGAAACTCATACAAAAACACGGAACCGTAGAAAACGCTTTGCCCCACATAAAGAACGCCGAGTTCCCGCATCCGCCACAGCAAATACGAGAAATATTCCTGCACCCAAAAGTGCGCAGCGACTACACGTTAGAATGGAAAGAGCCGAACGTAGAAGGCATCGTAGATTTTCTGGTCAGAGAAAAAGACTTCTCAGAAAACCGCGTGAGAAAAGCCGTGGAAAAAATGCAGGTAGGCACCAAAGAACAGAAGAGCAAAACCACCTTGGAAAAATGGTTCGGCTAAACCTAAAGCTTGTGCCCGTACTCGCCGGTTAAAGGAACAAAAGCCACTCCGCCGAGGTTCTCCTGCTTGATTTTTCCGTCAGGTTCTTTCGTGATTTTCAGGAGGTTCTGGAACAGGGAAACACTGCCGACCGGAATCAGCATAATGCCGCCGGGCTTCAACTGGTCTACTAGAGGCTCAGGCACATCTGGAGCAGCAGCCGTCACTACAACACGGTCATACGGAGCCTTTTCAGCATAACCTTTGGAACCGTCACCGCTGATTATCTTTACGCGGTCGCCGTAACTTGCATTCATTATGTTTTTTCTTGCGTTTTCAGCCAAAGCTTGAACAATCTCCACGGTGAAGACACAGCCCCACTCGCTCCTAGGCCCACCTCTAGGCGCAATTATCTCCGCTATCGTAGCCGAGTGCCAACCTGAACCTGCGCCGACCTCCAAAACTTTATGACCAACTTCCAATTGGAGGGCTTCATTCATTATCGAAACCATGTGTCGCCTAGTCCAGCACGCAGCTGAGACTATGTGGCGCCGAAATTGTTTGGCCAAAACCAATTGGAAGCGGCGTGTCCGCAGCACTGTACGACTGCACATCTTTGGGCAGAAATTTTGCCCGAGGCACATTGCGCATTGCTTTTATAACTTTGGGCGAGCGCAAAACGCCCTGCTTTATTAAACCGTCGATGAGTTTTTCCCACTCTGTATTTTCCAAATTTAAAGCACCAATAAAGTAATTGTAGACTTATCCCTTTTAACACATATGGACTCAAAGTAAAGATAATTGACTGCCACTCTTCGAAATTCGCACTTCTGAGTTGAGCTAGTCTAATCTCGGCATTTCAGCATGATTCGTATGAAGCCTTGAATTTCTCTGGTTATGTCTGCCATTTTGGCTGCTATCTTTCTTCCTTTTTCTGTTAGTCCGTAGACTCTTCCCGCTTTGTTCCTGATGCATTCTATCCAGCCTTTCCTTTCCATGCTAGTCAATTTGGAGTAAATTGTGCTGGGGCCAATGAAGATTCGGTGTTTCTTGAGGAAAAGGCGGTTTATCTCGTAGCCTGTCATGGGGTGGTCTGTTAAAGCGCAGAGAATAGCTAGGTCTAAGAAGGCTTTGAGACTTCTCTCCTGCACGGTTGGCTTCAGTTCTGGCTTCACAATGAACACCCTTACTGATACCTGTACGGTGCTTGGCTCTGCAACCCGTACGTGCCCAAGAAATCGGCGACTTTATGTCTTATAAAAACTTCGGATTTGATGTGCAACATAAATACGGGCATTTTGTTTATCCATGGTTTTACCAAAAAATTTTTTGTTTTAGAGGAATATTGAAATTCATGTTCAAAACTTTAGAACCGTTGTTCTACAGAATAGTACAAATGTACAAAAACATAGCATTAAGTAAACGATTGCCCCTTATTTATTCTGTAGGAAACTTCGGGAGTAACCACTGTGAGCAAACAAAAAACAAAAATAATCCTGGCGATAGTTCTCGCGATAGCGTTAGTCTCTGTGATAGCTTTAGCAAGCTACCAGTTTTTTCCCGCCAGAGAACCACCACTTGATGAAATAGGCTATCACACGCTGCCGTTGTTAGATGTTACGTTGTCATAGTATCCAGAAACAACCAGTAGCAACTATTTCAGCATAGCTAAAGGCGAAACGATAAAAATAAACGTAACCTTGTCCTCGCGTTCAAATGACACAGAGTTCACTATACCCCTTTACTTATGTGTAGGAGCTTTCGACCAATTGCCCCTGCCTTCCGCCATTATGATCACTTCTCCACCGTCGCCGTATCCAACTTTGCCTTGGTCCAGCCATGAGGATTCCCCAACCGCGACAAAACCCTTTGAAGCAAGCTTTGATCCGAACCCACTAATCTTAAAACCGGGTGAGAGCGGAACCTCAATCCTGACAATAACCGCATTGGAAGATGCCGAATTGGGAACATATGCCATGTGCTTCGAGATGGGTAACTGGGAACAAACAGGTGTAAGTGGAGAAACTTTCCAATTGGAAGTAATGCCAAGTTAATAATTAAATCGCTAGATTAATCCAACACTTTTTCTTCCTTTAAGACATCAGTCTAAAAACGTATTTGCACCCCTTGTTTTTGATAAGGCTTAATAGCGGCTTCATGCCTACTTTTTTCAATATTAATCGTGTGAAACTGCCATGGTAGACGTTTGGCTTCCCTACGGAAAAAGCGATGTCTGCGTCAGAATCCCAGCCCGAAACCTTCTCGGCTCAATAGAACCGAAACAAGTTCCCGGCGTCGCGGACGTGAAAGCAGAAATTGAAAGAGCCCTAAGCGAGCCCATCGGCTCTAAACGGCTAAGCGAAATCGCCCAGCCAGAGCACAAAATCGCCATAGTCGTGGACGACTTCACCAGAAACACACCCAGCCGCGCTATGCTCCCGCCAGTGCTTGCCGAGCTGAACGCGGCAGGCGTCAAAGACGAAAACGTCACAGTCATCTTCGGCTGCGGCACCCACAGAGCAGTTAAACCCGAAGAAGCAAAAAGGATACTTGGCGAGGAAGTTCTTAACCGCGTGAAAACCGTCAGCCACGACTGCAAAGCGGAAGACCTAGTTTTCGTCGGCAAAACCAAGCACGGAAACAATGTTAACGTGAACCGCGTTTTCGCCGAGGCAGACGTGAAAGTGCTCGTAGGCGACGTGGGCTTCCACTATTACGCTGGCTACGGCGGCGGACGAAAAAGCGTAATGCCCGCCATCTCATGCAAAGAAACCATCAGGCACAACCACGCCATGCTTCTAGACGCTAATGCACGCACCGGAGTTTTGGAGGGAAACCCAGTTCACGAGGACATGACTGAAGCAGCTAGGCTGGCGAAAGCGGACTTCATCCTGAACGTTGTAGCCAACAGCAAAGGGGAAATCGTGAAAGCGTTTGCAGGCGATTTGGAGCAGGCGTTTCTTGAAGCAACCAAACTTGTGGATGACATGTACCGTGTAACAGTAGACCGCAGAGCCGACATCGTGGTGGTTAGCCCAGGAGGCTACCCCGCGGACATAAACCTGTATCAAGCGTACAAAGCACTGGATAACGCTTTGGAAGTGGTTAAGCGCGGAGGCACCGTAATCATGGTGGCTGAGTGCGCTGAGGGCCATGGAAACCAAGTGTTTTATGACTGGATGACGCGGCTGGAAGATTTGAATAAAGTTGAACGCGAGGTCAAGCGCCACTTCGAGTTGGGCGGGCACAAAGCGTATTACCTGCTGAAAGCACTGAAAAACCATCCGATTATTCTGGTTTCTTCACTGCCTGATTACTACGCAAATGGCGTTTTCAAGTTGAAGACGGCGCGGGCGGTTAACGACGCGTTACGCGAAGCGCTGAAGAACGCTGGCTCGCAGGCTAGAGTGTGGGTTATGCCGCAGGGCAATTCAACTTTGCCAGGAGTCAAATCAGCGGAAAACGCCTAGTTTAAGCACAGATTCTTGAAGGTCAACCAAGCAGCATGATGTATTAAGCGTAAACTTTAAGTTTGATTCTTAAACTTTCGTTTAGGAAGGCGACAAGATGCAACAGACTTTCAAGCTGCGCAAATTCACGCCAGACGACCTGCAAAGCGTCATGCAGATCAACCGTGTTTGTCTACCGGAAAACTACATGGACTTCTTCTTTATGGATTTGCATCAGCGGTTTCCTGAAACCTTCATAGTGGCAGAGGAGAACGGGAAAATCGTTGGCTACATAATGTGCCGCATTGAAGTCGGCTTGGCAAGTTTCGGGTTGGGCGGCTTGGTCCGGAAGGGTCACGTGGTTTCTATAGCGGTTTTGCCGCAGGGCAGGCGCAAGGGCGTAGCTCAAGCTTTGATGACTGCTGCCATGGAAGGCATGAACTATTACAAGGCTAAGCTGTGCTACTTAGAAGTTAGAGTGACGAATGATCCAGGTGTCTCGCTTTACAAGAAGTTGGAGTTTGAAGTGAGCCGGACGCTTAACGGGTACTACTCGGACGGCGAAGACGCCTACGTCATGACCAAAAAACTGTGAAAACACAAAAATTATGTTGCCTTTAGAAGAAGCTTTAAACAAAAATGAGACGCAAAAGGTTACTTTTTCAGTTTCTTCAACTCGTCTTCCAACTGCTTAATCCGCTTCTTGAGCGTTTCATTCTCTTCCTCTAACGCCTTAATCTTTGCAGCATCCTGCGATGCTTGCTGTTTTCTCTTCTCTTCGTCCAATTTTTTCGCGTCAACCCACGGCGGCGTACCGCTACTGCCCCAACCCATAAAACTTTCACCTAAACAATACTTAGCTTCGCACAATTTAAAACGTGCGTCTAAATAGCTGTAAATGTTTTATTGAGGAAACCAATATAGGCACCTCAAGTAATGCCTTATTTCGAAAAGGAGTGAAAAGAGGAAATGTCAAAAAGAACAGCAGTTATAGAACAGAGAAAAAAGATTGCGCTTATAGCTCACGACCACAAGAAGCCAGATTTGCTCGAATGGGTCAAATTTAACAAGGGCACTCTACTTCAGCATGAACTCTTCGCCACTGGAACAACTGGCAAACTCTTAGAACAAGAGTTGGGCGCTAAAATCACCATTTTCGAGAGTGGACCGCTGGGTGGGGACCAGCAGATAGGTGCGCGCATAGCTGAAGGCTGCATTGACTTTCTCATTTTCTTCTGGGACCCGCTGGAGTCTCTGTCACATGACCCGGACGTGAAGGCGCTGCTACGCATGGCCACAGTGTGGAACATCCCGCTCGCCTGCAACCGCGCTTCCGCAGACTTCCTAATATCTTCACCGCTGATGTGCCAAGAATACTCGCGACGCCTGCCCGACTACGAGAGCTATAGGCAGCGTCTCAAAAACCTGTGAAGCCTTTCAGGCTTCTAACTCTTATTGCCATACGCGTAATACTGCCTACACTCAGCGCGTGCACTCGAAAAAAGTGCTTTAAGGATAGAACCAAAAACAAAAAAAAATAAGTGGTTGTGGCATTGTTTGCCACGTTTGCCTTTTAGCTAAACTTCTACAGCTTTGGAGTTTTTGTGCGTCGTTTAGCATAGAACGCTGCTAAACCTATAAGCATCGTAGCGGTTATCGCGGCGGTTCCAAGAGGCACTTCGGGAATAACGTTTGTCGGAGCTACATACCAGGTTTTGGTTGCAGTCGTTGTGATTAATGCACCCGCGTCATCAGTTATCGATGCTTGAACCGTGTCTATTCCATCGGTCGAGCTGGACCAAGAGAATGTTGCCTCTCCGTTTGCATCAGTCGTTGCTGTACCTGTCGCGCCTGCATTGGGGCCTGTTAGAATATTGAAGGTTACTAATACTCCGGGTACTGGATCGTTTATGATATCTTTCACCGAAGCTGTCACAGTGTGTGTTGTGTCGACAGGGTTCGTGGCAGTTGCTGGTGAAAGAGTAAGGCCGCTGACTGATTGTCCTGCTTCAAGAGTTTGTCCGCATAGCTCTCTCCACCATACCATTTGAATGGCATGGTCTCCATTCGAGTTGTTAGGAGCTTCCGAGGAACCAGCATCGTCGATGTCCAAGCCGTTGTAGATTATTAGACCGTCACCGTAGAAAGCGTATGCATGAGCCGGTCCGCCGTCGCCGTAGACGTTTATTCCAGTCATATCTATATACCAACTCGGGTCAACCGGGTTGGTCATTACGGTGAGGTCACCGACAGCGTCAGTTTGTGATACTATCGCTGGAAGGTCAATGTAGCTTTGTAGACCATTAGGATAAATATCTGCGGTGTCGCTGCTGGAAAGCGTATCGTCTGCTATGTTGATGAGTGTTCCACCGCTACTCCCAGTTTGTCCCGGGTTAACCATAGTGAATGGAACAATGAAGTTGGCGAAGGCATCTGGATAATAATATGTTTCAGAGACATATATTATTAGTTTGCCGCCTCCAGCGACGAAGTTAGTGATTCTGCTCTTGAATGTGGTGTCTGAGTCTGACCAATAATCGTCAAAGTCAAAGTTTGTTGACATTAACATTACTGTATCATAGGCAGTTAGTGGGTTTCCAGCTGAACCATCTGCGATAGTGGCGGGGGCCACATTCGTGAACGAGAAGGCGACGCCATCAGGCCAGTTAGCTGCTACTGTGGATGTGTACAGAGTTCCGCCATGGATACAGCCGGGTCCTGGAACCAAAGCAACGTTGACACTCCTCGAAAATGTGTAGGCGCGAGCCGGTTGAACACCAGTAGAAAGTAGGCTTAAAGCAAACAATGCAAGCGTTAGGAAAGTAACTATTCGTATCGTTTTGTTTCTTTTCATTTCCTTTCTCCCTTCTTAATAAGGTGACTTTCATTTGTCCCTTTTAATATATAAGATGTGATGCAACTCCGTTATAGAACATTTGACAAGTGTTCCATAAAGCTGCATCATAGATTTCGATGTTGCTTCAACGCCTTTGAGAGTTCTCGCCCATCTTTAGTGCTTCCGTGGAAGTTACTTGAATGCGCGCCTTATAGACCAAAGAGTTGCAATGTGCCTGCCTGTTAGAAATTTTTATACCACTACGCAAGTTACCCAAAAGTAACCCACTCTTTTAGAGCTAAGAAATGCTGATTTTTTCGATTATCTGAATAACCTCCAGAAAAATGGCAATCGGCTTTTGCCCTTTTTTCAGGGTTGCAGGTTGCTGTTGGCTTCTGCCTTTTCATGCATGAAGTTTATTGCCTGTAGAATCGTTCTTGCGAAGCCGAGAAGGCTGAGCGTTACGGCAATCGTGTAGAACAGGGTGAGATTCACGGTTAAGCTAAAGTTTTCGTAGCTTGTGCTGAACATGCCGTCACCCATCGAAAGAAGCAAGTACCCCATGAAGAACAAGGCTCTTGCAGTGCTGAAGAAGTACTGGAAAACCGTTTTTGCCGTGATGTCGCTTAGAATCATCAGCACTATGTAAACTGCAATGAACGCTTCGATTGATTCCATGAAGCCGGGGACCAAACTGAAAAGCGGCGCCAACATCGGCGCGACAAGGAAGTACAGTAAGTACACAAGTATCGCTTTTACCGTAGCCTTGACGACTCTGAACGAAACGTCTTTGACTAGGTTTTTGCTCTTCTTTTGCTGTTCAGCCATACTGAATCACCAAAGGTCCATACTCGACAAGCCCTATGTCAAAGTAAACGTTGAAATGCCCATTTTGCGCGGCTGACAAAGACGCTGCGCTCAAGGGAACATAAAACTCTACGTCCCCATTATAGGCGGAGTGCTGCGGAACATAGACTATCGTTTGGCTTTCGCTTAGAAGCGAGCCTGCGCTGTCGTAAAGCTCTATTCTGATGTTGCCAGCTATGTCAAAGACGGCGTGGTTTTCAAAACTCATCGGAACCGCCACCGCGACCTGTGCGGAGTCAAACTGCCCATACGCTGGCTCGCCGAGAACGAAATTGTAGAATGGCGCGCCCCACGGAAATGTGAAATTCGTTGAAATCTCGGCGGGAAGTAACTCTGCAAAGTTCAGTCCAGCCGTAACCGAAACATTAAGGTCGTTATCGTTGAACAGATATTGCTCGCCCTTTTCAAGCAAGCTAACCATGCTTAACGTGACGTTGTGCACGATAGTTACGCTTTCCCCGTGCGGTATAACAGGAACGAAAGTGCTATCTCTTGAGATTTCTGCGCCTTCCGCGTCTGAGAACACCGTTGAAAGATGGAACTCCTTGAGGCTGTAATAGCCTCTGTTGTCAACGTAAAGGGGTAAAGAGAGGGTTAGCTCGCCATCTGGGGCTACTGCGAACTCGGGTTCGCCGAAGTCAAAACTTAAATCTTTAACCGAGTACGCTGCCAAAGCAATAAAGGCGACTAGAAGTACCCAGAAAATGGATGTAGCTATCCCTAGCATTCGAATCGGCACGTTCATTGCGGTTCCTTCTTTTAAGGCGATTAAAAGCGGCTTTTTCACGAGGACCGCTTAGTTTTTTTCTGAGTTTGCGGCTGCTGCTCCATTTCTTCCAGCGGAATAACCATCATTTCTGGTTCTTTCTCAGGAGTTGCTTTTCCGTTTTGAGGCTGCGTCTGCGGTTTTTGCTGAGGCGTTTGAGGTGCTTGCGGGACGCCTGTTTCAGTTTTAGGTGCGTGGGTCATTATTGTTACTCCTCGGATGGTTATGAGCGAGGCGATCCAGCCCATGACGCCGAGATACATTATGTGTATGGCTGCTGCGATTAGTGGTCCCAAGGCTTCTCCGAAAGTCTGTACGAGGTCTTGGGTTGAGATTGGCGATAGGTCTGATGTTAAGAACCCGTAGGCGCTGAAGAATGTGAATATTAGGAGGGCTACGCCTATGCATAGCACTGTGACTCCAGAGAGGGCTATCTTGTCTCTAAATTTTTTGAACATTATTCGCTTGACCTCTTTATATTGAATTATGCGATTTAATATTAAGTCTTCCGAAAGACTAAACAAAATCAGGGCTAACTATCATAAATCAAACACAAAACCAAAAACACCTTCAAATTCCATTCCCAACTTCAACCTCTATCAACTGAAACGCTTTCACTTTAACCCACCTCTCCATGTACCACAAAGTCCCATGTTTCGCGTGTTTTAAATATGGCTTTTCGCAACTCTTTCCAAGGGTTAGTTACATGTCAGAAGACGAAAACATCGAAAACCAAGAACAAGAACCAGAAGAGGCGCCGTCACCCAAAAAGAAGTACGCGTTCATAGAGGACATTCCAGGAGTCGGACCAGCCACATCCCAGAAACTACGCGACCTCGGCTACCACACCGTCGAGTCGCTCGCCATGGCTACCGCCCGAGAACTGGAACCCGTCGGTGTCGGCGAAAAAAAGGCTTTCGCAATCATCGAAGCAGCCCGTTCAGCAATCGGCGTTAACTTCATTCGAGCTGATGAACTGCTCAAGATGCGCCAAAACGTCCTGCGGCTAACCACAGGCAGCCAAGCATTGGACAAGATTGTTGCCGGCGGTTTAGAAACACAGACCATATCCGAATTCTACGGTGAATATGGCAGCGGAAAGAGCCAGATCTGCCACCAGTTATGCGTGAACGTTCAGTTGCCTCCAGAACGCGGCGGTCTTAACGGCGCCGCCTTGTACGTAGACACGGAAAACACCTTCAGACTCGAACGTATCGTGCAGATGTCCAAGCATGCTGGTCTTGACCCCGAAGAGGCGGTTAAGAACATAATCTACGCCGAAGCGTTCACTTCAGACCACCAGATGTTTCTTTTGGAAAACGCTGATGAAATTATAAAAGCGAACAACATCAAGTTGATAATAGTGGATTCTCTAACTGCCCATTTCAGAAGCGAATACGTTGGACGAGAGATGCTGGCGCCTAGACAACAGAAATTGAATAAGCACATGCACAAACTCATCGCGTTAGCCCGAGCGTTTAACACCGTGGCTGTTGTAACTAACCAAGTTATGGCTAAGCCAGACGTGTTCTTCGGCGATGCCGTGCACCCAATCGGCGGGCACATTGTCGGACACACAAGCCACACGCGCATTTACCTGCGGAGAGCTTCGCGCGGTCCTGTGCGCATTGCCCGACTGGTGTCAAGCCCGTATCTGCCCGAAGGCGAGGAAATCTTTAAAGTAACCGAGAACGGTATAGAGGATGTCTCTGAAGAGGAGAAAACAAGCAAAAGTCGCGGTCGTTAAAAGATGCCTATCTCTCAAGCTTTAGTCACCCGGTACTTCCAGCTTATCGTTAACAGGCAGTTCACAGAAGCAACGCGGGAGTTGGAGCGGCTTAAGCAGAAGATGCATAAGACAGAGTGGAACAGAGGATACTTCCGAGCTTTGTACGGCATGTATCTTTCGCGCAAAACCAACGGCGACGCGTACGCGTTCTTTTCAAAGCTGGACTTAACCGATACTGCGTCTCTGCACGGGTATAGACGAGAGTTTCTGGACCACATGCGAAATGGGCTTCACGGCGATTTTGATCGCGGATACTTCTCGGCATGGGCTGACTGCATGCGAATCCTGACGCGAATGGATGTTCCGAACTCTCAGAAACGCAAGGGTGAGGATGTTGAACCGGAAAAGATAGAGACGGTGAGAAGCGATAAGAGCCAAGCTACTATGGCGAACTTTATCGAAAAAGATAAAGATGATAGCTTGTCAGGTTATTAAGGCTGGTCAGTGCATTATAGAGTAGAATAGTATGAAGAAGACTGCCCATGCGATGAAGTATATGAATATGCCCATCGTCATGATTTTTGACTGTTTCTCCACTTTATTCATAAATTTTGCTTTTAGCACATAATAGGATAGTAAGTAAATTAGTAAGGCTATTGTTATGCCGTTCAGGAAAGTGTACAGGTCAGTTGCGTTTTGCATTGTCGCTACTATTGCGCTTATTGCTGCTGCAACTATGCTTAATGCGACTCTTATCCAGTATATCGTTACAAGTGGCTTCAATGGGCTTCAATCCTCGCAGACTATATTTTGAACTTACATTAAAAAGTTGCCTAGTTATAAATTGTTTTGCTATTCGGTCTACAGCTTCTTATGGCAAGTGCAAGCTAAATTGCAATACTAATCTATGCTTCATAAGCCACTTATAAACTCGGCAAGAGAACAGAGACCTTCAATACAATATCTGGCGGTTCTTGTCAAGTGAGGCGTTGATGTATGCCAAATGGCGAGTTCGAAAAACTCCTAGTCGAAGCCATAGATGAGAGCCTTTCTTCTTTAGGTGAATCGCCAAAGCAAGCTATACTTTTTCACTTAGAAAATACCTTCAACATTAAAAAACAGGAAATTCCAAACCAAATAGCCTCTTTTGACGTTGCACTCAAAAAGATTTTCGGTCCTGGAGCTGACTTTCTGGAAATACTGATTGCGAAAAAACTTCGTGAAAAGGCAGCTTCGGATGTCGAAGGGCTTCCACCCAACGAAGCGGGTTTCACTGTAACTGTAGCGTCAATTAAACGACTGATGGAGAAATAAGCCGTGAATCTGCGCAGGAAAACAGTTCTCACAATGACCGTTACGCCCATAATTATGATTTTACTCATGTATGTTGGTGCGCAGTTCATTCTGCTGGATAATTACGCGGCGTTAGAAAAACAGAGGGCTGAGGTGAATGTTAAACGCGGACTCAGCGCCTTATCCAATGTGCTGGCTGATCTGGATGGCATTGTTGGTGATTGGGCCGCATGGGACGACACTTACACTTTCATTCAAGACGCAAACGACGATTACATAGAGTCTAACCTTTTTGACGACATTTTCGTCAATTTAAGGCTCGACATCATGATTTTCATAAACTCTGCGGGTGATATTGTCTACGGAAAGGCGTTTAATCTTACTACGATGAATGAAACACCCGTTTCTCAAGACCTGTTGAATTTGCTTTCTGCTAATGATTTCCTTTGGAGCCACACTGATACCGAAAGTAGCCTAACTGGGATAGTTCCTTTGCCAGAAGCGCCGTTGCTAATAGCCTCCCAGCCGATACTGACCAGTCAAGGCGAGGGGCCGATTCAAGGAGCATTGATTATGGGGCGCTACCTTGACTCCGAAGAGATTGACACATTGACAGAAACAGTGTATCTGCCACTAACTGTTACTCCTTTCGACGAATCAGAGACGCAAATCAACTTTCAGGAATTATATTCTTCTTCATTCTTTGGGGCTGTGCCGATTTTTACTCGCCCCTTAAATACAGACTTCATGGCGGGATACGCTGTGATAAATGACGTTTATGGAAACAGCGCTTTCGTGTTGAGAGTAGATACGTCTCAAGACTTCTACAAACAGGGATTGAATAGTGTTGTCTTTTTTGTCTTAGCGTTGACAAGTTCAAGCATTATCCTTGGAATATTAACTGTCTTACTTGTGGAGCGGGGCGTTTTATCTAGAATAGAGCACCTTGTCATCGATGTGAAAAACATGGGCAAAAGCAAAAATCTTTCTGAACGCCTCTCGTGGAGCAGCAAGGACGAATTGTCACTTCTGGCTGAAACAATCGATGGCATGATGGAGGAACGCGTAAATACAATTGGAGAATTAGCGGCAATGATTGGTCATGACTTGCGGAATCCGTTGACTGGAATTTCAAGCGCGGCGTACTATTTGAAGAGAAAATACGGCTCATCGATGGATGAAAAAGGGCGTGAGATGCTTGAAGTAATCGAAAAAGACGTCAATTACTCGAACAAAATCGTGAGCGACCTTCTTGAATATTCAAGGCCAATTAAGCTCGACTTACAGCAAGTGAATCCTAAATCAGCAGTGACCGAGGCTCTGGTCCACGTTGACTTCCCAGAAAATGTTCAGCTAATTGACCTTACCAAGAGCACTCCAGCAATCAAGATTGACGCTGACAAGCTGAAACGGGTATTCATCAACATAATTAAGAACGCAATTGACGCCATGACTGACGGTGGGAAACTAACGATTACTAGTGAAAAGACGAATGGTAATATTAAAATTACCTTTGTTGACACGGGGATGGGTATCTCTGAAGAAAACCTAAAGAAGCTTTTCGGACCTCTATTTACGACAAAGGCAAAGGGCATGGGTTTGGGTCTAGCTATTTGCAAGCGTATAGTTGAAGCTCATGGAGGCAGAATCTCAGTGGAAAGCGTAGTTGGCAAAGGAACAGCCTTCACCATAACTATTCCCATCGAACCTAAATTGGAAGAGAACTAAGTTTTGCGCAAGCCTCAATGAGTTGCCTGAAAACTCGTTATATTACGATTTTTTCTTTTGTTCTATTACGTAGTTGCCAAAATGCGAAAACGGTTACTGCTACCACAAAAATTGAGCTTAGTAATTGAAAAGAGGGGTCTGCCAGCGCAAGCGCAAGGTAGTTGTTGGCGAAGTGAAGGAAAACGGCGATTAAGTAGAAGGGTACCGGTTGTTTTGTGGCGATGCCGTATGCGGTCACTGCGGTGCTTGCAGGGTGAAAGAAAAGCCCGGGCAGCCTGTAGATTATTGGTGTGCCCAGTACGGAGACGTATGTCAGTAGTTCGACAAGCCCGAAACCAAAGCCGACTAGTAATGCTAGGTTGAAAATGGATCGCTGGGTTTCGCCGTGGCGGTAGAAGAGGGGGTAAGCTTTTGCGAATTCTTCTATGAACGGTGCAAAGAATGCACGTGAGACCAAGGCGATGGTGAATGGGTTGAGGCCGATTAGTAAGGAATCTGTGTATTGGTAGATGAAGAGGGTGAGGGGTACGCTTATTATTACGCCGCATAGGAAAAAGAACACCATCTCACTGGCGTCTGGTTTGTGAAGTTTGATTACCACTTCGGCTTTTTGCATTGTTCTATGCCTTAGTTTTTGTTGTTGGTTGTTGTATAGAAATTAGGTTGATAGTAGCTATGGTGGTTGAAGATTAAAAACTTTCGTTAGCTCGGAATGTTGCCCTGGATCGTGTATAGCTTATATGCTTTAATATGCTTATTCTTCGTATTGGAGCATAATGTTTATATTTTTATGTATTCATAGATAAACCTACAATATGTCCACAGGGGCACATATTGTAGTTGAGTTCAACACAAAAAACAGGAGGAAAAAAATGACTAAAACCCCACCAAGATCCCGCAAAGCATCAACAGCTGCATTCGGAGTACTGCTCCTAGTACTCGTCACATTCGTCTCCGGAATCCTATTCTACACTTTCGTGATGGACAACATCAACTTCGCAACAGAGACACTCAACACCCAAATAGCAGGATTACTCCTGAACTCCTTCACAATGAACTCCACACACATAGTTGCGTTCCTGAAAAACACTGGCGCGCAAGTCATTGAAGTCACGAACGCCTACGTTAACGGTCTAATCACCGTCATAACAAACCTAGTCAAAATAGCCCCCAACGCAATCGGAGCTGTAGTCCTCACTGGCAACTTCCTATGTGGAAACACGTACGACGTGAAACTCGCTAACATATTCAACACACAAACAACATTCCAAGCCTCGTTCTAACTACTCTGCCTCGGAAAAACTAACTGCGAGTACAAGGAGCCCCTGAAATATAACCGAAACTCACTCCAAAAGAGTTTCCCTTTCACCCTTTCCTTTTTTTCAACAACTACCTGTATCAGCGCGTCAAGAGCCTTTTGACCTTGTGAAAGGGTTATTTTATAGTCCGAACTATTTAGATGCCAGACTATGGTGCTGAACGCCCTTGCGCAAAAAAGAATTCACAAGCTTTGACGTTGCCGTCGCAGTTAACGAGCTGCAAGAAGCGGTAGCCAACTCCAGAGTCAACAACATCTACCAACTCAACGAGAAAACACTAATTCTGAAACTGCACAAAACCGATAAGCCCCCGCTGCGACTCGTCATGGAAGCAGGCAGAAGACTCCACTTAACCACTTACGCCTTAAAACCCCCAAAAGTTCCGCCCGCATTCTGCATGGCACTGAGAAAACACTTGCGCGGCGCATGGACGGAAAACGTTGAACAATACGAGTTTGAACGAGTAGTCACCATCCACTTCCAAACCAAAACCGGCGCGATGCAACTTATTCTGGAGCTTTTCGGCGAAGGCAACATCATCCTAACAGGCGAAAAAGGCGAAATCCTGCAAGCGCTGGTTTTCAAGCGCATGCGCGACCGCAACATAGTCCGCAACGAAGTCTTCCAGTTTCCACCTTCAATCAGCAAAAACCCCTTCCAAATAACAAGGAACGAGCTAGAAGAGTCTTTGAAAGACATAGGAGACGTGGAAGTTGTCAGGGCACTGGCTCGTTTTCTAGGCGTCGGCGGCTTCTACGCCGAAGAAATCCTGCTGAGGGCTAACATAGACAAAACCAAGCCTTGCAACACTATAAGCAACGAGGAAGTTGACGCAATATTTGCTGGGCTTCAAGGTTTGCTCTCAGCCGTTTTAGACTTCAAGACAGAGCCCCAGATGATTTTGGCTGAAGACGGCAGTTTCATTGATGTTGCACCGTTCAAGCTGAAACGTTACGAAGCACTCAAGTCCAAGCGTTACGGCAGTTTTAATGAAGCGTTGGACGAGTTCTTCTTGAGAGCCACAGCGGCGGAGAAAGCCGTTGCCAGCGTCGAAGTTGACAAGTTAACAAGGGAAGCTGAAAGGCTGAAGCGTATAATCGCTGAGCAGGAACAAGCCCTGCGTGAAGACGACAGTAAAGCGGAACATGACAGGCAAATAGGCGACGCTGTTTACGCGCACTCCAGCGAGTTCCAAGCTTTCCTAGGCAGGTTTGCAGATGCAAAGAGGGAAGGAAAAGACTGGCAAATTCTCATCTCCGAAATCATGGCGGTTAAAAAGGACTCGTTTGTTGAGTCTTTTGACTCTCGGAATCTCTTGGCTAACGTTTGCGTGGATAACTTGCGTTTCAGCCTGAACCTGCGCAGAACACTGTATGAGAACGCTGCTGAGTACTACGAGCGCGGGAAAAAAGCTAAGCAGAAATCCGCCGGCGCGTTAATAGCCCTCGAAGAAACCCGCAGAAAACTGGTAGAAGTCGAACAGAAAATACGCAGGGCTGAAGAGCATAAAGCCAAGCCCGTGGAAGTCATGGAAGAGCTTGTTAAGCGCAAAGTTAAACGCAAAGAATGGTACGAGAAGTTCCGCTGGTTCACCTCCTCCGACGGGTTCCGGGTAGTCGCGGGCAAAGACACAGTCAGCAACGAAGTACTCGTCAAAAAGTACGCGGAGGATGACGACCCAGTTTTCCACGCTGAAGTCTCGGGCGCCCCATTCGTGGTGGTTAAAACCGAAGGCAAAACCGCAAGCGAACAAGCACTGCGTGAGGCTGGCGAGTACGCGGCTGCTTTCTCCAGAGCATGGCGCGAAGGCGCAGGTTCAGCGGACGTGTACTGGGTTAAGCCCAGCCAGTTAACCAAGAGCGGTCCTTCAGGCGAGTCCGTGCCTCACGGCGCTTTCGCGGTTAACGGAAAACGAAACTGGATGCGCAACGTGCCGCTTAAACTGGCAATCGGCGTGGTTGAAGGCGAGAAAATGCGGTTCGTAGGTGGAGCCGTAGAAGCTGTTAAAGCAAAAACAAAAATCTACGTTACCTTGGTGCCGGGGGATGTGGCGGGTAAAGAGTTTCTGAGTCAGGTTCTGCAGGCTTTGACGTTGCAGTTGCCGAAGGAGCAGCGTGAAAAAGTTGGAAAGGC
>JAFGNM010000026.1 GCA_016927015.1 Candidatus Bathyarchaeota archaeon | reverse complement strand
TTTTCTCCCTGTAACATCATGGGTTGACATGTGTCGTCAAGCCAAATCAAACAGAAAACAGCATTGAGATAATTTAGGAACAACCAACCGCGCTAATACTCGACGATATGTAGTAGCTTACACTCTTTTTTAACCCATAAACCTTTAATTAGCAAATAGTTAATTCTAAAGTTGTGATTTGGCATGAAACTCCCTGATTATGTCTCAATAGAAGAAGTATCCGAGATTTGTCGGAAACTGAAGATTAGAAATTGGACAACGTTGAAAAAAGCTGAAGTAACAGCCCAAGAAGCAGAAGCAATTTTGGCAGAACTTGAGACAGGGGACATGAAGATATCTGTTGAGAATTTCCGGCTAGGATTGGAAGTGGAACTTGAACACGGAATACGCTTTCCAGAGGGCAATGTTACAAACAACCATCCGATTTTAACTGGAAAAATCGTCTTAGCCCATTTCAAAGAGACTCTGGATTACTATCAACGGTTAGAAATAGCAGAAATTGAAGGAGACCTATTGAAGGCAGTTATCAGCAAAAACGCTCAAAAAATTGCATCGCTATACGAGAGACTTTTGAAAGCAAAACACCAACTAAGTCAAGCAGAAACAGAAAGACTCTAACAACCAAATTTTATTATCCAAAGGAAAAATGCACAGAAGAGCTTATAAACAAACTCAGAACGAAGGTTTACAAGGTCGCACCGCAACGTTCAGCCATTTGTGAGCTTGTTCTTTGCAGCCATGACCACCCAACAGCCGAACAACTGCACCAACAACTCAAATCAAAACATCCTACAATGAGCTTGGCAACCGTATACCAAACACTTTACCTGCTAACTGCGATTGGACTCCTCCAAGAATTAGGATTCGGTGTGGGAATTTCCAGATATGACCCTGATACTTCACCGCACATCAACATTATTTGTGAAAAATGCGGAAAAATCCGCGATTACCTTGCTGAAAACATTAAAGAGCTTTGGGCAGGAATTATTAAAGATCTCGATGTACAGCCAATTGGCAAACGCATAGACAGATACGTTCACTGCGATGACTGCGAAAAATCAGTCTTAACAGCTTTTGATCAAGAAAAAAATTGAGAAAGATACTTATTCCATATCATTACCGTCAAATACCCCGCTACGACTCCATTAAGAACAGCCACAACAATTATCGCAAAGTACATTGCCGGTATCATAGGAAGTATACACAGCATCGTAGTCAGGTACATAGAGACTACTCCTGTGATTCCAGTTGCAACAGTCAGAAGCAAAATCAACCTTCTTGATTTAACACATTCTGCCTTCCTAACTTTAAAGAAGTAAAAAAGACCCTCAATTAGTAAACCATAAAACAAAGAAAACAGCAAACTAAACGGGAAAAAACCAGTTCTTAAAACGCTCAATAAAACCCCCGTTACAAACGAAGCATATACTGCACCTCCTTTCGAAACGAGCAAGGCGGCTAATGAAAAACATAAGGCTTGGATGCCTATCAACATTTTATCTATTGGAGATGGTAAGAAACCGTTTGAAACAAAGGCTAACGTGCCAAGTAAAGTAATAACTGCAACCTTTCTACTATTGAACATCCATACACACCCATTTAGCTTTAGGCTAACCCAGAATTCTTTTTATTTCTTTCCAAAGTCAGGTATGCCTTTCAACGTCTATGTTTTGCGTATGCCCTATTTTGTCTTATTTGTATTTGAATACTCTCCTGAATAGAAAAAAGGGAAACCGTATTCTAGCAGGCGAAGAGAGGGTTTTCTTAGTTGAGTGCTATGTAAAAATGCCTGCCTTTCTCTGTCAACTCATACGGAGCACAATAATCCTGGCACGTCTTGCGGATGAAACCCTGATCACGCAACCAATAAAAAACCGTTACAGCCTTCCTGACACCGCAGGAGTCCTGAACCGCAAGCTTCCAAACATCGCGCACATGCAAAGGCTCAACGCTTAAACGAGCGAGTATCTTTCTAGCCACAGCATGAGTCTCGTCAACAACAGCGCTCAACTGAAATCTGCACTCTACTTTCCCTTTCTTCTCAGCTTTCTTTCTAAGTGAATCTCAACAGAATGATGCATGGAAAAATCCCAAGCAACGGGAATTGAAAGATGTCCAGTTTATAAAACTCTTTGTCACCATTTCTGAGGAACCTCGGTAGAATGAATAAAAAAAGAATTCTTTTTTCTGCATACTACCACTAATGGAAACTGCCAGGCTACGTTAGAACGGGCAAAGGGCGCCGTCATCTCACTCGAGAAGTAGTAGTCCCTAAGGGCTTTAGCCCGACTACTTCTATCGGCCAAGTCCTATGCTACTTTTTTGGCATACTACGAGTATTACACGGTCTTGTAACACTCGTGGTAAATTGTTTATAAATAGCTTGGAAGTGCATTGGCAAGTTACTTATAAATGGGCTGTCAACGGATTCTGGCAGAGGCGCTTGTCACCGTTGAAGATTTAATGCAGTGTCCCAGCTTGGGGGTAACTGCGTTAAAATTTGCCAAAACTTGAACCACGTTTGCCATGTGGCAAGGCAATCGGAGAAAATTAAGCATCTTGACCCGTTATCTGGTAACGAGCTTTTTAGCGCGCATGCGTGTTCCTAAATTAATAAAGTGAGCCCCTACCTCTTATTGGGGTTAGCAATGAAGAGGTATGAGGCTCTAGAAACC
>JAFGNM010000025.1 GCA_016927015.1 Candidatus Bathyarchaeota archaeon | reverse complement strand
GCCTGTTTTCACAGTTAATAGCATGTTGAAAAATCAAGCCAAACCTATTTGGAGCCTAATAGCCAATCAATGCAGAAAACGTAGAGGGAGGTCTACCCGCCGCGTTTCGCTCAGAACTATAAATAGTTTAAATAAGGGGGGTATAGACAGAAAATCGGATAACAGTTTACGCCTGTTTCAGCTGATGTGCAGCGATGGTTTTTATAAGGACAACGCAGATAAGAAATGCCTAACCAAGGTGGCAAAGATGCCAAAAATTAAAGTTGCATTGGCAGGCGTGGGAAACTGCGCCTCAGCCTTCATTCAGGGTTTACGTTACTACAGCATGTTCACGGAAAACCCGGTTGGACTGCGCAACCCGCAGCTAGGCGGATACAAACCCAGCGACATCCAAGTCGTCGCCGCATTTGACGTAGACAACCGAAAAGTCGGAAAAGACTTAGCCGAAGCCATATTCGCACCGCCAAACAACGCGCCAAGAGTCACCGACATCCCACCAACAGGCGTAAAAGTCCATAAAGGACCACAAATGGACGGCATCGGCAAAAGCGCCCAAACCATCATCCAACCCAGCAACACGCCAGACGCAAACGTGGCGCAAGCACTCCGCGAAGCAAACGCTGAAATCCTCGTAAACCTGCTCCCAAGCGGAGCAACAAACGCTTCAAAATACTACGCGGAACAAGCGTTAGCCGCAAACTGCGCTTTCATAAACGCCACACCCACATTCATAGCCAGCGACGCAGCATGGGCAAAAAAATTCGAAAATGCACAGCTACCACTCGCAGGTGATGATCTCGTCGACCAAGTCGGCTCAACCGCGCTGCACAAGACCCTGCTGAAACTGCTCTCAAACAACGGCGTGAAGATTACGGAAACCTACCAGCTAGACGTTGGCGGAGGAACAGAATCACTCGACACGCTAGACCGCACACGCGAAACCAAACGCGTCATAAAAACCCAATCCGTAGCCAGCTCGCTACCGTACAAAGCGGAAATCGTAGCAGGCTCAACAGACTACGTAGACTTCCTCCAAAACAACCGCGACAGCTACTTCTGGATAAGCGGCACCTACTTCTGCAACGCCCCAATGCGCATAGACTTAAAGTTCAGCACCGTCGACGCACCAAACGCAGGCTCAGTCCTTTTCGACGTGGTGAGAGCAACCAAAATAGCCTTAAACAAGAAGCTCACAGGCGCACTAATTCCACTCTGCGCATACGCCTTCAAACGACCACCCCAAATGATGCCGCTTGAAACCGCAGAAAAAACCTTCACCACATTCATAAACGAAAACAGCTCAGCGTGACCCAGCCAACAACTCCAGTTCACGCTTCACCTGCTCTTTCGCTCCACCCTGCCGCATTTTCTCCTTCAACAGGTTTATGTTCTCCACAGGAGTAGGATCCACGTTGCGCAAGATCCCCAGATAAACGCTTGTGAAATCGCCGACGCACACGGTTGACAACATCCGCGCAAGCTCGCTCCTGCCCTGACTCCACACTTCGAACATTTTCGAGCCAGAAGGCAAAAGAGCTTTGGTCGTTTCGATTCTACTACGAACATCATCGGACTCACTTTTATCCCGTATGAATACTGTGGAAAAGCATTCTGCAAGCGCTCCAGCATTTTCCCAACCCACAATCTCGTTGTGATTAAGTTCTGAGAAAAACTCCCACTTCGAAGGAACCTTGCTGTTCTCATTGAACTGCTGCTTAAAACGCTGCGCCACGCTGCGGTAAACACCAAACCCGTAAACCACAGGAACACTCCCGTTGATTCCCGAAGCCAACATCTTTGCAAAATTGTCTGCCACAGGCTTGTCAGGCGCATTCTCGCAGCTAACACGCGTCAAAAGCTTCACCACTTCCGAAAGCTCCCCAGAAACGCCCGAAACAACTCCAGCCTTTTCCAGCGACTTAAGCAGAGGCACAAACATGTAAGGAAGAGCTGCCCGCGGTGGCATGCCCGAAGGAACACGCAGGTACGGCACACCCAGCTTTTCAGCAAACTCCAGCAAGCTGCCTCCAGAGCTCACGCAGAAAATCATGCAACGCCTTTTTACAGCGTCAAGAAAAGCGCTGAGGGATTCTTCGGTTTCCCCTGAATAACTCATAACTAACACGAGGCTTTTCTCGTCTGCATAAGACGGCAACGAATAAGCCCTGCTAACTTCTATGGGCACCTGCGCCTTATCGCGTGCCCAATCTTTCAACAGTTCGCCTCCGATTGCCGAGCCACCCATGCCCGCAACGATTATGTTCTTTGGATTCACATATTGAAGTGAGATTTTTTCCGCTGTCTTCGCTGCTTCTCGATAGTGCGCTGCCGCGTCCACGCAGAACGCAAGCATGTTGCTCTTGTCAATTTTACTTATTTTGCCCGTATCGTCCAAGACTGACGCTGCCACTTTGCTCACCTGATCACCCGCACTTTTATATTCAGTTTTTAACTTTTAAGCTGAACGTAAGCATGCAAAGATTTTTCGGTGGAAGGAGCACGGTGAAATGAACAGAAAGAAACTTGCCATAGCTGTACCAGCATCGGTTATTTCGGACACTCCGCATTTACGCGAGAAAACCTCAAAAATAGGCTTGATTGGAAGAGCCGCAGCAGTTTTCAGAGTGGACGAAATCATAGTTTACCCTGACAACGCTGAAAAAGGCAAACAGAGAAACGAAGCAGATTTGATAGCGCTGTTGTTGGCTTATTTGGAGACCCCTCAGTATCTTCGGAAACGCTTTTTCAAGATCGACCCGCGGTTGCAGTACGCGGGGATTTTGCCGCCGCTGCGAACGCCTCATCACCCGCTAAACAGGAAAGCCAAGAACCTGAAGGTTGGCGAATACCGAGAAGGCGTAACCGTGTCCAAAACGAAAGAAGGCGTGCTTGTGGACATCGGCGTTGAGCGTCCTGCGCTTATGCGAGAAACCAATTGGGCTTTGGGTAAACGTTTGACGTTGCAGGTAGTTAAGGCTGGTGAACGCGTGGAGGTTCAAGCAGTAAGCAGAGACGAAGTCCCAAGCTATTGGGGATACACGGTAACGGTGGAAAACCATTCTTTTGGAAGGCTCGTGGAAAACGGAAAATTCGATTTAACCATAGCCACGTCCAAGATCGGCGCTAAATTCGTGGACGTAGCTGGAAAAATGGCTGAGAAATGGAAGAAGGCAGACTGCACGCTTGTGGCGTTTGGTGCGCCAGCGCGTGGACTGCATGAAATAGTCGCAGATGAAGGCGCAGACCTGAATGACGTCGCAGATTTTGTGGTGAACATGGTTCCTGAGCAGGGAACAGAAACCGTTAGAACGGAAGAAGCGCTCTTCGCGTCGTTAGCCGTCTTGAACGTGCAGTTTAGCTGGTAACCGTTTCGCTGGGCTGATGCAGTTTAAGGGAGATTTGGGATAAAGAAATAAATGTCCGTTTGGATATGTGCTTTTCATGGCGACTCTTGACATTGCAATGCCACTTGCGTTATTAGCCGTTGCAACTGTTGCTTTGCTTTTGAACGAGCGAACTGAAGGGAAGTTGAAAACGACTTTTGAGGAAAGGGAACTTCGCACGCGAGACGTTGTCATGCTTGTGGTGATGATTGTCGTGGCGGTTTCCGTTATCGGCTACGTTTCCATATTGGATCCAGGGCAGATTTTTCAGAATATCATATTGTTAGTGTTTCTTTTCTCGTATTCAATGCTGCTCTTCATATTTTCGTATCTTTTTTCAGGCATGAAACGCAGAACTGCGCAACTGTTTTCTTTGGGGTTCGCTATTGCCAGTTTGCTTGCTGGAACGATTGGGCTACTGGAGCCTTTTGCCGACGGCTTGGCGTTTTACAGGGCGTTGGCGTTTTATGGTTTGGCAGCGTTTGCCCTCGCTTCAATAATAATTGACGAGAAAAAGGCGGATGCGCAGGAAAGATGGTACGTCGCGGTTCAGCCGCCAGCTTTATTCGTGTTGCTGTTCGCTTTTTACAACGTAGTTTATGATGGAGCGCCTGTTTGGGCTCCGATTCTACTGGATGTTTTTGCCTTGACATTTGCCGTGTTAATAATTCTTTATCTTGGGTCTCTGTTTACGTGGAAAACCACGTTAGTTTTTGCGGTGCTCCTAACAATAGTGGATATAATTCTAGTGTTGGGCACAGGTAGCATGGTTGTAGCCGCACAACAATTTACTGGGTTGGGGCTTCCAGTTTTAGTTCATTTGCCGAATGTGCCTTTTGTTTTTTCAGCGGAAGGCATCGTTCTTTTCAGAGGTCTTGGATTGGGCGACTTCTTTTTCGCTGGAATTCTTGCCCTTCAGACGTTTAAGAAATTCGGTAAACAAGCGGGTTACGCGTCGGTGGTAGCTATGACCATTTCTTTCGCTGTTTTCGAGGCTTTCCTACCGGAAGTCTTGGGTTTGCTCGAACCGCTGCTTCAGCGGGAAATAGGTGGTTTTCCAGGCACGTTGATGATTATTTTGGGATGGCTGCCCGTAGTGGTTTGGAAAATGTTGAGTGATAAAAAACAAAAACAGCAAGATAGGGAAATGGATCAAAAAATAGGAAATGGCGTTTTACCCGAACAGGGCGCCTAAACCTTCTAGCGCTGCGTCTTCTTTGGCTTTGTCTTCTTCAGCTTTCTTCTTCTTGTCTTCTTTCGGTTTTTCCTCTGCGGCTGGTGCAGCTGCTGGTGCTGGCGCGGCGGCCATCATTGTCGGAGCAGCTTTGATTGCCTCGTCAATGTCTACTTCGCTTAAAGAAGCAACTAGAGCTTTCACTTGTACAGCGTCAACGGTTATTCCTGCCGCTGTCAAAACGTTTGTCAAGTTTTCTTCGGTTATCTCTTTTCCTGCCTTGTGAAGGAGCATCGCGGCGTAAACGTTTTCCATACTTTTCACCTCTTCATTCAACTATTTTAACTTTTTTAGTTGATACAGCCTTTTCCCCTTAAAGGAAACGAGCTAATACTTAAACCTAGGCATCGCCTACGGCGTTTTTCTTGCCGTTTAGAAGAATGCCCAATCGCTTAAGAACCTTTCGTCGCGTTTACACCTTGAATTTTGTGAAGCCATCTTCGTTTTTCAGCTGATTAGCTCTCTTCCTGTATTGCTTCGCCGAATATGCGTTTCAACTCTCGCTTCATGGTTCCAGTGTCTTGAGTTAACCCGAAATAGTCGGCGAAATAGTCAGTTGTCCGCAGCGTCATGGAGCGTCCACTTCTTTCAGCCGCAACTAACCCCATGTCCCTGAGCAGTTTTACGTGACCGTAAGCGTGCTGACCTCTCGTTTGGATTACTCGTTTCTGCGAGACAGGTTGCCTATAAGCGATGTAAGAAAGCGTTTTCAACGGACCAGAGGAAAGCAACGGTCTATTGACCAGTTTCTTAACCAGCGGAGTGAAATCTGCTTTTAACTGTAAAACGTAGCGTTCATCCTTCAGCGCCAAGATTTCAAGCGCAGTGTTTCTAGCTGAATATTCTTGCATGAGTGCTTTAGTGTATTTTTTAGTTTTATTTTTTGACCGCGTGCTCAAAACCGAACATAACTCGTTAATGCTTAAAGGGCGACCGGCAACGTACAAGGCGGCCTCTAACAGCCGTAGGCGACGCTGCATTTTCTCTTCTTGCGCCTGCTTAGCCTCAGCCGCCGAGTTATCTGATTGTTTTTTCGTCTCTTGCAACGTTCAAGTTCCCCACAGCTATGTATAATTCTTCGGTTTCCTCATTCTGCCACAAACTCACTTTTCCATC
>JAFGNM010000024.1 GCA_016927015.1 Candidatus Bathyarchaeota archaeon | reverse complement strand
CCCATCTTCAAACCTTTCGCAGCGCCATAGCGGACAAGCTCGTAGACATCTTGCCGCAAAAGAGGCTCGCCGCCGCTTAAAATGAGAAGGGGCTTGCTGACTTCGCAGATTTGATTTATGAGAGTTTTTGCTTCTTCAGTGGTTAACTCGTTGATAGGCTCCTGCGGAGTGGCGTTTATGTAGCAGTGAGGGCATTTCAAGTTGCATTTCCGAGTTATGTTCCAAGAAAGGACAAGCGGAACAAATTTTTCCGTTTTAGATGCGGTAGACGAGTGGGCGAGCTTAAGGTAAAACTCGCATTTTCCGTCAGTAGCCATCCGCTGAGGTTGCCACAGCTCAAAAGTGAAGGGGAGAACAGTTTTCAACATAGCCTTAGCATGAGCGTAGCAAAAATGAGTACAGAAAAGAGATGCTACATCATCGGTTACGCCTAATTTCTCAGCGATGTAGTTGTGGCTGCCGAAAATGGGGCAGTTCAGAAACTGCATGCGCCCATCCAGCTTCGCCATATCCATCGTGTAATTGATGAAGTGGTCACTCAACATTACCGTCTGCAAGTTTTCCCTGCGCAACCCAACATTAAGAGTCACCTCAAGCGCGATGCGAACGGTGTCTTCACCGAACTTTTCTTGCACCCGCTTCATTGCATCCCTAAGCCGCGGCACACCCACCGTTTTGGCGAGCGCTGCCGTGATTAAGAAGCCTTTAACTGTCTCATACTCCTGTCGCAAACGCATTTCAACAATGTGCTGCGACCAGTCCCTGAACAAGTCTTCAAGGTGCCCACTTGCTTCAGGATTCTTGCCGCTGAGCGGTTGTTCTACTTTTTTGGTTTTTTCATTTAGCTTGGTGAAGGCGCCTATTTTTTCTGTGGTGCTCAAACTTGCTTTGGAGGCGACCCCGCGCAGGTCAACGTTAAGCGAAACAATTGGTTTCGTAAGCTCATGCACGTCAGAAGCGAAGTCACCGTAGAATCGCGTTAATTGCTCAGTTATGTCAGGCATTTCTGCATCCAATTCTGATAGGAGAAATCGTGTTTCCGTCTCCATTTTGGTGACCATAGCCATGTGATACAACAGGGATCCTGCCATGCCAGGTTCAGCGCGTTCGCCACTGGAAACGCCGTGGAAAACCTCTCGGAACAAACGGTTCGCCCCATCAAAATCTTCGGTGTCTATTGCGGTCAAGGCTTGATCCAGTTTTCCCCGCCTTTCACGCAAAAGCAGAGCCCACTTGTGGCAATGGCGTTCATCAAATTTTGTTACAGCGGTCACCAACTGAAGTTTATCATATGTATGGTTTAGTAAAAAAGGTAGCGGTTTCACAGCGTTTTAAAAGAAAGCGTATGTTAGCAGATAAGCTATTAAGCGGGTTTGAGTAAGACAATAGTCTACATGGCGAGGGAGAATGTTTGATTTTCGCTTTGATAGGTTTTTTAATAATGTTCGGCGTGTTGGTCGGCATTGGCATAAATCAGCCCAGAGGAACAAGCATGAAAACGTGGTGTTACGGGTATCTCGCTATCGCCTTGGTTTTTGACGGGTTGGTAGTAGTAGGATTGATTTATCAATATGAAGTGCTTGTTCAACTTCTCCTCGGGCTTTCAGCGGGCGCCGCCACCGGATTAGCTATCCACGTTGCTCACCACATATCCGAAGAAAACGAACACGGGCACGATGGAGAAACAAAAGAAAAGAAACCTTCAATGTTCGGCTTTTAAAGCTAAGCGACAGTGACCAAGTCATTATCGCAAATCAGCTTCTTTTCCCATAGCAGTCTCTTGTATATGTCGGAAAATCTTTTTCTGCTCTTTTCTCCCGTGTGGTTGAAGCCAAAAACTTTCGCGGTCTCAGCTATCAGGGATTCAGCGCTTATGCCTAGGGCATACTGCGCGATGGCTTTCATGGCGTTTTCGATTTCCTCAGGTGGAATGTGTTCAGGTTTCCTTTTTGATTCTGGGACCCCAGAGACGGGGGCGCGTGCTTGGACCTCTTGAAGTTCGGGCGGCCAAAGAAAATTACCCTTCACGATTACTTTTTCCTTTACGATTAAGAGGTTAAGCGCTTCCCTTACAGCGTGAACTATCTTGGGGTTTTTCCGTTTCAGTCCCCACGCGGAAACTAATCTCTTAACTGCGTAGTCAAAGTGAATTGGACCCTCGTTCTGGATAAGCTCTTCCAAGAGGCGAGCCTGCAGTTGACAGTTTTCTTGAAAGTGAAACTCGTTGGGTTGAACAGCCCATCCACGCTGAGCGGACGGGACCCTCACAGACGGGGCATATTCTGCTTTAAGCGCATGCACTTTGTAGGGCACACCGATTTTTTCGATGCCTGCAAACTGAATCTTTTGAACGTCAACTTCCTGCGGCAAATCGCCAGCGTCGTCCTCTTCAAGGTCAACGTCTGTGCTTGGGGCTTCTTTTCCAAGGTGGAACTTGTGAGCTTCCTCCAGCGCGTGAGACAGGCGTCTGATTTCAGAGTCTCTCCGCGAGACCCATGTGGGCGACCATACGCGGTGAATCCGCCAGCCGAGCTGCTTGAGCACTTGCGCTCGGAGTCTGTCTCTGTCTCTTGCGCTACTGCTATTCTGGTACGTTGCGCCGTCAAATTCTACTCCTAAAAGGTAGCCTCCAGAATTGTTCGGGTCAACCACGCCCATATCGATGGGACAACCGCTGCACCCTACGTGGGGCACAAAAGCGTAGCCGAGGCGTTGAAGCACCATAGCCACATCTTCTTCAATTGGAGACTCAAACGCGACTGCTTCGCGAGTAGCCGATTTCAAGACTTCTGGACCCTTTTCAGCATATTCAAGATAAGCGTGCAGAATAACAGTGCCTGCTGACTTGGCAGATTCCATGTCCATGTCGGCGGCTTTAACGGAAGAGACGAGGATGGTCATTTCTCGAGCACGTGTAACGGCAACGTTCAGTCGCCGTTCTCCGCCAGCCCTGTTTACAGGTCCGAAGTTCATCGTCATTTGACCTTGAGGGTCGTAGCCGTAGCCGAGGCTGAGTATGATTACGTCGCGTTCGTCGCCTTGAACGTTCTCTAGGTTCTTGACGAAGAAACCTTCTAGGCGGTCCTCCTTGAAGAAGTGCTCGTATTCAGGTTGCTGCCTGCGGCGGCGTTCAACCGCTTCGTCAACCGCGTCCATTTGTGCTATGCTGAAGGTTACTACTCCAAGAGTCTTCTTGGGATACTTCTGGAAATGCTCAAAAACCAAGTCGGCAACGACCTCCGCCTCTCTAAGGTTGTCTCGTCGGCCACCCCTGTCATAGACGCCGTCTGGAACATGAACCAGTTTTACACCCAAACCGTCATCTTTTGCTATCGCTGATGGAAAAGTTATGAGAGTTCCATCATAGAAATGGCTGTTAGAGAAGGCAATCAGCTCCTCGTGTTTGCTGCGGTAATGCCACCGAAGAGTCTTAACCGGCAAGCCAACACCCGCACACTCGTCAAGAACGCTGTCGAAAACTTCAACGTCCTCATCGGTGACTTCGTCCCAGTCAATGTCTTCAAGCAGGGATTTTTGGAAGAAGGAAGTAGGCGGTAGCTGCTTGTTGTCGCCTGCGACCACGATTGTTTTTCCTCGGTAAATAGTTCCTATCGCGTCCTCAGGAACGATCTGTGATGCTTCGTCGAAAAGAATCAGGTCAAATTTCATCAGTTCAGGTGGGAGAAACTGGCTCACAGACATTGGGCTCATGAGCAAACAAGGTTTAAGCCGCGAAAGGAGGTGAGGAATTCTTTGTAAAAGATCACGGATGGGCATTAACCGCCGCTTTTTCAACGCCTCCTTAAGCAAAGTGGTTACTTCAGAGTCGTTTGCTTGGATAAGTATGTCCTGTGGCTTTCTGCTGTTTGCTGCCTCTATAACGCGGTTCGGAGAAAGGCGAATCAGTTCTTGGTCAAGTTTTATGAACTCGGCAATCACGTGCTCATGTTTTTCTCTTCTGAATTGACCTAAATTCTGATCTTCTTCATACAGTTGGTTAAGCCATTCTTGATACGCGGCCTTGCGGAAAATGTCAAGAAGCTGAGATGCTGGCGGAGGATTCTCGGCGAGCCTGTCAAAAAACGCGGATAAACCTACCAGTGAGAAAGCATGTTTAGTTTCTTTGAAATCAACCCAGACTTGCAGGTCGTCTACTCGTTCTCGGAGCCACTTAACCCTGCTTTGCATGGCTTCGAGGCTCAACGCTTGCAGTTTTTGACCTCGATAGGTCAGTTCGGTTTCGAAACGGGCTTCCAGAGTCGCCAAGGACTTGACGGTCGCGTCATAACGGCTGATCAGGTCGCTGTTGGATGGAGCAGACTCGGCGCCTCGAGAGACTACGTCGGCGAAGGTTTCGGGAACCCGCTGGGGACCAAACAAGGTTCGGAGCTTTCTGGTCCAGTGAAGAACTGACAGGATTTCTTCCCAGCATGTTTCCAGATCTGCGAAGCGGAACCCAAATTTGGCTTGGAGACTCTCGTGTTCTCCGAGAACTGCGGCTTCTTTCTTTCTAACTTGTTCAGCGTCTTTCAAGTCATCTATTAGCTGTTTGTAGTTTTGTGGTGCTTCGCCCTTGCTTGTCTTCAACGTTTCTCTTGTTATTTCGCAAAGAACAACAAGTTGTTTTTCAACAGATGTTGCCCAGTCTTGAAGCATTGCTATAGGCGTCTCGTAAAGCGGTAAACTCGAGGTAGGCAAACGCGACGTTGGCAGCAGGGAGCTTAAATCTTTGGCAAGCCGGTCCCATTTTTCAAACGATTCTTCTAGCTCATTGCCGAGTTGCCTGATTACAAGCGGCGGGTCTGACCCGTAATAAACTAGCTTGGCTAATTCCTCAGGAATTCCTGCGGCGCCTGCCTGCCTGAAGAGTTCTGACGTTGTTTCAATCGCGTTTTCTACCCGTTCAAAATCTGTTGCATAGCCCTCATAGAAATGACCCAGCAGACCCTTAACTGACTCAGCAGAAGCCTCAAGCTCGGCGCTTAACATTTTCAGTTTACGTGCATCAAGCAAATCTTGCAGGACAGACTTGGGAACTTTGCCGTCATGCGTCAGCAGAGTTATCTGTTTTTGGTCGCGGTAGAAGCTTGAGCGGAACCATCGAAGGGAACTTTTGTACATGTCGTTATAGCGGGTTATGAGTTCATCAAGGTCTGTTTTGAAGAATTCACGAGTGTACGTTTTCTCTAGCTTAAGCTTCAGCGCTTTGTACTCTTGGTAATCCTTTTTTATTTGTGGAAATTCCTCTTTCACCCGCTGAAAATGGTCGGGGTCTAGCCACCGCGGTTCGGGTTTATCCTCTGAGAAGCAAAGAAGCGCAATACGGGATAGCTGCCTGACGCGGTCAGGTGTAAGGTTTCCCGTTGGCAACCCCAGCATCTGAGCAAGCTGCCATGACTTTTCACTCCACTTTGCATACAGAACCTGAGTGTGCCGGGCAAAATCCAAGAGCTTTTCGCGTTTTTCGAGAAGCTCGCTTTCTTCTAGACCCGAGTGCAGAAGCAGTTTGTCAATTGCTGAAAGCGCGGCTTCAAGTTCAGCCGACGTAGTGAGAGCCAAGCTGAACAAGGCTGTGCTGTAACGTTCCAGCAAACGGGTGCGGGTTGCTTTGCACCATTCAAACATGGCTAGATATACTTCTGCTTCGGAAATGAGCTTGTCAAGGTTAGGATGCATAACCCAGCTTGCTTCAGGTTTAGGACTTTCCAACAGCAGGTTACCAATCGCAATCAACCAGTTCACCCGCTCAAATGTTGACGGCGTGCTCAAACCTAGCTGGTTCGCAAATTTGCCTGCCTCAGTTTTGAGCGCTTCTATCGCTGAAATTAGGTCGCCGAGAACGGTTGATACTTCTGCGCGGACTTCTACGTTGTACTCGTTTCCTCGGTACCCGCGCCACGCAAAATCGGGGTCTTCCATTACTTGCCAGACGCTTTTCAGGCGCGACATCAAATCCTCTAGTTCAAGCATTCTTTGAGGAGTCAAACTTCCCAGATTCGACAGCTCAACTGCCACAAACGGAACGCACTCCAAACTTGACAGTTCGCCTAGTATGTCATATGCGCTTTTCTGCAGGTTAAAGCGCTTTTGGTGAAGCGAAACCACGTAGTTGTTCAAGCTGTCCCTCAACAGTGTCATTTTTTCAAAGTCGTGTGCTGACGGCATTTTACGGGGAACAAGGTGCTCGTCGAGGCATCGTTTAAGTTCAGCAACAACTTCGCGCTTGTTGGCTTTGCTACTGTGAAGTTCCAGACAGAAGGAAGACAGCCCAACCTCGCGGAGCCGCTTGTAAACCACTTCGAGGGCAGCCATTTTGTCGCTTACGAATAGAACAGATTTTCCTTGAGCTATGCATTCGGCGATTATGTTTGCGATTGTTTGGCTTTTGCCGGTGCCTGGAGGTCCTTGCATCACGAAGCTTTGCCCGCGCAAGGCATACTCGATTGATACCCGTTGGCTGCTGTCGGCGTCTAAGACTTGGAATGTTTTTTCAGGTGCCTGTATATTGTCTACGTCTTTTTCTTCAGGCAGAGAAACCGTTTCAAGTTGCTCATCCTTGATTCCGGCAATTGTTCTGATTATGGGGTGTTGCGTGATTACTCCAGCGTTTGCGTCGAGGTCGTTGTAAATAACTAACTTGTGAAATGAGAAAAGTCCAATTTCTACGGTGGATTCTACTCTCCAGCCGAGTTCGTTAGCGACTTGTGTGACGACGCTGAAGTAGTTGAGCAAGCTTTGGCTTTCCCAATACTCAGGCAAATGCGGGAGTTCGATTTTGAAGTCTTTTTTCAGTTTCACTTGTAAAGCAGGATTCAGAACTACCTCTTCTTCTATGGGGGGAACTGAAATAGAGAAGGGTTCTCGGAAGGATTTCCTAGCCAGCTCGATTGGTACGAGGATAAGGGGGGAGCGGACTTCCTCGTCTGTTTCCTTTTCCTTCCAAACTAACATTCCGAAGGCAGCGTGTAATATGCGCACGCCTCGTTCTCTGTAGTCTAAGAGTGAACGCCTGTGAAGGTTCTTCAGGACCTTCTCGAGGTCCGTTCTGCTGGTTCCTTCGCACACCAGTTGCTTTGCTGTTGGACTGGCTTTTTCAGTAAGGAACGAAAAGTTAGTGTTGTTTTGTGATTGACGTTTAGGCACCTCGGGCTCTTCAGGAGGATACCAAAACTCCAGATGCCGTTTTCGTAAAACAAGCCGGTTGAAAATGCTCTCCATGCTCGGACTGGAAACAGAAAGGTTTCCTCGTTTGCTGGGCTTGAAATACAATAAGTTGTTTCGCCGTGACAAGTCTATAAGCCTAGATTTCCAATCTTCAATACGGCGGGTCATTGGAGAACCATAGTTTTCTTGGAATGAAGGGAAGCCATTCTCCGGCATTAAATCACGATTCTGCACAAGGGTTTTTGACACTTATTAGAAGTGCGCGCTACTTTAACATTTGTGGTGCCACTTAACGGAAGCCCGCGCTTTTCGAAACATGAAACGCACGCCTCTAGGGGCACACCATGTTTGTTTTACTAGCAAAAACCGACCTGTAAATTAAGTTCATTAACGCACAATTTTGTAAAGAGAAAAACTGCCTGCTACCAAAGCAACCTTAGCCACCCAACCTTTCGCTTATTCTAACGGGAGACCAGAATGGTCCTCTAAGAAATGGCGATACTGGTCAGGGGTCATGAAGGATTGGAAAGCTCTTGCCACGACCTCGCTTAGGGACGGGTGTATGTGCATAGCCTCGTTAAGGGGCGCTAAGCTTTGGTTTTCCGTGTACATGAGGTTTACAATTTCTTGTATGAGAACCGAGGCTTCGGGTCCTATGATGTGCGCGCCTATAATTTTTCCCGTGTCCCGTTTAATTATGACCTTTACGAAATCGTCTTTCAACGCCATGGCTTCGCCTTTAGCAGTATCAGCGTACTTGTAGAACCCGAGCAGTATGTTGTCTTTTCCGTATTTCTCAACCGCCTCGTGCTCTCTCAACGCTACGCTCGCAATTTCGGGGTCAGTGAACACGGCGTGAGGAACCGCGTGGTAGTCCATTTTGATTTTCTTTTTTAGCACTGCGTTGTAGTAGACGATGCGTGCTTCGTGGTTTGCCACGTGTTTAAACAGGAATTTCCCATCAGCGTCGCCTAAGACCCAGATGCTTGGCTGTGAAGTCTGCATGTATTCATCAGCAATGATGAAGCCGTTTGAGTCTGTTTCTATCCCAGCTTTCTCTGGATGCAGGATGTCTGTGTTGGGCGCTCTTCCTGTTGCCACAAGTATTTCTTCAGCTACAATTTCAGTCCCTTTTTTGCTATAACGGTCAACGGCAGTCAGTCTTTTGCCCGCGGCTGTGGCTTCGGCTTTGCGCACTTCGTGATTTGTAAGTATAGTAACGTGTTTCTGCAGCTCTCTTTTAGCTAGGGCGGATACTTCAGGCTCTTCTTCGGGGATAAACCGCGGGTTTCGACCTATTATGGTGACTTTTGAGCCCATGGCTGAAAGAAAGTGCCCGTATTCCGCAGCGATGTACCCTCCGCCTATGATAGCGATGCTGCGTGGAAGCTGGGTTATCTTGAGAATGGTGTCGCTTGTCAAATAACCTGTTTCTTGGAGACCTTCTATTGGTGGGATGGAGGGTCTTGATCCTGTGGATAGAAAAATCATTTTTGAGGTGATGGCTTCGTTTCCGACTTTGATTGTGTATGGCGCTGTGAATTCAGCCTGCTCGGTGTAGTAGTCTATATTTTTCGATTGTGAAAGCCCGTTTCGTATCATGTTAACGTCGCGGTCAATGATTGAGCGCATCCGCTCCATGACAGCCTTAAAATCCACGCTCTTAATCTCAGTACGAATTCCGAATTCGCTGCTTTTTTCAGCTGTTCTTACGACAGTAGCGGGATATATCAAAAGCTTGGACGGGATGCACCCTCTGGTCAGACATATTCCTCCAGGCGCATCTTTGTCTATCACCGCAACTCGCAGGTTTGGTTTTTCTTGAGTCATCGCGGCTACTACTTCCATGCCAGAACCTGTCCCTATCAAAATTAAGTCGTACTTTTTCATAACAAAACGCAACCAGAGGTAGATACAGAAGCATTCAATAGAAAAACTTTTTTGTACGACGACTTTTCAGGCATTTGCTAACGATTGTTCCTAGCAGCAGATCTTGGCTAAAGCGTGTAAAATAGCGATTTTTGAACTCATAAAGATGTAGGAATGGCGCCGGGGAAGGGATTCGAACCCCTGCGAGCCAAAGGCCCACTGGCTGGCTTGTCTTTGGCACAGGCCCT
>JAFGNM010000023.1 GCA_016927015.1 Candidatus Bathyarchaeota archaeon | reverse complement strand
GTCTGGTACGCTGTTCGTTTACATGAAGACGCATGGTACAAACTTCAAGGGTGACCAGTTGATTCACTGTCGTTTGCAATTTAGAACTAGGAAAGGCTCGTTTTTCAGTTCAGGTGAGGGTTATGGTGCTGAGCAGACGTTCAGGTTAGCTTTGGACAGGCTTGAGGGTCAAATCGTGAAAAGCACAGAGTTATCTTATGACCGTGAATTTGCTAAGGATTATGTGAGGCGAAGATTTCCGTTGACATAACTGTTTATGAGGTGAGGCAAGTTGGCAAAAACGGATGATGTTTTGTTGGCGTTAAGCAGAACGATCCCTGGATGCATCCGGGGTGTTGGGTCTTTTCAGTATAGAGGCAAAACGTATCGTTTGGTTGACAATTTCGCTGCATCGCAGCATATGAAATGTAATGTTTGCGGTAACTACCCGGTTTTTGATGTTTCAGTTATTAGAAGCGAAGAGGGTGATAAACTAAACGCGTGTAATAACTGTATAGATCGAATAACAAAGCGGGCGGTTTCAGGCTGGTTCAAAACCTACAGGAAAAAACGCGAAAATATTATTGAAAATAGGAAGTACATCGACGGGTTGTCGTCAATATTGGCTGCGTACGAGCGGACTGCGTTGTCCTTTCAGATATCAAGTGAAGACGTTGAAAAGTTGCGGACGACGTTTGTTCAAATGTGCAACGGTTTGAATCCTAGGACAGAACAAAAGCAACTTGCAGAATGTTACTTCAGCTATAGCGTGGAATCCCTTCGCGTGAACAAAACAGAGTGAAGAGCAGTGAAGCACAATCAATCATTGAGTCATTTGAGTTCGTCCTGTTTTCACAGCGATTTCGGTTTTGTCTTTCTAGTGGTTTGAACCACGACAGTTTAAGGCTGAAGTGGTGAATGCGTCTGATAGTTTGGTCCGACCCTTTTGGGGTCAAAATCCACCATGTCCATACAGATTCAAGCTTCAAGGCTATTTTCTCGTCAAGTTGTTTTAGTTTATTGTATTTGAGTTCATTTTGATAACAACTTTGTTGTCTGAGAGTTTGGCTACGTATTCCCAACCCTTTGACAGATACTCATTTGCTTCATCAACGCTGACCACTTTTTGTTTAGCGCCATTCGGTGCCTCCAACCCTAAAAACTTCCGCATGATCTTACGGATTTCGTCATCGCTCACCGCAGACAAATCCATCTTGTCAACTTCATCTTGCTTAAGACCTGAAATGAGAAGAAAACGTTCGTTAAAGGTCTGCGTCATTTTTTCCTTGCTTGTTTCCTTGCTCTTTGTGGTCTGTAGAAATTCTTGGCTTCTTTCGTATGCCTGACGCATATCGTTGATCACAGTTTCTGGAAGTCGGCGCTTGTTAGTGGTGTACCTGTTTTCTATGTCGCCTTTATGACCCATCCAGAATTGCCGGTAGTCACGTAAAACCACACCTTTTGATTCCCCCAGCATTTCTTCCGTGTCAAAAAAACACCTTAGAACGTAGGGTCTCCAGGGAAAACCTGCCTGTCGTATGGCTTGTCGCATTAAGTCTCCTATGTTGATTGTTCTGATGAAAGGTTTCTTTCTCTGCTTAGGCGTAATTATGGCAGAGGCTGCTGTGAGTTCTTCGCCTTCGCGTATTCTTTCCTCTAGATAGCCTTTGAGGTAGTCGCAGCCTTGTTCGCTTAGAAACGTGAAATACTGATGTCCTGCTTTGCTTAGTTCTTTGCGCACAATGACCATGGTTGGTATTTTGGAAAAGACGATTCTGTCGTTTTCAATGTTCATCTCGGGTAAGTCTTTGACTCTTAGTCCGTCTTTGCCTAGGTAGTTGCCTAGTGTTTGTAGGCGTAGTCCGCTGTGGGCAACGAGGATGCAGGCTGTTCGGGCTTTTGAGTCTCCAGCCAAGAATATTCTGTGCAGTTCGGGCAGGGTTGGAACGCGTTCGTCCTTTAGTGTTGGGGTTTCGTCTATTCCTTTTATCTTTATTTTGATTTTTACTTCTCTGTGGTTGTGGGCGAGCCAAGATTTTAGGGCTTTGAGGGTTGAGTTTATGTAGTTTCCTGCGTAGCCTTTTTTCTCCTGCGCTGAGACGTAATCCATGAGCATGTCATACAGTTCTTTATCGGGTAAGGCTGCAAACTCTTTGGGAGTGATTTTGTGTGATTTGCAAAAGCTTCCGAGCCGTCGTAGGCAGACGTCTGCGGTTATTCTGGAGCCGCGGGCGGTGTTGTCGAACCAGCGTTTGACGTCGGGGTTTTCCATGAGGTGGGCGTATTTGGCGCGGGGCATAATTTGGATTTATTGTGTTCTGTTTATAAAATTAGTGGTGGTTCTGAACCCAAAAAGTGGTGGGGCTGCCCGGATTTGAACCGGGGTCTATAGAGCCCAAGTCTACACGCCTATACCAAACTATCTGATAGATTGAAACTACAATAAGAGTAAGTTTTGATACTTTGGATTTCTTCTGCTCAACCGAAGCTATGTTACAAACTCGTTTCTAACTTTCTGTAAAATCATATTTTTAACAGATCGGAAGGCTCTTTTACCTTGTTTGTCCCGATTATGATTAGTCTGCGTAAAACTTCAGCTTCCTTCAAGCCTGTTTGCGATATTAAACGCTGAATTTTTTGCTCAGTCTTTTCGTCAAGCCTAGTTGACCATGTTTTCTTGCTCAAACAACTCACCGTATACTTGTTGTGACTTTTTGATTATAAGTCTTGCCACAAGCAAAACACTTAAATGTCTTGTCTCGTAATAAGACAAATAAGACATGTGAGACAGAGAGCGGGTGATTATGGATGTCAAACAAATGGAAAATGCTACAAATAAAGGAAAACCAAGCCCAAAATAGGGATTTAAGAATTGAGGCATACGTAAGTGAGAGAATTAACAGGAATCCGATAATCGCAGCAATATATGCGAGAACAAATGCTCTAGACAGAAAATTTGGCGTAAATTTGAGGACTAAAGTATGTAACTGCTGGAGCTACTGTAGGGAAGAATGTTGGAAAGTTGAATTCATTTTTGTTGATCGATATGAAACAAGAGAAAAAACAGGCAAATCGAGCTTTGAAAGCATGATAAGGAAAGCGAATAAGGGGGATTTTGACGCGATTGTTTTCTGCAATCTCGACAGGTTCGATTGTTCAGTTCTTTCAGTTTCTTGGAAAAACAGGTAAACGGAAATGTGGTCTGAACGATGACGCGGAGCCAATTCAATACAAGGGAATTACGAGGATTAAACAATCTCCATGAGTCTAGAATGGATCAACGACCTCATCATAAATTTCTAAAAGTGCAAGGATGGACAAGCAAATATCCACCTGTAAATAATCTCTTGCTTCACTTAATGCGAAAAAGTAGAAGCGAAGCAAGCAGAAGACTATACCTTAGGACTTTATTCAAATTTTGCGAATCCACGGGCAAGAACCCAAACGAGCTGGTTAAACTACGCAGAAAGCGAGCAGAGAAACTTGTCCAAGAATTTGCCGACAGTATAATGGGAACTTCACCCAGATATTCCAACTTGGCAATAGCAATACTGAAGGCATTCTTTGTCTCGAACGGATTCAAGGGCATAAGAGCCTTGGAGCTAGAGACTTATCATGCACCACGCCGTTTCAGGATAAGTCATGAGTACATTCCCACCAAATCAGAGGTCTACCGAATGGCGGATTCTGCTGGCTCCCTGCGAGATCGCGCCATAATTCTGACGCTATTCAGTACAGGTCTCCGTAATTCAACCTTAAGAGCAGTTTTATACTCGGACATCGCAGAAGAATTAAACAATAATTTCGCAAACATCATGGTACCGGTTTATCCAGGGATGAAAAAGATCGTTCCAAATGCGTGCAAAGGAGGAATACCGTATTACTCGTTTACCAACGAAGAAGCATCTCAAGCAATCAAACTCTATATTAGAGAAAGGTTAGAAAAGTACGGCAAAATTGGAGATAATGAGCCTCTTTTCACCTCGGAATACAATCACATTAGCAAGGATGAAAGAAAGAAGAAGAGTCTAACGTCAAGGCAACTTCAAATTATAGTCAAATCAGCCGCAAAAAAAGCAGGCATAGAACGTTGGCAAGCAGTTCACCCCCACTGTCTCCGCAAATCTTTTGAAACAGTCCTTCACAGTCAACTGATTGACGGCAGCAACCTCGACAATGAAGTTCAATTGTTCCTAATAGGACACGTCTTACCCGGAAGTCAAGACCCGTATTTCGACAGCTCAAAACCCGATCGATTACGGATTCAATATTCAAAACTAAAATTCGGGAGAGCAAATATTGAAAACAAGTTTAAAGTTTTGAAAGCAGCGGTTGCTAGAGCCTTCGAAGACACTGACATTGACCCTGAAAAGGCAATAGAGGAATATGTAAAGATGAAACAGCTGTCTCAATCTGGTATTACAAATCAGACAGGACGTTAAATCCGGCGCGCGCTAATTTTAAAGTTATAGCCAAATTGAAATTTGAGTAACTTCATCAGTCTTTGAATTGAAATCTCTATTGAGAATCGCAAGAAAAAGACAGAATATTGGACTGGCAAACGTTTTTAGGCTCATTATACTTTTTAACTTTCAATGATAGTTTGCTCATTTGCCCGTAATCTTTCTTATCACAGGGTTCAGTTTGTTGGCTAAATCGAGAAAACAAAAAAGTTTGCTCTTGACTAAATGGTTGCAATTTGATGTTTTCAGTTAATTTGGTTAGTTCATTCGTAGATTGCTGCTTTTCTTCTAAATACTTTGTTGCTTTAAACTCATTTATACCCTTTTGGAGAGCCTCTTTTATAAGGTGCAGTTGCTCCCCACTTGTTAAATCTCGGTTCAGGCTCATCTTTTTGGAGCTTAACATTTGCAAAAAATCTATCCCCAAAGCATCAGACATTATTTTTAATATCTCAGAAGGCTCTAGTCGTCCTTCAATTCGCGGGGTAAAATTCAGCCGTGAATACTCCTTGCGTAACTCCTCAGGTTTAGTTCGATCATAGTAGACATCTTGGGAACCAGGAAGCCTATGACCCATCAAAACTTCTTGTGTCTTTGCTTCCAAGGTTCCACCATCTCTCAGCGTAGTTCTAAGAACCCACGAAGAGAAGGTTTTCCTCAATGCATGAGGCGTTACATTTTTCCAGTTTTCTAACCCTGCTTTTCTTGCCGCTGCTTTCACAATTAATTGAACTTCCCTTGAAGTCAATGGCCGAATACTTCTTTTGATTCTTCTAAGCCTGCCCACCTCGGGAATAAACAAGGGCTCCTTATCGCCGATTTCGCCATATTTACGAGCGCGCTCTTTCAGATAGAGTCGTATTGCCTCAGTAGCTTCGGGACTCGTGAATGTTGTGTATTCTATACGCCCCTTACAGGCATTAGGAACAATCTTCTTCATCTCTGAATAGACTCTAACTTGAAGCATATCTGTTCCTCTTTCTAATTCATTTTTTATGTCACTATACAAGATCGCACATAAGGTTGACACCCTCAAGCCTGTTGAGAAGAGTACTAGGATTATAGCTCTGTTTTTTAGGTTGCCAGCAACATCAGCCATTTTTAGTGCCTCTGCTAAAGTTGGAATGTATTCAGGTCTTATCCTAACAAACCCCCTCAACGAATAACTTTCCAAATCAAGTTCTCGATCACCTTTGAAACCGTTAATCTTGAAAAAAGTCTTCAAAACATGCAATTGCATGTTTGCACAGTTGCGGCTATCCACTTTCAAATCACAAAAGCTTTGAACCAAACTTTCAACTTCTTGTTTACTTAAGCGCACAATATCATCAGGACTGAGAGTTGTTCCTTTTCTCTTGCCTACAAACAAATAGAAACGGAATAAATTATAGCAATAAAGCTCCTTGGAAGCCTCGCTGCCCGACTTCCTGAGAAGATGAGCAAGAAGGCGAGTTACACTTTTGTAGTCACTCACATTCCCAGAAATTTTTAGACCAATTTCCCATTGTCTTACCAACTAGCTCAACCCCATTATTGCGAAACACGACTCTCCCACAAGTAGATGGCAAAAAAATAACCAAAAAAGAAGAGTCCTCGTTTCACGACCTTGGAGGATTTGGTGAAAATAATTCGGGAGATAGGACGAAACTCAGCATTCGCACTAAATAAATAGGGCGAAAGCTGTGCTTCGCACAACAAAGTCTTTTGGTCTGCCCTTTTCTGCTTAAATGGTTGGTTCTGTTGAATATTTCTGTGTTGTTCCAAGAAAGGCGTAGGAAGTATGCTTTTAGAAATTTCATTTGCCCTCATGCATTATGCCTCTAATAATAAAATACAAAAAGATGGGTTCAAACCATTAATGAAAAGTACAAACTGTTTACATAGTGAGTTTTTTGAAAAAAATAAACGACAAAAGATTTAAAGTGTAAATCAAAATTATCAAATCAGGTCTTATAAATGAGCGCAGTAGTTCCAGACAAGGAAACAATTAATCTTCTTAGATTGAGCAAAGACCAAGTGAAGTCAATTTATCCGGCGCTTATTGATAAAGAAACTAAGAAAGTGCTCGATGGAAAACACCGTAAATATGCTGATCCAGCATGGCCGGAAAAAATAGTAGACTGCGGAAACGACGACTTGAAACGAGAATTAGTGACCATTCACGCTAACATCAGAAGACCTGTATCGGAAGAAGAAAAGAAGATGCGCTTCAATCGAGTCGCTCAAATACTAGTCAACCGCGGAGTAGAATTAGGCCAAATCGTAGCTGAAATGGCGAAACTGCTTCCATATAAGGAAAGAACCATTTACAAATACGTGTCGAAAGAATTCAAATTACCAACAGGTCCAAAAACCAAAATGGCAGAGATTGCACGCCGTGCAATCTCGGAAGACGACAGAGAAGAAATGGGTTTTGACCTCACACTTGAGGATAAACCTAAACTAACCGTTAAAATGGTAAAAAAGCAACAAGAAGAAATAAGACAAAAATTGAAGCCAGTAGTAGAAAAATTCAGGCAAATAAAAAAAGACGCAGAAAATGAAGCCAAAGCAATGCAAATAAGCGGAGAAATGCCCAGCCAGTATCCGTTCGCCGAGTGTCTTTGCCCAAAATGCACTAAGAAAAACCTATGTCCAAAAGTAGTTGTTTAAACCTCTACTTCCTGCTTTTTTAATGTCAGAAGTAATCATAATGCAATGATTGAATTTTCGGTACAGGAGTCCACTATGCCACTTCAAAAGTATGTTGAAGCTTGATTGAGGTTCAAATTGAATATAACCTCCGCCAACTGTTGTGGATCGTTGATGTAATTGAAACTCCAAGGAAACAGACTTCCCTTTTTTCTTGGGTCTCTTGCGAAACTAATACAACAAATGTTATCGACGAAGTGAATAGAATATATGGCACTGGGTTTAATGTCCTTGCAGCGACTAATTAACTCCCAAAGGTCCGCGCGTTGAATTTTAAGGGTCGGGTATTTGGCAATAAGCATTTCTACAGTTAGATCCAAGTTGCTCCAATTTGATTTGTGAATATCAATTAGCAAGTCTTTCTTGGTAGAGTCAAAGAAAAAGAGAAGAACAATGCGATCAGGATTAGTGAACTGAACAATTTCCACTTGACAATGGCGAGTTAGCGTTTGTTCTTTGAGGAACGGTTCAAGGAACCTTTTTTCTTGTTCACTAATCTTGCTATATTCAAACCTGAACCCTTGAAGGAACGCAAATACCCAATCACTCAAGCTTGTCTGTTTGCGGTCACGAATGCACATCTTTTCACACCTTTAGGATAGCTTTTCTTCAAGAAATAAATATTACATCAGATGATTGAACGTTGAAGAGGAATTCATAAACGGTTTAATGCTTCTTTATGAGAAGTAGGATTGCCTTCTCAATTTCTTCGGAAATGACACCACCATGAGTTTTGCCGAATTTTTCAACTAGATATTTCATGAACTTAGTCCAAACTTCTTCGTCAACATAAATGGTTGTTCTACGTTTTCTCATGTATTAGCCCTTAAATGGCATTTGGTACCGTGACCCTAAATGCTTTATACGACATGACACCATAACGTCATAACGTCAAACTAAAGCTACACTTCATGTTCGGGTCATTAGAAAGGAGGGCTAGTTAATTTCTGCTAAAGAAACATCAGGACAACTGAGTCCAATAGGAAGAGCGTGGCTCAAAAGACACAGAACTCAACAGCTAATCCAACAAGGAGTTACAATTCTTGACTGTACTGTTTTATCACAGGAAAAATGTTCTGAAGGGCAGTTTCTGTATCAACTGGTTCGCATACTAAATCGTCAAAGAAGAGAATGGAACGCAAAACCAGTAGACTTATACCTTCACCAAATAAGAGGTGCAACAAAAGGCATTCGAAGCCTTGATGTTTATCTCAAGTATGCCTTAACACAGACCATACATGTCTCTGCTCATGGAGGCGTTGATAAGGAAACTGGGAAAACAATTTTGTACGCTGGGAATAGCATTTTCAAACAAGATTTCTTGAACGGGTTATGGCTGGATTTACCTCAAGAAGAAAGACCCCTGCTTATTGTGTTATCTGCATGTTCTGCGGGACATAAAGACTTGATAAGAGCCTTCTCAAAAGCAGGTTGCAAGTATTGCATTGCGCCTGTTTTCGAAACAGACTGGGAAAGGGCCGCACTTTTCTCCGCTCTGTTCTACACATACTTGTTCCTCGGCGAACCCGTACATTCTAGAAGTGAAACTCAACCGAATCTGAAACCTTATGGTTTGGAGGTCGCCTTCGAAAAAGCCAAGAAGCGTTTGCCAAGACTTACTGGTTGGTGGAAGATGTTTAAGGACGGAAACGAAATCTTCATCAAATGATTGTTGGTTTGAGGTTGACTTTGAGACCACAACATAATGTAGATACCACCTGCCCATGATTTTTTTAATTTTCGGATTGGATCTTCGAACATGAGGTGAAAAAAACCGGAGACGGCAACCATTGCCATCTCAGAAAACTAGGCTTATGGCAAGAACTTCAGAAATTAACAAAAAACCAAACGATTGTGGTTCTGAAAACTTAATCCCAATAGGTATCGCAATCTGAAGGGAGTATAGCAAAAGTTTTTCTTTATTTCTTATATAGGAGACCAAATTGGTTAACAGGCAAAATTCGAAGAAAAAAGAAAGCGAAGTCCACGATTCTTTACCGTACTGGGCTAGAGAGCTTCTTGAGATGTGGAATCAAGCCGCGAAGATTCATAAAGCTCAGAAATCTTCCTAGCGAGAAGTTTCCTGACTTCACTATCCTTCATAAGAAGAGTCATTATTCTATCAGCTAAATTGCGTTCTTCCTGTAGCTTCAACGCTGCCTTATCGTTAAGAACCATGCCACACTTAGGGCAAAATTGAGCATCCGAACTCGACTCTTGGTCACAACGTGGACATTTAGTTAGGATAAGCGCAACTTTTGCTTTCGTCTCTTGATCTACCGTTATCCCATGGGCCTTGAGTATGGCACCGTCGACATCTCGCCCCGACAGATGGACGTAAGTTGAAGGCATATCAGACCCTGGAACCCAGCCAAGGTGCTCCTTCATCTGCGCCTCTGTTAGGATGTTTGCGAGTTCCGTCGCTCGTGTATGCCTCATCAAATGAGTGTATACCCGTTTTTTCAGCCCTGCCTTCTTGGCAAGTCTGCGAAGTAACGCTCTTGCGCCATCATAACTTAATGGGTCACCTCTGCCAACTGTGCCTACGCCAACCCACAAAGGAGCATTGGGATCGTTTTTAAAGGGATGAATGCTAAGCCATGAAGCTAATGCAGGCGTCGAAATCGTGAGCCTTACTCGTCTCGGTCCAGTTTTGCCATCTACACGTACCACCGCGCTATATTTGTCAAAAGAAACGTTGAGTATCCGCAGAGAAAGAGTCTCCCCTATTCTGAAGCCTCCATCGTAGTGGCTGAGTATGAGAGCTCGATCCCTCAAGTTTTCAGTTGCCCCTACGAGCTTCTTAAACTCCTCCGCGGTTAGCAACGCTTCCGGCAACAACCGTTTCTTTTTGAAAGAAGTCTTAATCCACGCCACTTCAGGCGGATACTCATGCGCGTCTTCGTCGCAACCTCTTAACCATTGAAAATATTTCTTAATAATTATCTTATAGTCGTGTTTCGTATGCTCCGTATATCTTCTTGTGTTGATGCGACCTACCACTTTCTCTATTCCTGTTCTGTTGAATTGTCCTATGGGTTCTCCATTGATTTTCAAGCCGATTCTGGCAACTACAATTAGATGATTAATGTACTTGACAACTCTTGATTTGCCGACGCCCTTAGCCAGCAAATGTTCAACAAGCCTCAAAATGCAATGCCTGTCTTCTTCAATGACATCCGGCGTAGTTTTTAGCCGTTTCATGGCTCTTTCGAAAATCTGGTCTTCTCTACTCAGAGGTTTTTGTTTTTTGTCTTTTCCGGTTCGGGACGTTTGTTCAGCACCCATTATATAAATATTTGAAGGCACTGAACTCGAACTTTGGTGCGGGGGGTGGGATTCGAACCCACGAACCTCTACAGGATAGGAGCCTCAGTCCTACGCCTTTGACCTGGCTTGGCAACCCC